>NZ_JAEKJV010000025.1:0-48421 GCF_017309175.1 Salipiger bermudensis | reverse complement strand
CCCAGAACCTCGCCCAGCATGGCCCCTCCAAATAAGACACGTCGTTAAGGACGTCGTTATGCACGTGTCTTAGCTCGGAACCCCGCTGTCAGGCAGGCGGCCTCAATCGGGCGGTTACCACCCAGAACGAAACGGCGCCGGTTCAAATCAAGAGCCATATTCGAAAACCTCATCCTTTGATCGGTTGCGATCCCAAAGGTCACATAACATACGCGCGACGCTACCCGGGAGCACGACACGGTGCAGGCACAGATTTGTATCCATCTGTAGCAAGGGACTGACCTGATACAAACGGCTACAATTCTGCCCATGAAACAGAATGCAACGATGATCTAGGAAGGACGCCATGGGACCGCCACCTCATATCCTTATCGTGGACGACCACGCTCAGATACGCGAAAGCGTCGCGCGCTTCCTGGAGAAGAACGGAATGCGCACGACCGTCGCCAGGGATGCCGTGGAGATGGATGCCAAGCTGGCCACCGGTCACTTCGACCTCCTCGTGCTCGATGTCATGATGCCGGGCGAGGACGGTTTGTCGGTTTGCCGCAGACTTGCGCCAGAGGGTGATCTTCCGATCATCATGCTGACGGCGCTTGGTGAGGAAACGGATCGGATCGTGGGTCTGGAAATCGGTGCGGACGATTATCTCGCCAAGCCGTTCAATCCACGAGAACTGCTCGCCCGCATCAAGTCGGTTCTTCGGAGAAGCAACCGCGACGAACCTGTGGCCGGAAGCCTCGCTGGGAGGAAAGTCTCTTTTGCGCACTGGATACTGGATACCGACCGGCAGGTGCTGATTGACGAGTCCACCACCGAGACCCCATTGACGACCTCCGAGTTCAAATTGCTGGCGGTCCTGCTGGAACGCGCGAGGATGGTGCTCAGCCGTGACCAGTTGCTTGACCTGACCGCTGGGCGGACGGCAGGCCCGATGGATCGAACCATCGACAATCAGATCAGCCGTCTCCGCCGCAAAATCGAGCCGGATGTACTTAGGCCCAGTGTCATCAAAACGGTGCGGAACGGCGGATACTGTCTGGCTGCCGATGTCGAGGATGCGCCGTGATGCGCCGTGCGATGAGGTCTCTGAGCGGCCAGTTGATCCTGCTTGTGGTCGCGGCACTTGTCGTGGCCCAGGCGATCAGCCTGTTCCTGTTCGCTGACGAGCGCACCCTTGCGATTCGTGCCGCATTGGGGTTCGAGGCCGCCGGTCGCGCAGCAAATGTCGCGCGGTTGATCGAGGAGGCCCCGCCGGAGTTGCAGGACTCGATCCTCCGCGCGGCGAATTCGCCATTGATCCGGTTTGATCTGTCGGACGTTCCGAGCGTGGAACACACCGGTCATTCGTATGGCGGCATCGTGGAAGGACGCATACGCGCGCTTCTGGGCGATAGCTACAGCCGGGATATTCGCGTTGAACTGCACGAGGTCGAGGGCGCGTTGCGGCCCCTTCCCAATCTCTCGGACGAGATGACGGAAATGCATCTCGCGATGATGCGCGGAGAGTTGACGGCGGTTGAGATGAACCTGTCGATCGCCATCAAGGGAGCGCGTTGGCTGAATGTCGGAACGCGGTTCGAGCGTCCGCCAATCCAATGGCCTTTCTATTCGATGCTGACCTTTGGAATTTCCGCCGGACTGCTCCTGGTGGCGATCTTCTGGTTTGTCATGACGCGCCTGACGCGTCCTTTGCGGCACCTCTCCAAGGCCGCGGACCATCTTGGCCGGGGCGAGGATGTGGGTGAATTGACCGTCGCGGGGCCGACCGAGGTCAAGGATCTGACCGTCGCCTTCAACCGCATGCAACGACGGCTGACCCGGTTTGTCAGCGATCGGACACGGATGCTCGCAGCGCTTGGTCACGATTTGCGCTCGCCGTTGACTGCTATGCGTGTCCGCGCGGAGCTGGTTGACGAAGAAGAGACGCGGGACAGCCTCATCGCATCGGTCGAAGAGATGCAGAGCATGGTCGAAGCGACGCTCACCTTTGCACGGGGCCTTACCGGATCCGAAGGTGCCGAAGTGGTCGATCTGCGCAATTTTCTGGACAGCTTGTGCAGCGATATGGCGGCACACTGCACCTTTGCCCCGAGTGATGATGTTGCCGTGCGGCTTCGACCCAACGCGTTCCGAAGGGCGCTGAGGAACCTGCTTGAGAACGCCGTTCGCTACGGTGGTGCCGCAAAAGTCAGCTGGGCGACCCACGGTTCGAACCTCGTACTCAACATCGATGACAATGGGCCCGGCATTCCCGTCGACCAGTTGGAAAAGGTCTTCGATCCCTTCTATCGCCTCGAGCAATCGAGGTCTCTGGAAACGGGCGGTTATGGGCTTGGGCTCTCGATCGCGAGGACAATCGTCCAATCCCATGGCGGCGATATCCAGCTGGTCAACCATAACAGCGCGGGTTTGCGCGCTGTTGTCACCATCCCACTGGATGAAAGCGAACTAATCGAAGGAGAAACAGATGAAACTGAAAACGCTCATTCCAACGTTGCTGGCCAGCTTGCCCGCCAGCATGGCGCGAGCTGATGGTCCAGGCTCCTGGACAGGTCACATGTGGGGCGGAGGCTATGGCTTTATGGGCGGCTTCATGATGCTCGCCTTCTGGGGCGCCGTGATCGCATTGATCGTGTTTCTGGTGCTCAGGCTGCGGGACAATGGCACCCGTCCCTCGGACTCGGACGCGCAGGAAGCGCTCCGGCGCCGCTTTGCGAATGGGGAAATCGACGAAGAAGAGTTCCGTCGCCGCAAAGCAACGCTCGACGAATAGACCCCGCCGCGGACGCCAAAGCCGTCCGACGCGACGCCCACCGACACTGGATAGGAAAGAACGCCATGGTCCCGGAAATTGGTCACTTCGCACTGGCCCTCGCGCTTGCGCTTGCGCTTGTTCAAAGCGTTCTGCCGATTGCAGGTGCGTCGCGTGGAAACGCCGTCTGGATGAAATCCGCCCAGGCGACGGCAATAGGACAAGTGCTGTTTGTGGCCATAGCCTTCGCAGCGCTGATGCAGGCCTTCATCGTCAGCGACTTCACCGTCAGGAACGTCGTCGAGAATTCCCATTCGCTCAAGCCGATGCTCTACAAGGTGGCCGGGACCTGGGGCAGCCATGAGGGTTCGCTGCTGCTCTGGATTCTGATCCTCGCGGTGTTCGGCGCGGGCGTCGCCTGGTTCGGATCGAACATCCCCGCCGAGACCAAGGCGCGCACCTTGTCGGTGCAGGCGTGGATCAGTGTCGGCTTCCTGTCCTTCCTGCTGCTGACGTCGAACCCCTTCGAGCGGGTGTTTCCGCCGCCGCTCGACGGCAATGACCTGAACCCGTTGCTTCAGGACATGGGTCTCGCCATGCACCCGCCGCTCTTGTATTTCGGGTATGTCGGCTTCTCCATCGTGTTTTCCTTCGCCGTTGCGGCTCTTCTGGAAGGGCGCGTCGATCCGGCCTGGGCCAGATGGGTCCGCCCGTGGACATTGGCCGCGTGGGTCAGCCTTACGGCAGGTATCGCTCTTGGATCGTGGTGGGCCTATTATGAACTGGGCTGGGGCGGCTGGTGGTTCTGGGATCCGGTCGAGAATGTAAGCTTCATGCCTTGGCTTCTGGGCACAGCGCTGTTGCATTCGGCCATCGTCACGGAAAAGCGCGATGCGTTCAAAAGCTGGACCATCCTGCTTGCCATCCTGACTTTCTCGCTTTCACTTCTCGGGACGTTCATCGTCCGGTCAGGCCTGCTTACATCCGTACACGCGTTCGCCGTCGATCCAGAGCGCGGAGTTTACATTCTGGGTTTACTCGCGGTGTCCATCGGTGGGTCGCTGGCGCTCTACGCTTGGCGGGCGCCCGAAATGGAGCCGGGTGGTTTGTTTCGCCCGATCAGCCGCGAAGCCGGGCTGCTCGTGAACAACCTCATTCTGGCCGCCGCTACGGGAACCGTTCTGTTCGGGACGCTTTATCCGCTGATCCTCGAGGCTATCACGGGGGACAAGATCTCGGTGGGTCCACCTTTCTTCAATGCGGCTTTCATTCCGATGATGCTGGCGCTGGTCGTGTTCATGGGTCTTGGTCCATTCCTGTCGTGGAAGCGGGCTGATATCGCCGGGTTGCTCGATCGCATTCGGTTCGTGGTCGTTCTGGCGTTCATCGCAGCTTTGGCCGCATGGTATCTTCTGAACGGTGGGCCGATCATGGCCTATCTTGCCATCCTTGGCGCAGCGTGGCTGCTTTTTGCAACCCTACGGGAATGGGCGCTACGCATCCGCCTGTTCGAGGTTCCCCTTGCAGAGAGCGCGAGACGCGCGCGCAACCTGCCACGCGCCTCTCACGGTATGACACTCGCCCATGCCGGCGTCGCTGTGTTGATGATGGGGATGATCGGCTCGACCGGATGGAAGAGTGAGGAGATCGTCTTTGCCGCCCCCGGGACCGAAGTCACGATCGCGGGGTTCGACATCACCTTCGAAGGGGCCACACAGGTTCAAGGGCCGAACTACATCGCGGATCGCGGCACCCTTGTGGTCCGTCGGGATGGCGAGCTGGTCACGACGCTTTTCCCAGAACGCCGGTATTACCCGGTCGCGGAAAGCCAGACGACGGAGTCGGCCATCCGCTCTACATTGGCGGGTGATCTCTATACGTCGATTGCAACGCCAGCCTCCGATCAAGTGAACAACGCCGGAGCATGGACCCTTCGGATCCTCTATGAACCGCTCGTCAACCTGATCTGGATCGGCTCGATCCTGCTGGTGATCGGTGGCTGTTTGTCCTTGTCGGATCGCCGTTTGAGGGTCGGGGCGCCGCGCCGCGCCAAACAGCCAGCCAGCGATGCTGTTCCTGCCGAGTAGGAGAGAAGATGAAACGTCTCATTGCCGGGCTGCCGTTTATTGCGGCGGTCATATTCGGGGGTTTTTTTCTCTGGGGGCTCAATCCCGACCGGGATCCCAACGAGATCCCTTCCGTCCTGATCTCGCAACCGGCCCCGGCGTTCGACCTCGATCCCGTGCCGGGGTTGGAGACACCCGGCCTGGCCCGAAGCGATCTTGTAGGCAACGAACGACCGGTCGTGGTCAATGTCTTTGCGTCCTGGTGCGTGCCCTGCCGCGCGGAACATGCCGTGTTGACACGCTTTGTCGAACGCGAGGGCATGCGGTTGTTCGGCATCAACTACAAAGACAAACCAGAAGATGCCGTGAAGTGGCTCAATGACCTCGGCAATCCCTACGAACGGATCGGGTCCGACCTTTCAGGCCGGACAGGGATCGAATGGGGCCTTTCAGGCGTGCCGGAAACCTTCATCGTCGATGGCGATGGTACTGTTCTGTTTCGCTATGTCGGGCCGGTCGTGGGTCCGGACGCCGTCGAACGGTTCACGCAAGCCCTGAAGCAGGCAGGCGCACTGCCAAAGGGAGCAGCATCATGAGACAGTTGATTTTCGCGTTTTGCATCGGGCTCTTTCCCTTTGCCGCCAATGCGGTCGAACCAGACGAAATGCTGACCGACCCGGTATTGGAACAGCGTGCGCGGGAGATTTCCAAGGATCTGCGATGCGTCGTCTGTCAAAACCAGGACATCGACAGTTCGAACGCGGGTGTGGCGCGGGACTTGCGTCTGCTCGTACGCGAGCGACTGGTCACCGGAGACAGCGACGCGGAGGTGATCGAATACATTCGGGCGCGGTACGGGGATTACGTGCTGCTCAAACCGCCTCTGGAGCCTGCGACCTACGCGCTTTGGTTTGCGCCGATCGCTTTCGTTCTGATCGGGGTTTTCGTTGGTGGCGGGGTACTGATGAGTCGGCGAAAGCAAGAGGCTTTTGAAGATTTGGGCGCGGAGGATGAGAACACCGTGTCCGAAATTCTCAGGCAAAACGAAGCGGGGGATGCGTCATGATCTGGGGTATTTTCGTTCTTTTGACGCTGGTCGCAATCGGAATTGTCCTCTACCCGCTGCTGCTGTCCAAATCGAACACTCTCACCAGAGGGGATGCGGTACCGGCGATCCTCGCCGATCAGATGCGGGAAATCCAACGAGACATGGACCGCGGTTTGATTTCTGAACAGGAAGCTCAAGCGGCCAGACTCGAGATCAAGAAACGGATCCTCGCGACGACCCGCAATTCGGAAGAAAAAGCCGGATCATCCCGTAATGGTGGCAGAGTCACTCTCGTTGTCGCGGCGGTCCTCGCGCCGGTTATTGCCGCGGGCTACTATCTGACGATGGGATCGCCGGAGGTTCCTTCAATGGCCTTCGCTGCCCGTGCAGAGGAGCGGGCACAGACTGATGAAGTGACGGCGCTGGCAATACAACTTCGCGAAAGGCTTGTATCCGATCCGACCGGCGGCCCTAGCGAAGGGTGGATGCTGTTGGGCCAGACCTATCAGCGCATGGGCAGAGCAGCCGATGCCGTCGAAGCCTTCGAAGTCGTTGCCGAACGGGAGGATGCCACCTCCGCGACATTCTCCATGCTGGCAGAGGCTGTCGCGGTTGCCAATGACGGCGTTGTTATTCCACGGGCGAAATTGGCCATTGATCGCGCTTTGGACCTTGACCCATCCAATCCTGCGGCAACCTACTTCGAGTCTCTGTATTACTTTCAGCAAGAAGAGACGCGTAAGGCCTACGATCTGCTTGTTTCACGACTGAATCAGGAAGAGGCTTACGTTCCCTGGATGGAGACCTATGCAGCGCAGATCAACCGGATTGCAGCGGCAGCTGACCTTCCGGTCGTCAATCTACCCAGCGGGCCGACGTCGCAACCAGGCCCGAGTGCCGCAGATGTCGCGGCGGCGTCGGAGATGAATGACGCGGATCGCGCGGAGTTCATCCGATCGATGGTCTCGCGGCTGGCCGAGCGTCTTGAGGATGAACCGGACGATCTGGATGGTTGGATGCGGCTGGCAAATGCCTATACCGTCCTTCAGGAGCCCGATCGCGCCGTTGAGGCCTACCGCAAGGCTGAAGCGCTGTTGGAGCAGCAGCCCGCCAGTGATCCTCGGCGTGCGGCGGTCCGTGCCGCGCTTGAGCGGCTCGGCGGCTGACTACTGCTCGGTGTCCCGGTCGAGCAGGTCACTCCTGTCCGGCAACCTTTGCGGAAACATCCCGACCACTGGCTTGCGCCAAGGCGTTCATCACGTCCTCGGTTTTTAGCAATTCGGACAGCACAATGCCGTTCGGTGCCGATGGTCCGTAGACGGCATTGAAGGGGATGCCGTATCTGCCGAAACTCTCAAGGTAGCGGGAAATGCGCGTGTCCGGGCGTGTCCAATCTGCCTGCATCGCCGTGACTCCAGGCGCTTCAAGCGCGCTCCGGACTGGCTCCCGATCGATGATAAGTGTCTTGTTCGCTTTGCAAGTCAGACACCAGTCAGCGGTCACATCGACAAAAACGACCTCTCCTGCGGACACGCGTTTCGCTATTTCCGAACGATCAAATGCGATCCAAGCCATTGCCAACTGCGGCGTCGAACGCGCAGGTGCTGATTGCTGCAAGAGAGGACCTGCGGCAATGGCCAGGACAAGGCTGGCTATGGCAATAGACCACCTGAATTGGGACTGCACATTCGGGAGAGATAGTATCAGAACGGCGAGACCGGACAACGCCGCGACCGCGATGACAGACGCAAGCCCGGCGACACCGTCGAGCACCCAGAACAGCCACACGGCGGTTGCAAGCAACAAAACCCCCATGACGCTTTTGATGATCAGCATCCATCGACCAGGCTTGGGCATGAATGCGACCAGACGCGGGAACGCGGCGATGACGAGATAGGGCAGGGCGAGGCCGAGCCCGAGGCTCGTAAAGACGATGAGGATGTCCACGCCACGCCCGGCCAAAGCAAAGGCCACCGCGGTGCCGAGGAACGGTGCCGAACAAGGCGTCGCCATGACGGCACCGAACATGCCAGTGAAAAAGTCGGCGGAATACCCGTTGCGTCCTCCGGCCCCTGCAAGCCGCGTCTGCATGCCGTGTGGAAGGGCGAACTCGAACGCTCCGAACAGATTTGCCGAAAAGACGAGCAGGACAGCGATCATCGCCGCAAGAAACAGCGGGCTTTGAAACTGCAAACCCCACCCGACGCTGAGGCCTGCCGTCTGGAGCGCCCAGAGGACGAGCGCCAGACCCCACATGAACGTCATGATGCCGGCGCTGGCAGCGACGAAACCGAACCGGACACGGGTTGTGTCGTGATCGGTGTGTTTGAGCACAGACGACACCTTGATGGACAGCACCGGCAGCACGCAGGGCATCACATTCAGGATCAATCCGCCCAGCAGCGCGATCGCGGCAATCCAGATCAGTTCCATCATGTCCGGTGTCGTGGCGGCCAGTTCAAAGGGTGGTGCTATTCCTTGCGCCACGCGATCCGCGATGATCGTGAAGGCCCGGTTCTCGCCGTCGGTGACGGTAATCGACGGAGCCACTGTCACATCCGTATTCGACGAGAGGATCGGCAAGCGCGCCCAAAGCAAACGATCCTCTTCTCCCAAACGGATATCGGGTTTGCCAAGCGCAACACCCATACCCAGTTCGGGAAACACATCCGGCGACTGGAGTGGTTCATCGACGCGAAGGCTGACGATCAACTCCGTGAGGTCTTCGTCGATGAAGGCATTTGCCTCGCTGACGCCGCTCGTCTTGGCCCCTTCGGGGACGCGCTCGGAAAACGTACCGATCAGCCCAGCCGAAGTGCTGTCGATGACGTTGCCCCGTCCGAGGCGAAGTGACAGGTCAAACTCTTCCGGGACACAGACATTGGAGCACACCAGCAGTTTGACCTGCGCGGAAAGAGTCACAGGTGCGCCGGGATCTTTGAGCGTTATGCGCAGCGGAAAGACGACTTCACCCGCATAACCAAAATTTTCGATGCCGAAGGCGGTGAAGCGCGTCGGGGCGGGCCACATGAATTCGACATCTGCGACGTTTTCGGAACCGCTCCATTCGACCGAAGGCGGTATTCCCACCTCGCCCGCCGACCGCCAATAGGTCTTCCAGTTTTCGTTCAGTTGAAGGTGAAGCCCGGCTGACAGAGTCTGTGTGTTCTCGGGAACGCCGTCCTGTACACTAATGAGATGCGCGGTGAGTGGCGCGCTCTGGTATTCAGCAGAGGTTGCTGCCGCGACACTTCCAGAGACAACGGCCAGGAGCACGAAGGGAATAAGCAAAACCCGTCGCAGGATCAAAAGGCAATCGATCAAGATACCTGCTTCCTTCCCATATTTTCCGCAGATTTCGCCAGGACGGCGGAAATTGCGTCAAAGTCCACCTGTGGCAAAACCCTGACGACCGTCCGCACAGACAATTCGCGCAACGCCAGTCGCAGAAGATGAAAGGGTTCGACACCCATCCGGCAGAAGGTCTGACGCTTGCTTCGTGGACACGATAGCCTTCAGATCTAGGCAGTCTGCAAGGCTTCCCGCGCAACCTCCAAGTAATGTAACCATCAACAGCAATACGAATACCTTTGCTTTCCCTCGCACATCACTGCCTGTTGCGGGCGACGCTAGGAATCACGGAACTTATGGGCTCGGGCGCTTCCTCGATAGTATCGTTTGCCTTGTCGGAATGGCACGATTTCCCCATGAATCTATGCATCACAAGATGCGCTCCAACGCACAACAGGAGCGGGGCGAAAGCCGATGCATTGCCCCACATACCCGCAAGCGTTCCGCCAGCGAGAAAAAAACCGATCACGGGCAACAGCATCACAATGCAACACGCCATCATTCCGTAATGCATGAGCTTGTCTGTAATCGGCTTATTCTTGGGATTTTCGTCGTCCATGACACCCTCTTTGTCTCGTTCCTGGCGTCATTTGCGACCCTCCAGCAGGGTAAGGTCAAGGATACAAATGGATACACTTCTCGCGGCCTTGTCAGGTTGCCTGATGCCGGGTCTCCCGTAAAAGACATGTACAAACCGTAGGCTAGGAGTGTGTCATGACGACATCGCGAAACAACAAGATCAATCGATGAAGCCTGTTGGGGTATGCGGCTGTCGCTTTGGTTGCACCAAGCGTGGTTCGAGCCGAAACCATTCGCCGCAACATTTCTTCTTTCCGAGTTCATGACTGGCAAGACCATTTCGACACGCTCGGCAAAGGGATCATCATCTCAGACACCGTGACGATGGCGCTACAGCACTGGACAGCGGACGGCGAGATGCGGATTTACCCGACATCCGTTCCGCTGACCGACGAACTCACCAAACGCGGTTACACTGAAGTGGTGGAAAAACGCAAAAACCCCAGTTGGGCGCCGACGCCCTCCATGCGGGAACGCAATCCGGAATGGCCGGCACGTATCGAGGGGGGTGATCCGGACAACCCCTTGGGTACTCGCGCACTGTACCTGTCGTGGCAGTACTACCGTATTCACGGGACACAGGACACGCGCAAGATCGGCCGCCGGTCGTCAAACGGCTGCATCGGTTTGTTCAACGAACAGATCGAGGAAGTCTACGAGCGAGCGCCTGTCGGCACTCAAGTCAAACTCATCTGACCCAACGGGCAAGGCGGAAGATACAGGCATGGACAAATTAACTGCGCTGATTGGTGCCGTTTTTGTTATCGGCGGGGGTTTTGCCGTTTGGCAGTTCGTTGGAGCCGAAGATTTAGCGGTTGGCCACTCCATGACGCCACCTGACACAAGCGAGATTGCCGAAGGCGATCCGATCGTCCAGGTCCAGCTGCCTGACGCACTCTCGCAGCAGGCGGCGCTTGGGAAGAACATATTCGAGGCAAAATGTTCCGAGTGTCACGGCGAAAATGCCGCCGGTCGCAACGGTGTTGCGCCGCCTCTCGTGCACAAGATCTACGAACCGAGCCACCATTCGGACATGGCTTTTGTTCTGGCAGCTCAAAACGGCGTCCGTGCACATCACTGGAATTTCGGTAATATGCCTAAGATCGAGGGATTGACCCAAGGAGACGTCAAGATGGTGGCCGCCTATGTCCGCGAATTGCAGCGGGCCAACGGGATCAACTGATGCGTTGGTCGAAGACGAACCGATGGATTCTGTCGGCCGTTTTCGGCCTTTTCCTTGTAGTACTCGGGGTGCCAGAGGCGCCGGTATATCATGGTGAAACGTCGTTGGGGCAGGAATACCATGGTCACGAAGACGCAGGGCCATCGACCGAGGCCTCTGGCCACTGCCATCCAGGCCTCGATTGTTCTGTCCCGGCAGCGTTATTGCTTCAGCCGAACATGGCGTACGAGCCTTCTTTTCTGAAAGCCGTCATGCAAGACGGCGCGATCCAACGAACCGAGTTGCGCCCGATCAGCGATCCTCCACCGCCCCGACGGTGGGTCTGATTTCACATCGCTCGAAAAGCAGACCCAAAGAAGGATCGAAGACATGAAAAAGACGACTATCGTAGCGGCAGTGTTGATTGCAGGTACTGCGGTCACGGCATTCGCGCATAGCGGTGCCACCGGCATCGTGAAAGAGCGCATGGATGCCATGCTTGCAATGGGGAAGGCGGTCAAGACCGTGGCCCCGATGATGCGGGGCGAAACGGCCTATGACGCAGAAACAGTGCGCGATGCCGCGCGCCTGTTCCAGCAGCACGCCGGTGAGAGCATGACAAAGCTGTTCCCAGAGGGCACAGGGGGCATGCCCTCGGAAGCCAAGGACGAGGTGTGGACCGACTGGGAGCGCTTCGCGGCATTGGCAAGTCAGCTGGAAGAATACTCTGAGGGCCTGGAACGCGCAGCCGACAATGGATTGGGCGGCATGAGCGGCAATACCTCCATGGATGGCGCCTCGATGATGGGCGGCGGGTCAATGATGGGAGGCGATACAACCATGATGGGCGGGAGCACGATGATGGGCCGAGGCGACATGATGGATGCGGCCGCCATTGCCGAAATGCCCGCCGACGCAGCATTCGCGATGACGACCCAGGTCTGTTCCGCATGCCATGAACGCTTCCGGGCGGAAGAAGACTGACCATGCGCCGGTTCTTGACACTCGTCAGCGGGGCCGCCGTGCTCGGCGCGGCCAGCCTCGGCGTCGTGATTGCATGGCCTGTCGGCAGTGCAGTGACTCCGATTGCAACAGAGGGCAATGTCGACCGGGGCGCATATCTGGCGCGCGCCAGTGGGTGCATTGCCTGTCATACCAATTTTGAAGCGGGCGGCGCACCACTTGCCGGAGGGGCGCCGCTCGAAACCCCGTTCGGAACGTTCTACCCGCCCAACCTGACGACAGACCCGGAACATGGCATGGGCGAATGGACGGCAGAACAGTTCGCAAAAGCCGTGCGGCAAGGCATCGGCCCCGATGGAACGCCGTACTATCCGTCTTTCCCGTACACCTTCTATGCGGATTTTTCTGATCAGGATATCGCTGACCTCTGGGCGGCGTTTCAAACCGTGCCGCCCGTGGACGAGCCTGCACCAGAAAATGATGTCAGCTTCCCATTCGACCAACGATGGGGGCTGAAGCTCTGGCGAGCGGCGTTCTTCTACGATCCGGATACCGAACCGATTGAAGGGCGAAGCGACGCATGGAATCGAGGACGGGAATTGGTGCGCGGTGCGGCACATTGCGGAGCCTGCCATACGCCGCGCAATCTTGCGGGAGGCCGCGATATCGGTGCTTCCTTTGCAGGCAACGCCCAGCTTCCCGGTGGCAGCAAGGCCCCCGCGATACGGCCAAAAGACCTGGTCAAAAATGACTGGACGGTTTCAAACCTCGCTTATGCGCTCCAGACCGGCATCACCCCTTCGGGCGATGCTTTCGGCGGCAGCATGGCGGAAGTGGTTCGCGAGGGAACTCGGTTTCTGACACCTGCCGATCGCGAAGCGATGGCGCTTTTCCTGCTGAACAAGGACACGGTCGAGGCGGAGAACCCCGCGTCGAACTAACACCACGCGGGGGCAACACGCCCCCGCTTTCTCGAGGATCGAAATGAGACAAACACGTCGGGATTTCTTGCGCCATGCAACACTGGCGGCCTGCGCGGCGGCCATCCCGCAGTCGGCTTTTGCCGCGACCCCGTTCGAGGACCTGATTGCCAAGGTTGCACGTCGACAGCTTCTTCCGGACACCTACCCGGAAACAGAGATCTGGGGCTATGACGGCCTCGTTCCGGCCCCGGAAATCAGGGTCACACAAGGCGATCGGGTGCGTCGCAGGTTTCGCAACGAGGTACCCGATCCCAGTTCGGTTCACTGGCACGGAATCCGGATCGACAACGCGATGGATGGCGTTTCAGGGCTGACCCAAGAGGCCGTAGCGCCGGGTGGAACCTTTGACTACGACTTCGTCGTACCGGACGCGGGCACCTATTGGTATCACGCGCATAATCGCTCATACGAGCAAGTCGCGCGTGGTCTGCGCGGTGCCTTGATCGTCGAAGAGGTCGATGGACCGGACATCGACCGCGAGGAAGTCATCGTTCTGGAGGACTGGTTGCTCGACCCTGAGAGCGGGCAGCTGTTCGACAATTTCGAACAGCCCATGATGATGAGCCACGGTGGACGTACCGGCAACTTTATCACGACCAACGGGCGCTATGACCTGACCTTGCCCGCGCAGCGCAACGAGCGCATTCGCTTGCGGATCATCAACGCAGCAAGCGCTCGAATTTTCCCGCTGAGGCTCTCTGGATTCAGTGGCTGGACGGTGGCCGTGGATGGAATGCCAACCGGCCAACCCCAGTCGGTTGACGGCGAGTTGATCCTCGGCCCGGCACAGCGCGTCGACTTAATTGTGGATGTGACCGAAGACGAAGGCGGCACCGCCCAATTGCTTCGCATCGGCGATGATGATCAACTGACCCCGTTGGTGAGTTTTCTGGTCAACGGCACAGCCAGTTCAGTACCAAGAGGCAAGCCACTGCCGTTGCCGCCGAACCCCGCGGCACACGCCCCGGACCTTGCCGATGCGCGTGATTTGCGACTGGTCATGTCCGGCGGGGCAATGGGGCGAATGCAGTCCGCATTGCTTGGCGGGGAACGTCTTGGATTCCGTCAGCTTGCCCAAGCGGGCAAATTCTGGGCCCTGAATGATGTCGCCGAAATGACCTACACGCCACTGGCCGATCTATCCCTGAACGAGCCGGTGCGCCTGAAGATCGAGAACCAGACCGTTTTCCCACATGCGATGCACCTGCACGGGATGCATTTCCGCGAGCTGCGCCCCGACGGCGCGTTCGGGCCGATGCGGGACACGATCCTGTTGGCCGGCAACGAGTCCCGGGAGATCGCCTTTACGGCAGACAATCCCGGCAAGTGGCTGTTCCATTGCCACATGCTCAGCCACGCCGCATCTGGCATGACAACCTGGATACGGGTCACATGAGATATCTCGTTTGGTCCCTTCCGATCACTGTCGCAGCAGCCGCCTTCACGTATTGGCTCTCGACCAGTGCATCCTCGGATGTCGGCAGCGCGTCCAGGGCGGAGAGCTACGACATCGAAGAAGGCGCGTTGCTCTACGCAGAAAACTGTGCGTCTTGTCATGGCGCGGGTCTGGAAGGCCAGCCGGAATGGCGAACGCCCGGCGCGGATGGGCGCCTGCCAGCACCACCACATGATGAGACGGGTCACACCTGGCATCATCCTGACAGCCTGCTCTTCGATTACACAAAACTGGGGGGTGCGGCGCTTCTGGCGCGTCAGGGCGTCGAATTCGACAGTGGCATGCCCGGTTTCGCAGACGTGCTGACCGACCAGCAAATTCACAACATCCTGGCCTTCATCCGGTCCACCTGGCCAGACCGCATCCGCGAAGTCCAGGCCGCGCGGACAGAAGCCGACGAACAACGGGGAGAGAACTAAAATGCGTTTCAGACAAGCCTTCACGACGGTCGCGATAGCTGCCTTGCTTCCGATACCGGCACTCGCGGACGAACTGTCAGAGTCCCGGGTCAAGGAACTTGTGCTCGAGGCAATCCGCGAGAACCCGGAGATTGTCATGGAGGCCGTGGCGATCCTCGAACAAAGGCAGGCGCAAGCGCAGGAGCTCAGTCAGGCCCAAGTTCTGAATGACCAGCGCGATCTGATCGAGAACGATCCGAATGCGCCGGTTCTCGGCAACCTGGAAGGGGACGTCACTGTTGTGGAATTTTTCGACTACAACTGTCCCTATTGTCGGCGGGTCAAACCCGAGGTGCGGGCTTTGATCGAAGACGATCCCAACATTCGCCTCGTCTATCGTGAATGGCCCATTCTCGGAGACGGATCGGTGTTTGCCGCGAAAGCGGCCTTGGCAGCGCGCAAGCAGGACAAATACGAAGAGTTTCACTGGGCAATGATGGGGCTGGAAGGCCGCGCGGAAGAGGCCTCCGTGCTGCGCGTGGCCGAGGAGATCGGCCTGGATATCGCGCAGTTGCGCAAGGACATGGAGGCCCCCGAGGTCGAAGAGCACATTGCGACCTCCATGCAACTGACCCAAGCTCTGGGCTTTAACGGCACGCCGTCTTTCGTGATCGGGGATGCGCTGGTCCCGGGCTTCGTCGAAAAGGCGCAGCTTGCCGACTTGGTCGAGGAAGCCCGCAAAGTCGAAGACTGAAATTCTGTGCCCGGACCACCCTTGGGTGGTCCAGGCACTGCATCAAGCGGCCGCAGGTTCCACGTTGTAGCCCGCATCCCGAATGATCGCTTGGACCTGATCGGCTGGTAACACGCTGTCGACATGCACCTGTCGGGCAGAAAGGTCACATTCTACGCCTGCATTCGGATCTGCGCTCTTCACCGCGCTTTCGATTGCTGCGGTGCAATGCCCACAGCTCATGTCCGGAACGCTGAACTTCATCGGAACCACTCCTTGATCTGATTTCTATCGGTGACATGGGGCTTCCCCCCGCTGGAAGGTCAAGTGAAGAAATTTATTTGGCGCCCTCCCATTGACCCTCCAGTAACTGGAAGCCTCATATTCCACTTCGAATGGAAAAACAGGTGACACATATGCCCGAACCCAAACAGATCAGCCTGCCGATCGAAGGCATGTCATGCGCGTCCTGCGTTGGCAGGGTCGATCGCGCATTGAATGCAATCGACGGCGTAGAGGATGTGTCGGTGAACCTTGCCTCGGAAACTGCTCGCATGAGCGTGGACGCGCTCAAGCGCATTCCCGACATCATCGAATCCCTTCGCGAGCTGGGCTACCCCGCGCGGAAGGCCAGGGCCGAACTCACGATTGCAGCGATGTCCTGTGCCTCTTGCGTCGGGCGGGTCGATAAGGCGCTTGCCGCGGTGCCCGGGGTGGTCGAGGTGAACGTCAACCTCGCCTCAGAGACGGCGACGGTCATTTACGTCGAAGGTCTTGTCACGACATCCGATCTGATCGAATCAAGCGGCGCGGCAGGGTATCCAGCAACCGTGGCAACGGCCCAGGCCGGTGACGACAGAGTTGCGCGCAAGGAGGAAGAGGCTCAGGCGCTTGCCAAACGGGTCACCTTTGCGGCCATCCTCGCCTTGCCGGTCTTCCTGATCGAAATGGGTGGCCACGTCATTCCGGACGTTCATATGCTGATCGAGACCACGATTGGCCAGCAGACGAGTTGGCTTCTTCAGTTCGTGCTGACGACAATCGTTCTCTTCGGCCCGGGCCGGACGTTTTACACCAAGGGTTTCCCGGCCTTGTTCCGGGGTGCCCCCGACATGAACAGCCTCGTCGCGGTCGGCACCGGGGCGGCTTACCTTTATTCCGTGGTTGCGACATTCGTACCGTCGGTCCTGCCTGACACGCTGCGCACCGTCTATTTCGAGGCGGCAGCGGTCATCGTCGTTCTGATCCTTCTGGGGCGGTTTCTTGAAGCGCGCGCCAAGGGGAGAACGGGCGCGGCCATCCAGAAGCTATTAGGGCTTCAGGCGCGGACTGCACGCGTGATGCGGGACGGAGAAAGCGTCGAGATCGAGATCGATGCGCTGGTTCAGGGTGACATCGTCATCGTGCGCCCTGGTGAACGCATCGCGGTCGATGGCGAGGTCATCGAGGGGACCAGCCGCGTCGACGAAAGCATGCTGACAGGCGAGCCGATCCCCGCTGAAAAAGGTGCCGGAGATACGGTGACCGGCGGGACGGTCAACGGCGCCGGAAGCCTACAGTTCCTCGCCACGCGGGTCGGCGCCGACACGACCCTGGCGCAGATTATTCGCATGGTCGAAGAGGCCCAGGGCGCCAAACTGCCGATCCAGGGATTGGTCGACCGGATCACCTTGTGGTTCGTGCCTGCCGTGATGGCGATCGCGGCGGCGACCGTGCTGGTCTGGCTGTTTTTCGGGCCTGATCCGGCCCTGACGATGGCGCTGGTCGCCGGTGTGTCGGTGCTCATCATCGCGTGCCCCTGCGCGATGGGGCTTGCGACGCCGACCTCGATCATGGTCGGGACGGGACGTGCTGCGGAAATGGGTGTCCTGTTCCGTAAAGGTGACGCCTTGCAGCAACTTGATTCCGTTGATGTGGTCGCCCTCGACAAAACAGGCACGGTGACCGAGGGGCGACCCGCACTGACTGACCTTGTGCTGGCGGAAGGGTTCGATCGCCCAACAACGCTCTCGAAGATCGCTGCCGTGGAGTCGCTCTCCGAGCATCCTGTCGCGGACGCCATCGTGCGGGCCGCGCGGGCCGAGGGCGCACCTCTTGTGGCGGCCGAAGGCTTTCAATCGGTCACAGGTTACGGCGTGCGCGCCGTGGTCGAAGACGTGGAGGTGTTGGTTGGGGCCGACCGCTACATGGCGCGCGAAGGCATTGACGTCTCGGCATTGGCTCCAGAGGAAACGAAGATCGCAAGCAAGGGTCGCACGGCGCTTTACGCTGCCATAGATGGGCGTGTCGCCGCCGTGATCGGCGTGGCCGATCCGGTCAAACCGGCAAGCCGCGCAGCCATCGCAGCGCTGCACGAAAAGGGTCTTGCGGTTGCGATGATCACCGGCGACAAACGCGAAACCGCCGAAGCCATCGCCCGCGAAACCGGTATCGACCACGTCATCGCCGGCGTCCTGCCGGACGGCAAGGTTGCGGCGCTCGACAGTTTGCGCCAAGGGAACAAGCGCATCGCCTTTGTCGGCGACGGGATCAACGACGCCCCGGCGCTGGCGCATGCCGATGTGGGCATCGCCATTGGAACCGGCACCGATGTGGCCATCGAATCTGCGGATGTCGTCCTGATGTCGGGCGATTTGCGCGGCGTGGTGAACGCCTTCGAAGTATCGCGGCGGACCATGCGCAACATCCGGCAGAACCTGTTCTGGGCCTTTGCCTACAACGTGGCACTTATTCCGGTCGCTGCCGGGGTGCTTTATCCCGCCTTTGGGTTGCTCCTGTCACCAATCCTTGCGGCGGGTGCGATGGCGTTGTCCTCGGTGTTTGTCCTGACCAATGCCCTGCGGCTGCGGCGCATCGCGCCTGCGATGGACGAGCAGCGCGCAATCCCGGCAGAGCTGGCAGCCGCCACTCCTGCTCCAGCAGAATAACGGAGGTTCGACATGAACATCGGAGACGTTGCCCGACAATCGGGTGTGCCCCCAAAAACAATCCGCTACTACGAGGACATCGGGCTGATCCGCCCGAACCGTAGCGAGAACGGCTACCGCGCGTTCACCGAGAGCCACATTCACAAGCTGGCGTTTCTGGGTCGCGCACGGGCCTTGGGGTTCACCATCGAAGATTGCAGGACGCTCCTGTCGCTCTACGAGGATGAAAACCGCGAAAGCATGCAAGTGAAGGCGGTTGCGGAAGACCATCTGCGCCAGATCGAGGAAAAGATCGCGAAACTGCAATCCATGCGCGCGACGCTCGCCGAACTGGTGGAAAAATGTGCCGGGGATCACCGGCCCGACTGCCCCATCATCGAGGATCTGTCGCCGGAGCGGTTGGCCAAGTGACAGGCAAGAAGGGGCTGTACCTCAGAACCAGATCGCGCGGACCGGCATCCAGATACCCATGAAGATCATCATCAGGTTTTCCGTCAGCGAAATGAACCCCAGCGGGACGGAACTGTCACCGCCGACGCAGGCGCATTTCAGCTCTCTCTTGTCGATATAAACAGCCTTGAACACGCTGACAGCGCCGACCGTGCCGATAAACAGGGCGACAGGCGCCGAGAGCCACAGCAGCGCGCCGGCAGTCATCAGGACACCTGCCAACGCTTCGCCGAACGGGTAGACCTTGCCGTATCGCACCCATTTGCGCGCCAGCAGATCGTAGTTGAGGAACATCGTCGAAAACCCTTCGACATCCTGCAATTTCTGGATCGCGAGAATGGTCATGGACAGCGAAATGAACCATTCGAACCCCCGCAAGGTAAGGACCGACCCGTACTGGTGCCAAGACAGGCCCAATGCCAACAGCGCGGCAACGGAAAAGATCGCGATGACCGGCTGGTAGGTCGTGTCGCTTTGCTCTTCCTCGGGTGGGTCAATGTCGAAAAACACCCTGAGATCGTCGTAACCGCCGATCCGTTCGTCCCCGATGAAAGTCTGCGGCGTCGTCTCGACCCCGTGCTTCTCCATGAAAGCATCGGTGTCTTCACGGGTGTCAAGCGGATGGTCTTCCACCTCGAAGCCTTGCCGCTCCAGCAGGTCTTTCGATTTCAGACCGTAGGGGCAGACATGGCCCGGCATGACCATGCGATAAAGCTGCGCGGATTTACTGTCTGTGTCGCGGGGCATGTCCTTTCCTCCTTATCCGCTGCACGTAAGTTGACCACGGAACCCGGCTTCGTAGTCGGTTCCCGCGCTGACGATCAGATCGGTCAGGTCACCGTTCGTCTCTGCGATCTCGGCCGACAGCGGGCCTTCAGAAAATGCATTTTCGCCCTGCGCATTCAGGCGCACCAGATCACCGCTGATCTTCATTGCGGCGGCAGACCCTTCGCCGGTTTCACCAGTCACCAGTACAGCCGGACTGTCCGAGGTGTAAGCAAAGCGGCAATTTCCGCCATTCGGGAACACCGCAGCGATTTCGTCTTCCGTCAGAAACTCAGGATCGACCTTCGACACGACCTCCGTTTGAAGCGCCTGTTGCGCATCCACAACCTGCGCCGGCGTTTCGCTTCGCGTGGCCGATGCTTCGCCGTTTGCTCCAATGTCAGCAATAAGGTAGCGCATTTCGGCGATTTCCTTGTCCTGCGCATAGATAATGTCGTCTGCGAGCCCCCGGACGCGCGGGTCGGTGATCTCGGCACGAGTCGACGTCATGATGGCGATCGAGTGGTGCGGGATCATGGCGCGCATGTAGGACCTGTCCTGCACCGTGAATTGCCCGCGAACCAGCCAGAGGCTCGCCGCGAAAAGGACTATTGCGCCAACGAAAATCGCGATGTTGGCTTTGGTGTTCTGATACATGGACAACATGTACGCCAACATGATCACGGCCATGGTCGCCCCCATCAGGATGGCCATGTAAAGGCGTGTCTCCGAAAAGAAGATATGGCCCCAAAGATAGGTGTTCAGGTACATCAGAACGAACATGACCACGGTCGATGTTCCGATCATCATAAAGAATCGTGAGTAGTGCATTTCCAGTCACCTCCTTGCAGTTCTCTGTAAAACAACAACATTCCAGCGCTGGAGAGTTCCAAAAGCACGAATTTTCGTAGTTTCAAGGCAACAAAGGCGCGTCGTTTGCCCCGGTTCACGGCTTCTTTTCTTTGCCCCTGACGCGCACTGAATTTTCATGGGTCCGAGGAGATCGCGCCATGCAGAATTTCACGAGACGAGAATTGATTTGTGCCGGAGCGATGGGTTGCTTTCTGCCCACAACTGCCTGGGCCCACAAAGTCAAATTGCCCGAACGGTTCGAACCACAATTGGTAAACACCCGTCGTGGTGACTGGGTTAAAGGCGATGTCCACGTCGTTCCCGACGATTTTTTCCTTTATTTCATGCTCGAGGACGGGATGGCGATCCGCTACGGGGTCGGGGTAGGGCGCAAAGGTTTGTACGAACCCGGAGAGTTCACGGTAGCGCGCAAGGCCAAATGGCCATGGTGGCGGCCAACGAACGCCATGATCCGGCGCGAGCCACGCAAATACGCAAAGTACAAGGATGGACTGAAAGGCGGGCCAAACAACCCGCTCGGGGCCCGCGCGCTCTATCTCTACGATGCCGAGGGACGCGATACCTATCTTCGCATTCATGGAACGAACGCCCCGGAGACAATTGGGTCTGCCGTGTCGAATGGATGCGCGCGGTTGACGAATGAACATGTGAAGGATCTGTACGAACGCGTTGAAATCGGCGCCCGCGTCTTCCTGTATCCCAAAGTGACTACGGCGTGAGGAGTGTTCTGTCGCCTTGAAGTTCCTCTTCCGGAAATGGCACAAGTGCGGCAGTTGGCGAAAGCCAGTCTATCATTCATGAGGTGACGGAATTGTCTTTGAGCCGGAGGTCTTTCCTTGGCGGGATGACCGTTGCGCTGGCTGGTACCCGCTTGCCAGCAGCGACACACGAGTTGATCCTCGCGCCCCAATCGATCAAGGCGCACCTTGCTGGGTACGACGTGTCGATGTTGGGCTTCAACGGTGGTCTGCCGGGCCCAGAAGTCAGAATGCGACAAGGACAAACCGCCCGCATTACCCTCGATAACCGATTGGAGGAGGGCGCTCTCGTTCACTGGCATGGGTTGCGGGTTCCAAATCGGATGGATGGTGTCAACGTCCTCACTCAGGATGTGGTCATTCCGGGCGACTCGTATCGTTATCAATTCGGCGTCCCGGATGCCGGCACGTATTGGTATCACTCGCATTACCTGTCTTACGATCAGGTCAGCCGCGGTCTTTTCGGCGCCTTCATCGTCGAGGAGCAAAATGCGCCGGCTGTCGACCATGACATCGTTGTTCAGTTCTTCGATGTCTTGCTGGATCAGTCCGGGCAGTACGACGAAGCGTTCAACCCGGCCCACTTCGCAACCGAGGGCCGTATCGGCAATACGGTCACGGCACTTGTTTTCAATGGAACCGGCAAGACTGTGAAACGAGGCGACCGTCTGCGACTGCGTCTCATAAATCCCTCTATCGACAGGGTGTACCGTGTCGGCCTGGATGGTTTGATAGGCAAGATCGTTGCACTGGATGGCATGCCTCTGGCGCATCCTCGGACGCTCGAACCGATCCTTCTCGCTCCGGGGCAAAGATGCGATGTGATTGGTGATGCGACCGGGCCTATTAGATTCGACGACAGCTTTGGAGAACAGACGTTGAGCCTTGGCGAAATCGCTGTTTCCGGTTCCCGTGAGCCCGCGAAAGCGCCCATCACCGCATTGCCCGCCAACCGAATGCCCGCCCCGAAAGACCCCGGCCAAACCGCGGAGCTGGTGCTCCAGGGAGGTGCGGGAAGCGCGTCCCACAACGGCACAGGGACATGGGCGCTCAATGACGTATCCGGCCTGCCTCGAAGGCCTTTCCTATCCGCCGCGCAGGGGACGACCGCGCGCATTTCGATCCGCAACGAAACCGGGTTCCCACACGTCATGCATCTGCATGGCCACCATTTCTGGGAACTCGATGCGGCGGGTGAAGCCGGTCCATACCGGGACTCGACCTATCTGGATACCGGCGAGACGCGGGATATTCTCGTCGTCCTGGACAATCCGGGATCGTGGATGCTGCATTGCCACATGTTGAGCCACCAAGCCGACGGTATGGCAACGTGGATCAGAGTCGGCTGAGGGTCGAGACGGATACATACCGTTACAAATCTCTGAATGATAACAGGCCTTTCGCCGTCTACGTAACCTGACAAGCGAGAAACAGGTCCATCGACTGCCAATGGGAGCGTTCATTGACCCTGACACCAAAATCTCTCGGCATGACTGCGGCGGCAGGATCAGCCGCCTTGCTGTTGGGGGCCTTCGTTTTCCAGGCTCTTGGGTACGCGCCGTGCGCAATGTGCATCTGGCAACGCTACCCACACGCAATCGCCATTGGAATGGGCGCTCTGTTGCTCTTTGCTCTGCCGATTTTGCCAATCCTGATAATCGGTGCCCTGTCGGTACTCAGCACATCCGCGTTGGGAGTGTTTCATACCGGTGTCGAGCGCGGCTGGTGGGAGGGACCGACTTCTTGCACGGGATCCGGCCTCGATGTTTCCCAAATGTCGGTATCGGAATTGCTGCCCTCTGCCAGTTCAAATACGTCCAATCTTGTTCTGTGCAGTGAGGTTGTCTGGGAATTTCTGACGTTGTCCATGGCCAGTTGGAACGCGATCCTAAGCGGTGTCCTTGCTTGCCTCTGGTTGGTCGCGATCGCAAGACATCAAAAGGTTCGGTGGCATGGGGTCGCGGACGTTTCTTGAATCGTCCCGCATTCATCGAAAACAAACAAAGGGCTTCGCTTCATGGTTACAAGACGACACTTCCTTGCACTTTCCGGCTCGCTGTTTTCAGCGTCTCTGAGTTCGCCAGCATTCGCTAAGACCTGGCCGTCAACAGCCGAAAAAGCAGCTTGGGATGCGCAGATCACGCCCGCCAACTATGACCCGGCAACAACCAACCCATGGGGGCTGCATCCCAGGCTGCTGCCGCAACGCGTTTTGGCGAATGACGGTTTGCGCCCGGGTGACATTCACGTCGATGCGATCGCGCGCTATCTGTACCATATCGAGGAAGGTGGCACCGCGATGCGATACGGGGTGGCGATTGCCAAGGGCGATCTCTATGAACCCGGCACCTATACGATCCGCCGAAAGGTCGAATGGCCGCACTGGACGCCAACGCAGTCAATGATCGAACGCGATCCGGAGGCTTACGAGCGGTTTGCCGACGGTATGGAGCCCGGCCCCAACAATGCCTTGGGCAGCAGGGCTTTGTATCTATTCGTCGGAGATCGGGATACGTACCTTCGAATTCACGGAACGCCGAGCCCTCGCAGCATTGGCGGCCGGGCCAGTTCGGGATGCGTGCGCATGGTGATGGCCCACATCAATGATCTCTATCCGAATGTCGCTGTCGGATCGACGGCGTTCCTTTACTCGGCCGAAGACAGCGTTACCGCTCGAAGCTAACCTATTGCATCTTTGGCTCACACGCCGAGGACTGCGTCGTGCAGGGACATCTTCCAATGAATTGTTGGACGAACACTCACGGCTGTGTCGCAAGTGAACTTTCGAACTGTGCGATCGCTACGGATTTGTCGTCCTCATCGTTCTCGAACAGCTTTGTGGTTCGCACGCCCGGCAACTTGCCAAAATCCGCCATCAGGCGCTTTGGAAAAAATGTGCGTCCGATGGATTCAAATCCTGGTAATTGTCTGAGTACCGCGGAGGTACTGGCACTACAAAAACCGGAAGCGGCTGGGCCGCTGGCAATTGCAAGGCGCAAAGCCTGCTCCGCGACTTCGGGAGACACATCGATCTCTTGTATGACGACATGGTAGGTCTCGCGAGCATGAGCCCGCGCATAAAAATCGACCACTTGTGGAGTAATGCCATAAAGCACATCTCCCCGTTCCGGTACAGCGCTCAGCCGGACCGTTCCTGCCGGATCGAAGATAACACGCTGCGACCCATTAATCATGACGCTGCTATGCGCACCCGCCCCGGACCTGTTGTTGATCATGGTGTACAACGTCAGCGCGGCCGGTCCATCGTGACGGTAGGATGCGCTACTGATGACTTCGGCTGAAGCATCCGGGCGCATGTCGTTTCCTGCGCCGCACCCCGCCAAAATTACCAAGGTTAGAACTGAGAAAATGCGGTTCAAAAAGAGCACCCTGCAGCCTCCTGCCATGGGCTGAATAATTGAATTTTCGGGATATTCAGGTCCTCTACCACTCTCGACACCAACTCTTCCGGATTTCACGTCCACCGAAACACGGGTTCGGTGTCGGTTGGTACGCGACTCCTCGACAGGTTTTTCTCTGGATATCGCAAGTCTCAGATTAAGAGGAGCGTTCGCCCCGAATTGATTTGTCGCAATTTGTAACAGACCCCGCCTTTGTGACCTCGCGATACAAAACACCGGCTCGCGTGGCATTCCGCATCTGCAGGTGCATCCCATATGGTGGCTATCGTAACACTGACACGAGGTGATCGACATGAAACGCAATACTCTACTCGCTGCAATGACTCTGGCTGCAACCGCCTTTGGTGGCGTCGCCTTGGCGGATGCCAACCATGGGCACAGTGGTCAACCTGGTGCCCAAAGTGGGGCAGGCATGATGCAGAACGGTGGTCCGGGCATGATGGGGAACATGGGCGGAATGATGGACATGATGCAGCGCATGCACGGAAACATGATGGGCGCAGGCATGGGCAGTGGTATGATGGGCGCAGGCATGGCTGGCGGCATGATGCAAATGTTCGACACCGATGGAGACGGCACAACGACGCCGGAAGAAATGCGCACGCAGCTGCAGGCCAAGCTTTCCGAGTTTGACAGCGACGGGGATGGAAACCTCTCGATTACCGAGTTTGAAGCTCTCCACAGCGCGATGATCCGCGAAATGATGGTGGATCGTTTTCAACACCTCGATGCCGATGGCGACGGCGCGGTGACGCCGGAAGAGATGGCCGCTCCGGCCGATAGGATGGAGCGGATGCAGATGATGCGGTCGAACATGGCAGATGCGCCTGCGCGGCCGGGCAACGGTCAGGGCATGGGCAACGGCTCCATGATGCAGGACAACTGAGCCAATGGGTGCCGGTTTTTTCCGGCACCCGTCCTCAAAACGCCAAAACCGTTCTCGGCCGGGACATTGAACCGAACCGCGACCTGAACCGTTTAGCCTCGTTATGCCAAAAAATAGAGACACGGAAAGGAAAATTCCCATGGCCTATACCTATGATCGCGTCCTGAAAGACACCAATATCGATGACGCAGAGATGCGTGTTCGGGATGCTTTGGCAGACAAGGGCTTCGGCGTTCTGACTGAGATTGACGTCAAAGCGACGATGAAAAAGAAACTTGATGCGGACATGCCGCCTTACCGCATTCTCGGGGCCTGTAATCCGGGCATGGCGCACAAAGCCATCGAGATCGAGCCTCGCATCGGTGCGATGCTTCCCTGCAATGTCATCCTGCGGCAAGTGGACGGCGACACCGAGGTCAGCGCGGTCGATCCTGTCGCTTCGATGCAGGCGGTGCAGAACCAAGACCTGGACGCGGTCGCCGGCGAAGTCCGCGATCTACTCCGGGACGCCCTCGACGCCGCGTGATGGCGGGATGGGCGTTGGATGCCCTGTCGCAGATCGAGCGCCTTTAGCGGTGCTCGATCAATGCCATCTAATCCCCACGTAAATTCCTGATGAGGAACTCACCCAGTGCTGCCAGCGGGATTGCCATTTCCGGATATTGGAACCGACCTCATCTCCTTCGACATCGGGGGGGTCACATTCGCACTCCGCTGGTACGCGCTAGCCTATATCTTCGGTATCCTGATTGGCTGGCGCATTTGTTTGAGTGCGATAAGCCGTCCCGCGCTCTGGACATCAGTTGGACCGCCGCTTGACCGGACGCAGATCGAAGATCTTCTGACGTGGATCATCATCGGCGTGATTGCTGGTGGTCGCCTAGGCTTTGTACTATTCTACCAGCCTGCATATTATCTCGCAAATCCCTTGGAAATTCTGATGGTCTGGCAAGGCGGCATGTCCTTCCACGGGGGGTTCGCGGGCGTTGTCATCGCTGCCTTGCTGTTCTGCCTTCGACAGAACGCGTCTTTGCTCAGCACTGGCGACTTGCTGGCTTTGGCGGCACCGCCAGGCTTGTTTCTTGGGAGGCTGGCGAACTTCACCAACAATGAGTTGTGGGGGCGGCCGACGGACGTTCCCTGGGCGGTGATCTTTCCCGGCGAAGTCGCGCAGGCCTGCCCAGGGATTAGTGGCCTCTGCGCCCGACACCCGTCCCAGCTGTACGAGGCGCTATTGGAGGGGCTCATTCTTGGAATGCTGCTCATTTATCTCGCTTGGGGCCGGGGCTGGCTGAAAATGCCCGGTGCCTTGGCTGGCGTGTTTCTGACCGGCTATGGTCTTGCCCGAAGTTTCGTCGAGATGTTCCGGCAACCGGACCAACAATTTGTGACGGCGGACAACCCGATCGGCCATGCGCTTCATTTTGGTGAGTGGGGTTTGACCATGGGCCAGTTGCTCTCCATGCCAATGGCGCTGGTCGGGCTGGCGTTGATCGTGTTCGCCCGGCGGGAACGGGGCCGGACAGCGCCACCCCGCAGAGCCGCAATGTAATCGCCGTACTGATCTCTCTTGACCCTCCCGCGGATGGAAGCCCTAGGCAAGAGAAGCATTCTCGGAAAGGACCGCAAAATGAGCACTCCCGACAGTTCTGAAACCACAGCAGCTTCTTCGGTATTCGTTTGCCCCATGCACCCTGAGGTGCGGCAGGACGAGCCCGGCAATTGTCCGAAATGCGGGATGCACCTCGTGCCGGAATCGGAGCTCGAGGTCCATTCAGCACATGATCATCACGAACACCACGCGGGTGCCACGCCGGCCGATGGCCGATATGATCTGGTTCCTACAGGACATGATGGTCCCATTTTCACCTGCCCGATGCACCCTCAGGTGCGGCAGCCTGATCCGGGCGCGTGTCCGATCTGTGGTATGGGATTGGAACTGGAATCCGGTGTGCCGGGCGATGAAGGTCCAAATCCCGAACTGGTGGATTTCACACGGCGGTTCTGGGTCGGCACAGTCCTGACGATCCCGCTCCTTGTCCTCACGATGGGGCCTTTCGTCGGTTTCCCCGCAGTCCGGACGTTTTTTGGCGAAAGCACTACACAATGGATCGAATTGATCCTGGCAACGCCAGTGGTCTTGTGGTGCGGCTGGCCGTTTCTGGAACGCGGATGGATTTCCTTCCGCACATTGAACCTCAACATGTTTTCCCTGATCGGCATGGGCGTTCTAGCCGCCTGGCTCTTCAGCGTCGTTGCCGTTCTCGCACCGGACATATTCCCTGATGGGTTCCGAGACTCCGAAGGCCATGTCGGCGTCTATTTCGAGGCGGCGGCGGTGATCGTGACGCTGGTGCTGCTCGGCCAGGTGATGGAACTACGCGCCCGCGAGGGGACCGGCAAGGCGATCCGCGCGCTTCTCGACATGGCGGCAAAGACCGCGCGGGTCATCCGGGACGACGGATCCGAGGAGGAAATCCCGCTGGAGGACGTGCAAGTCGGGGACCGGCTGCGCGTGCGGCCCGGTGACAAGGTGCCGGTCGATGGCGTGGTTCTGGACGGCCGGTCCTCGGTCGACGAAAGCATGATCTCCGGTGAACCCGTGCCGGTCGAGAAGACCGAGGGCGACCCGCTGACCGGCGCGACGATCAATGGCACCGGCAGTCTGGTGATGGAGGCGACGCGTGTCGGGTCCGACACGATGCTGGCTCAAATTGTCGAGATGGTGTCGAACGCGCAGCGCTCGCGCGCCCCGATCCAGAAATACGCCGACAAGGTGGCGGGATATTTCGTTCCGGCCGTCATCGGTATCGCGGTCCTGTCCTTCATCGCCTGGGCGATCTGGGGGCCCGCGCCTGCGCTTTCCTACGCATTGATTTCGGCGGTGGCGGTTCTGATCATCGCCTGTCCTTGTGCGCTTGGCCTGGCGACACCGATGTCGATCATGACAGCGACAGGACGGGGCGCTCAGGCAGGGGTGCTGATCAAGAACGCCGAGGCGCTGGAGCGGTTCGAGAAAGTCGATACCCTGATCGTCGACAAGACCGGCACGTTGACCGAAGGCAAGCCGCGGCTTGTCGACGTACTCCCGCAACCCGGCCACGACGAAGCCGAGGTCTTGCGTCTCGCCGCATCGCTTGAGCGCGGATCGGAGCACCCCTTGGCCGAAGCGATCGTCAGGGGTGCGGAGGAGCGAGATGTCAAAATGGACGAGGCACGGGACTTCGAGGCGGTCACTGGCAAGGGCGTCAAGGGGGTCGTTGACGGCAAAGCGGTCGCGCTCGGCAATTTGGCGATGATCCGCGAATTGGGGCTCGAGGCGGGCGCGTTGACCGCCAAGGCCAATGCCCGCCGCGACGAAGGCGAGACGGTCATGTTCGTTGTGCTGGATGGCGAGATCGCCGGTCTAGTTGCTGTCGCCGACCCAGTGAAGGAGACCACGCCAGAAGCCATCGAGGATCTGCATGAACTGGGGTTCCGCGTCATCATGGCGACCGGCGACAACGAACGCACGGCCAAGGCCATCGGCACGCGGCTCGGAATCGATGAGATCCGGGCCGACGTGCTGCCGGAGGACAAGGCGCGGATCATCCTTGAGTTGCAAGAGGCGGGCCACAAGGTCGCCATGGCCGGGGATGGCGTCAACGACGCCCCCGCGCTCGCGCAGGCCGATGTCGGCATCGCCATGGGCACCGGCGCCGATGTGGCCATCGAAAGCGCGGGCGTCACGCTGGTCAAGGGCAACCTTGATGGTATCGTGCGTGCGCGGCGGCTCGCCCGGGCCACGATGCGCAACATCCGCCAGAACCTGTTCTTCGCGCTGATCTACAACGCCTCCGGCGTGCCGGTCGCGGCGGGAGTTCTGTTTCCCTTCTTTGGCATCCTCATCAGTCCGATGTTTGCTGCCTTCGCCATGAGCGCGTCGTCAATCTCGGTGGTGCTCAATTCGCTGCGCCTTCGCGGCGTTCGTATCTAGAAGCGCGCAACAGCGTTCGGATGAACCAAAATTAAAAGGGGGCCATTTATGCAGAGCGAAAAAGAAACGTACCGCGAAAATTCCATCAGTCTGGGCGGAGCCGTTGCGATGGGGACAGGCGTGATGATCGGCGCTGGAATCTTTGCGTTGACGGGGCAAATCGCGCAGCTCGCCGGCCCGCTTTTCCCGCTTGCATTCATCGCCGGCGCGGTCGTCACAAGCTTCAGCGCCTACAGCTACATCAGGATGTCGAACAAATGGCCGTCCTCGGGTGGCATCGCCATGATCCTGCAGAAATGCTATGGCCCCGGAGCCATCGCGGGCGGGGCCGCACTGCTGATGGCGCTCAGCATGGTGATCGCGGAAAGCCTCGTCGCGCGAACCTTCGCCACCTATGTCCTGCGCCCTTTCGATATCGAAGGTGGCCCATTGGTCCCCGCTCTGGCTGTGGCCGTGATCGTTTTCGCCTTTTTGGTGAACATGGCCGGAAACCGCTCGGTCGGGCTGTTCTCGTTGATCATGGCCGCGATCAAGATCGGAGGCATAGCTCTGTTTGGCATCGCGGCCCTGTGGTCCAGTGGTTTTGCGTTCGCCGCGGCGTCCGAGACCTCACAATCCTACGGGCTCACGGGGTTCATCGCCTCTACGGCGCTGGCCATCCTTGCGTTCAAGGGATTCACCACGATCACCAACAGCGGAGCCGAGATCACTGAACCAAATCGCAATGTTGGCCGAGCGATCATGTTCTCTATCGGAATCTGCGTCGTCGTCTACCTGTTGGTCGCCTACGGGGTCGGTTCGAGTCTCACGATCGAGGAGATCATCTCAGCGCGTGACTATTCGCTGGCACAAGCGGCGCAGCCCGCCCTTGGACAAACCGGCTTCATACTCACGGTGATCCTGGCCGCTGTCGCAACGGCGTCCGGCGTTCTGGCCAGCGTCTTCGCGGTGTCGCGTATGCTGGCGATGCTGACCGACATGGAAATGATCCCGCACAGCCACTTCGGTATGCCAGGTCCCATCCAACGCCACACCCTGGTCTATACTGTCGTCATCGCCGCGACGTTGGCCGTGCTCTTTGATTTAGGCCGGATCGCATCCCTCGGTGCTTTCTTTTACCTCGTCATGGACATGATCATACATTGGGGCGTGTTCCGCTATCGTCGAGCAGACGTCGGCGCCTTCGGTATCGTGCTTTTGACTGCCCTGGCGCTCGATGCGATAGTACTGGCAGCTTTCACCGTGATGAAGCTTCAAAGCGACCCGATGATCGTTCTCTACGCCGCTGTCGGGATGATCGCTGTGTTCGCCTTCGAGCGCGTTTACTTGTCGCAATGGGTGGCACCGCAAGTCGCCCCCGCCCCCGCCCACGCCCACGGTGATTAGCCTGCCATCACCTGGCCTGAAGAGATGCGATGCCTTGTGCGCCGATCGTGATCAGCCCGACCGACAAGGCAAACGCAGCCAGGGCAAGCAGCATCACGCCCGTGTTCATGGGCAAGCGACGTACAACCGGTCCAAGAAATTCCGACCGCCCGAAAGCCGAGACGTAGAGCGGCAACGCGCTTATCATAGTCGCATAGAGGTAAACGCCGGAGATGTTCTCGAAAAACGCCGAACGCGCAAGAGTCGGGGATACAACCGCCAAAGCGGTTGAACGATTGCCGCCGAATGACCCGAACCAGTCGGCAGATAGAACGTATATCAGCACGTGGAGACCTGGAAAGAGAAGGGCTCTGAGCAAGACATCGACCAGCACGAAAAACGCCGTGTCTCTTGAGCCCGCCTTTGGTTGCTTTGTCATAGCGAAAAGGAAAAAACTGACATAGTTGACGGCAAAAACCACGGGCAAACCGTTGGTCGCAACCTGCCTTAGTAAGCGCATGAGTGCCGGTCCGCCGGCAGCAAGAGCCGGAGCAAAGCCCGGAGCCAGTAAGACGTAGAACAACAGGACCGGCAGTAATGCAGCGAAGCTGAACAGCAGGACATTTCTAACAAACTGAGCCGCGGGCATACTGATAGAGAAAAATCTATCCATTGAAATAGCCTGCCATGTGGGCACCACTAGGTCGATGATACGGGGCGTTGTTGCACAAGTCTGACGCCTCAGGATTCCCTTCGCGAACCCATGCTGTTAGCCGCATTCCATGAGCAACCCATCTCCCGCCCGCTATCGTACGACCAACTGGTCCAGCTACAACGCATCGCTGCGCAAGCGGGGGTCCCTGCTGATCTGGGTCGACGAAGACATCACTTGGCGCGCGCCCTCACCGCCGCCCTCCTAGCCGGCACGATATCATTTCTGTCCCCCTGCGTGCTACCTCTTGTGCCAGGTTATGTCTCCTACGTAACCGGGCGCACAGCCGCTGAGGGCGGGGTGGTCGGCGCTTCGCCGTCGCGCGCGGTCTGGCTGAGCCTGTGTTTTGTCCTCGGCTTCTCCACCATCTTCATGGGACTTGGCGCATCCGCGACTGCAATGGGTCAGGCCCTGCTTCGGTGGCGGTATGAACTCAACCTCGTTGGGGGCGGCATCATCATTTTCTTCGGGCTCTTCATGATAGGAGCCGCGCGTGTTTCGGTCATGGAACGCGACTTCCGATTCAATCTCAACATCCCCGGGGGCCAACCCGCTGCGTCCTATGTCCTCGGTCTTGCCTTCGGTTTCGGCTGGACTCCGTGCATCGGCCCGATCCTCGGCGCGATCCTGACAGCCAGTGCGGCGAGTGCCACGATGGGCGAAGGTATCATGCTGCTTGCCGTCTATTCCGCCGGCCTTGGAATACCGTTTCTGATCGTGGCCGGATTCACCGACCAGATCGCGGGACGGTTGCGGGCCATCGGCCGGGTTGGCCGCCGCCTCCACCAGCTTGCGGGCATAGTGATGATCTTGATGGGGCTGGCGATGATGACAGGGCAGTTGAGCGCGCTGTCATACTGGATGCTCGACGTATTTCCGGTTCTGGGACGGATCGGATAGCTCCATTAGTAGCAGCGTCTATTGATAACAGAAAATTTTCTTGAACCTCTAGTAGCTTTAGGAGTTAAGCCACCGACAAAGAACGGCACCATGGAGCAAGTTGCCAATAACGCCTCACTCCTTCCCGGGCGAACAACACTGCGTTCGGGGTAAGGTTCGGTTTGCCGTCCAATGCGTGAACGGAGCAATCTATATGCTGACAAGACGACATTTCATCCAGACGACCACCGCGCTGTTTTCGGCATCGATATCCAGCCCGCTCCTTGCAGACACGTGGCCTACCGATGCGCAGAAGGCAGCTTGGGACGCACAGGTTACACCTCCCGGCTACGACCCGGCCACGTCCAACCCTTGGGGCCTTCACCCTCGCTTCCTGCCACAGCGGGTCCTCGCGAAGGACGGACTTGTACCCGGTGATATCCATGTCGATGCTGTTGCGCGCTATCTCTACCACATCGAAGAAGGCGGCACGGCGATGCGCTATGGCGTGGCGATCGCGCGCGGTAAACTTTACGAACCGGGCACCTATACGATCAAGCGCAAGGTCAGGTGGCCGCATTGGCAGCCGACACAAAACATGATCGACCGCGACCCAGAGCTTTACGCCGATATCGCTGACGGTATGGAACCCGGACCTGAAAACGCGCTCGGATCGCGAGCCCTCTATCTCTTCGTCGGCGACCGAGACACCTATCTAAGGATTCACGGGACACCGTATCCAAGAAGCATTGGCGGCCGTGCGAGTTCCGGCTGCGTCCGAATGGTCATGGCACACATCAATGATCTCTATCCCAACGTCGAGATTGGCTCGACGGCATTCCTGTACTCGGCGGAAGACAGCGTCACCCCGAGAAGTTGACTGGCGCATCATGTGTTACGCGTGGGCTTGACGCATCTATGGGCTGATCAGGACTGGCGCGAAGTGCAGATGGGGTTGCCACCTGCCGAGCGTAGCGGAACCAAGGTGTTTTCCACCGGACCGCTGTGTTCATACCAATAACAGCCATCCTCGGGACGAAGCCGCGCCGTGGTGAGATCCTGACCAGGCGCAGCAAGGGCAATGACGGCCTCGGGAACACTTCCCACTTCGTTGCGAGCGCCGCCGTCGTCCAGCGTTGGCACCGCGCAGCCAGCAAGCACCAATGTCGCTGCGATAATCGGCGCGTTTCGTTTCTGCATGTCTACCTCACTCATTCTGATCGCTTCGTACCGGCAAGCGTTGCTCCAACCGCGTCGTTTCAAGGGGGCGGCTAGCTTCAAGCCTCCGCAGGGCGCCTTTCTTGCTGGACGAATATCCACTTGTTGCCCTTGAAGCTCTAGTTACTGTAGGGGCTATGTCAATGTGGAATCAATGAATCCTGAGGTCAATCCATGTCTTCCGACGGCAACCGCAACGATCACGGCCATCCGGGTGATCAAGAGCATTCTGACCCAAGAGGCAACTCCTGTTGCGACGCCAGCAAGGACGTCGCGTCCACGGCGCCAGCGCCGTCTGGCGGAAGGAGCTTTCAGGTCTCCGGGCTCGATTGCGCCGAAGAGGTGGCGATCCTGAACCGGGTTGTCGGGCCGAAAGTGGGCGGAACCGAACACCTGGCATTCGACGTGATCAACGGGCGAATGACCATCCTCGATAGCGCCGAGAGGATACCAGACGACGAAGTCACGCAGTTGGTCGCAACGACCGGCATGAGCGCCAAGCCATGGGATGCCGACAACGCAGCAGAGGACCAGGCGGCGCATCTGGCACGTCAGAAGCGCTTTACCTCGTTGAGCGGCGGCTTCTGGGCGGCGGGATTCCTTTTTCACATTGTCGAGACCGGCATGGGCGGCGCGCTCGGGCTCTTTGCGGGCCATGGCGAGGTGCCTATGCCTATGGTGGAAGCAGGGATCTTCGCCGTCGCGATTCTTTTTGGCGTCTGGCTTGTCGCGCCCAAGGCCTGGTCTTCGGCGCGGAGGCTTAGCCCCGACATGAACCTGCTCATGGTGGTGGCCGTCGCGGGCGCCATCGGCCTCGGCGAGTTTTTTGAGGCCGCGACGGTCGCCTTCTTCTTCTCGCTTTCGCTTTATCTTGAGAGCTGGAGCGTGGGGCGGGCGCGTAATGCGGTTTCCGCGCTCCTCGATCTGGCGCCGCCAACGGCGCGGGTTCTTTACGACGACGGATCTGAATCCGACGTTCCGGCCGCGGCCGTGGCAGTCAATGCAAGGTTTATCGTGCGCGGCGGCGACCGGATCCCCCTCGACGGTGAGGTCGTGGACGGGGCAGGGGCCGTCGATCAGGCCCCAATTACTGGGGAAAGCGCGCTAGTGCCCAAGGAACCAGGCGACGAGGTCTATGCCGGCACGATCAACGGCGAGGGCACACTGACGGTGCGGGCGACGAAGGCCGCCTCGGACACGGTGCTCGCGAAAATCATTCGCATGGTGGGCGATGCCCATGCCCGCCGCGCGCCGGTCGAACAGTGGGTGGCCAAGTTCGCGCGCATCTACACACCCATCGTGATGGCTTTGGCGATCGCCATCGCGCTGGTGCCGCCACTGCTGCTCGGCGGCGCCTGGGACTACTGGTTCTACAATGCTCTGGTCCTTCTGGTCATCGCATGTCCTTGCGCGCTGGTCATTTCTACGCCGGTCTCCATCGTGGCAGCGCTGACCGCGTCGGCACGGGCGGGGGTGCTCATCAAGGGCGGCGCCTATGTCGAGGCGCCGGGGCGGACCACGGCACTGGCGATGGACAAGACCGGGACGATCACCATGGGCGAGCCTGAGGTGGCGGCGGTTCACCCACTGGTCGGCGTTTCCGCACGCGATCTCATGGCGCTGGCAGCAAGCCTGGAGGCGCGGTCTTCACACCCGCTGGCACGCGCCATCCTCTCGCGCGCCGAAGCCGATGGTGTTTCCGTGTCTGCCGCAGAGGACACCCGTACCGTGCCCGGGCGCGGTCTGGAAGGACGCGCCGACGGGCGCGCTATCTGGCTCGGCTCGGATCGCTTCGCCGAAGAGAAGGGGTTCGGCAATGCCATTCCGGCGGATCTGCGGGATCGGATCGAAGGGGCAGGGAGCACCCTCGTTGCCGTGGGTGACGAGACCGGCGTGACCGGCGTACTGGAGCTTCGCGACCGCATCCGCCCAGATGCAAAGGGGATCGTTGCGCGTCTGCATGCGCAGGGTGTGAAGACCATCGTGATGTTGACGGGCGACAACGAACGCACCGCGCGCGCGGTGGCAGCCGAAGTCGGCATCGACGAGGTGCGCGCCGAACTTTTGCCAGAAGACAAGGTGACGGCCATTGAGGAACTCGTCGAAAGCCACGACATGGTGGCGATGATCGGCGACGGTGTGAATGACGCACCGGCCATGGCGCGGGCGCATTATGCCATCGCCATGGGCGCTGTCGGATCGGATGCCGCGATCGAGACGGCCGACATCGCGCTGATGACCGACGACATCGGCAAGGTACCCTGGCTTATCGGCCATTCGCGCCGTGCCATGACGATCATCCACCAGAATATCGGCATATCGCTGGCGACCAAGGCGCTGTTCGTCGGGCTGACCGCGTTCGGTATGGCCTCAATGTGGGGCGCCATTGCTGCGGATGTAGGCGTGTCTCTGCTGGTGGTCGCCAACGCACTTCGGCTCCTGAACGGCCATCAGGTTGAGGCCGGGCCTTCAGGCGGAGAACCGGTGGGCGAGCAGATGGCGAAAGGAGCACTGGCGCACGGTCATTGATCCGGCGGTTTCGGTAGCTCGATATCGCTTTTGCGGTCCAGCCACGCCAGCGCCCCGACAGAGAATTCCGAACCCCGGTAGGGTTCCGTCCAGGCGGTCTCGATGTCGTCCCAGGGCAGAGGCTCGAGATTTCCAAGAAAGAGCGTCAGACGGTAGGCCGCTGCCTCGGGAAGCCAAGGCGCCTCCTTGGCCGGCGTCGCGGCGACAGGTCCGGACAGGAGGAGCGCACTTGCGAGTGTGGCGAGCAGCACTCTCATAATATTTCGCATCACCACGGCCTCCAAAGTAAAAAGTTAGACATGGCTAACTTATCTACCCGAAGCAAACAAGTTGTCAATCCCGCTGTTTCGCTGCAAAGTCCCGAGTATGACAAAGCTACAATCACAAGGGCGTGAGCCATTCGAAGCGGTCGACCGGGCTCCCGAGGCGCAGGCCGATGGCTTTGCGACCGTGCGTCAGGCACATGAAAGCGAGATGGCGGAGGATTACGTCGAACTGATCGCGGAACTGATCGAGACGCGCGGGGAGGCCAGACCGGTCGAGATCGCCGAGCGGCTTGGCGTGAAGCCGCCGACCGTGACCAAGAACATCTCGCGGCTCAAGGCTGCTGGTCTGGTCCGGCGGGAGCCATACCGCGCGATATTCCTCACCGATGCCGGGCAGGACCTCGCGGAGATCTGTCGACGCCGCCACAGGGTCGTCGTCGCCTTTCTTCTGAGCCTGGGAATCGACGAAGAGACCGCGGAACGCGATGCGGAAGGGATCGAGCATCACGTCAGCGGGACGACATTGGAGGCGTTCGAGCGACGGCTCAATCAGAAATGAGCTCGCCTAGATGCACATTCGCGCGATTCTCTATCGGGACCTCGAGCTATCAGGTCTTCAAGCCGCTGACACGTTTGCGCAATTTCGAAGCTCGCTAGCCGAGAACCCGCGACAGCACGATGGTTGCAAACAGGGCGACAAGTCCGAAGGCGATCGCAGACGCTACCGCATATTGGAGGATATCCAGGTGATTCCCCCTCCTCCGTCGTGCCAGATAGCCACCCCAGATCGCGCCTCCGATAGCGCTCACGATCACAAGCATCAGGATACCTCCGTTCCAAAATGCCGCGCATCGGGATCTCGTCCGAGCAAACTGGCCAGCCAGCCGAAGACCCAGCACCCAAAAACAAGAACCAACAAGGTCCAGTCGCCGAACCGCGCATAGGGCGTTGGAGTACGCGCGCCCGGCAGGCCGGCATCAATGGTGCCTGTTTCCCCGGTATCAAGACGCGCGACGACATTTCCATTGGCGTCGATGATCGCGGATATCCCAGTGTTGGCCGCCCGGACCACGGGAAGTCCCTCCTCGACCGCGCGCATCCGCGCGGAGGCGAGGTGCTGCTCGGGTCCGATGCTGGTTCCGAACCAGGCATCATTTGTGGCGTTGAATATCCAGTCGGGGCGGAAAAGGTCATCGACCACGTGGCCCGGAAAGATGATCTCGTAACAGATCGCCACCGCGACCAGAGGCGCGCCAGGGATCGCCAGCGTGCGCGGCCCTGGTCCCGGCGTGAAATCGCCCAACCCTTCGGTCAGCCGCTCGATGGGCAGCCAGCCTTTCAGGGGCACATATTCCCCGAACGGAACAAGATGATGTTTTGCATACCCCGTCAGAACCTCGCCGCTGCCGTCATAGGCCTGAACCGTGTTGAAATATCTGGTTCCCCCATCGCCCTCCACTCGGTCAGGCGCACCTGTCAGTAGGATCCTGCCGTCTGGCAAAGCTGCAGATATCCGCGCGCGTGCCGCAGCATCTTCGTCCAGAAAGCCGGGGAAGGCCGTTTCCGGCCAAAGCAGCAAATCGAAACGTCCGGGTTGCGCGGACAAGCCCAGGTATTTTTCCAAGGTTCGCTGGCGGCTGCCCGGTACCCACTTCTCGACTTGTGGCACATTGCCTTGGACGATGCGCAAAGCAACGTCTGTCGGCGGCATGTCCTGCCCTGACCGAAGCGCACCGCCAACCCAGAAACCCGCCACAGCAACGGCGAAGAGCACGAGAACAGGCGCGCGTCTCTTTGGCGCCGCCACAGTCAACACACCTGGCAATATGCCGATGAAGACCGTGAGAAAGCCCAAACCGTAGCTTCCGACCCAGGCGGCGGGTTGGCGCAGGGCGGCATAGTCGACAAGGGCATAAGCGGCAAGGTTCCAGGGAAACCCTGTCAGGACATGACCCCGCAGCCATTCCGTGGCCACCCAGCAGGTTGCAAACAGCAGGCCCGCCGCAATGCCGCCGACAGCTCGGCGCTGCATGATGGCGGCAAAAAGCATCGCCGCCATGCCCGGGAAGATGGCAAGTCCGGCGGACAGACCCGCGACCGCCGGAATCGCCAGTGCGCCGAAACGTTCGGCATCGACGTAAAAGCTCTCGGCGATCCAGGAAATTCCAATCCCGAATTGGCCCAGTCCGAAAGCCCAACCGACAAGGAAAGCGCGCGAGGTTGAGATGTTCCGGAGAACGATAAAGAGCACGGAGAAGGCGACAGGGACCGCGATGAGCCAAGAAAACGGCGGAAGAGTCAAAACCGTCAATCCGCCGGCAGCAAGGGCAAGACCCATGCGCTGGAACAGGTTCAGGTCCTCACTAACGAACTGCGGCAATCCCGGCTTCATGAATCGGTCTGAAGTCGAGCGCCAACCCACGGCGCAATGAGCAGCAGCATCACGCCGCCAACCACAAAAACATCGGCCATGTTGAAGGCAGGCCAGTGCGCCGTCCCGATGTAGAAATCGAGGAAATCCGTCACCGCACGATAGCGCAGGCGGTCCAGAATATTTCCGAGTGCACCGCCGATGATCGCACCATAGGCAATGGCCTCGACCCGGCTGCTGGTACGGACCAGCATGAACGCCAGCCAGACGCAGATGCCAAGCGCCAGTAAGACAAGGCTCCACCACGGCGCGCCGCCGAGAAGCCCGAAGGTCACTCCGTCATTGCGCAGGTAGATGAGATTGAAGCCGGGAAAGACCGATACGCCGGAACTAAGAACAGTCGCATTGGACACAACGATTGCCTTCGTTGCCTGATCGACAAGAAAGGCGATCAGCGCAGCAAGCAGACCGACGAAGAGGCAAGTTCTCATCAGCTTATCCCAGCCAGACGTCGAGGAACAACATGATCACAAGACCAACGGCGAGGCCGAGCGTCGCCCTGTTCTGATGGCCGGATCGGTGGGTTTCCGGAATGATCTCGTGGCTGATGACGTAGAGCATCGCACCTGCTGCGAAGGCGAGACCCCAGGGCAGCAGCGGTTGCGAAAGACTGATAATCCCTGCGCCGAGAAGTCCACCGACGGGCTCGACGAGACCGGTCAGAGCGGCGATGCCCCAGGCGCGAAGCCTGGAATAGCCCTCGCCGAGCAACGAAACCGCCACCGCCAGACCTTCGGGGGCATTCTGTAATCCAATACCGATCGCAAGTGGCAACCCGCCCGACAAACCGTCAGCCCCGAACCCGACGCCGACGGCAAGCCCTTCGGGAAAATTGTGGATAGTGATCGCGATGATGAAAAGCCAGACGCGCCGCAGCGATGCGGCGTCGGGACCTTCCCGCCCCGTCTTGAAATGTTCATGCGGTAGCCGTTCGTTCATCAGAGCGATCGCGCCCATGCCAAGCAGGATCGCAACACATACGATGGCCGCCGGGAGAGCACCGTTGTCGAACTGTCCTTCAGCTGCGTCGAGAGCCGGGATGATCAGCGAGAAGAACGAAGCCGCGAGCATGACACCCGCCGCGAAGCCAAGCAGCAGATCGCGCGTGGCCCGGGACGGGATGCGCCCAAAAAGAACGGGGACCGCCCCGACCGCGGTCAGCGATCCGGCGGCCAGGCTTCCAAGAAAGCCAAGCGCTATGGGGGAGAGGGGTTCCAATTGTTAAGGTTCTGCCGCGAGTTCAGTCAGGAGCCGAGTAGCTGGTGTAGACCTCGGTCGATCCGTCTTCGTGGATCAGGAAGACATCGTAAGCCTCCCGGTCGTCCTCCGGTCCCATGCCGGGCGACCCGTAGGGCATTCCCGGCACCGCCAGGCCTACCGCGTCTGGCCGGTCCTCCAGCAGGCGTTGGATGTCAGCCGCCGGCACGTGGCCCTCGATCACATAGCCGTCGACCAAAGCCGTATGGCAGGAGACCATGCGCTGCGGCACGCCATTGTCGAGTTTGAAGCGCACAAGAGATCCTCCGAACATGTCCTCGCCCATCGGCGCGAAGCCATTCTCCTCGAGGTGCTTCATCCAGGACAGGCAACAGCCGCAGCCGTTTGTCTTCCGGACGTCGATCTGAATCGCCTCTGCGACGGCCTGCGCCGCAGGAAGCAAGGCAAATGCGATGGCAAGGGCGGGAGTAAATCGTTTCATGGATCAAAGCCTTTCGGTTGTCGTCTGTGCAAATTCGCTGGCGAGCCTCTCAGCAAGAAGTGAACGCGCCTCACGCAGTCGCTCAAGCGCGGCCGTGTCGTCCGCTTCACGCTCGGCCGCCTCTGCCAATCGGTCGTCAGAGAGAGGGTCGGTTGGGCGACCGTCCACCAGCACTTCGTAATGTAGGTTGGGGCCTGTCGCGGTACCCGTCGCACCGACCCGCCCGATCATATCTCCGGCCATCACGCGTTGCCCTTGTGTGAGCCCGTCCGGTACGGCGCTCAGATGCGCATAGCGCGTCAGGGTGTCGGAGCCATGAGCGATCTCGACGACCCGGCCATACCCACCGCGTCGGCCGATGAAGCTAACGCGGCCCGGCGCCGTCGCCTGTACCGGCGTGCCGCGCGCCGCCGCGAAGTCGACTCCTGTGTGCATCCGTACATTGCCGTAGACCGGATGGGTGCGGCGCCCGAACACAGAACTCAGCCGTGCACCTTCGACCGGTTGCGCAAACACGCGCAGGACTTCTCCGTCGACATAGATCGTCGCTTGGCCGCTGCCGTCGTTCGGCCAGACGATTTCATAGACCGAGCCATCGATATCCAGTGCGGCAAAGGCAAGCTCGGGCTGACCAATCCTCTTGTTCCCGTCTCGGGCCTCGCGCCAAAGGAGGCGCATCGTCTCGCCACCCGCAAGATCACGACGGAAATCCACGGTGCCGCCCAGCATCTGCGCCAGGTCCACCGCAAAACGGGCGGGGATGTCTGCCGTGTTCAGGGCGGCGAAAATCGAGCTCTCGATCACCGCCTCGCCGGCGAAAGTCACCAATTCGGGATCCGGGTCCAACACGCGGGCGGCAAGCTGTTCGCCGAAGACCGCCTCTATCCGGACACCGTCTTCGACGGCGAGCTCTACACGACGCGGGTTGTCGTCCGTTGTGGAAACCACCGTAATGATGTGACCCGGACGCAGACGGCGCAGATCGTATTCCGTGCCAATCGCCAAGGCGATTTCGGCGCGATCCGAAGCATCCAGCCCCGCATCGGAAAGGACCGCATCAAGCGTCTCGCCGGACGCAATCTCCCGCGACCAGGTGACCAGCGGGGGCTCGATAGATGGCAAGGAGGTATCAGCGGGGGAAACGGTCAGGAGCGGCCGGGGTCTGAACTCGAATGCGATATCCGCCTGGGCGAGTGTAGGGCGGACCGAATTGGTTTCGGTAATCCGAGGCGGCGCAAGCGGATTGGGAGTCCAGAGGGTCGCTTCAGCAATCGCAGGGGGCACCGGTTCTTTGGACAGAACGCCAGAGATGGCGATGGCGGTCACCGAAAATGCGCCTGCGACCGCAACGGCCGCCAAGACAGTTCTTATCTTCATGTTGCCCCCTCTACGTCTTCTGTCAGTGCGCGCTGGATCTTCGGCACCGCGAATTCTCTTTGCTCGTGATAGTCGATCATGGTGACGAGCTCACCCTCGGCATCGAACAGGAATACGCTTGCCGTATGGTTCATCGTATAGCCGCCGCCCTCAGTCGGGACGCGCTCAAATGAGGCACGAAACCCTTCTGCAGCGCGGGCAATTTGGTCTTCCGGCCCCGTCCAGCCACGAATGACCGGATGAAAATAGCCGACATATTCGGCCATGGCCTCGACCGTGTCCCGCTCCGGGTCGACCGTGATGAAGACCACGTTCATCTCTGATGCTTCGTCGCCCAGTTCCTCAAGCCAGCCGGAAATATCCGATAGGGTCGTCGGGCAGACGTCCGGGCAGTAGGTGAACCCGAAAAACACCATTGTGGGACGACCGATCAGGTTGCCAGGCCCTACCTCATTTTCCTCGTGGTCGGTCAGCCGGAACTCCATCGCCGATAGGGGCAGGGGCCGCTGCCCTTTTGGTTCAGGCGCACCGGGCCCGTCCACCCGCCACCAGCCCACGAAGAGCGTCAGGCCAAGAACGCCGGCACCGGCTGCGCCGTATAGAAGGAGCTGCCGACGTTGCATCAGCCCTCCGGTCCACGCGCGGCGATTCCGAGGATTGGGACCTCGACCGTCACCTTGCCGCCATCCGAGAAGGTCAGTGTCAGCGGGAAATTCTCGCCTTCGGTCATCGGCTCTTGCAGCTTCATGAGCATGGCGTGCAACCCGCCCGGCTCCAATGCCACGCTTTGGCCGGGCTCAATCGTGATCTCGCCTGCAGGCGCCATGGAACTGACGCCATCGGAGTTGGTTTTCGACTCATGGATCTCGGGCATCATTGCCAGCGGTGTCGCAAGTCCGGTCAGCGTAACGGCGTCTTCACCCGTGTTGCGCACGGTCATATAGGCGGCACCTGGCCTGTTGACGCCGATCGAGGCGCGGGACCACGCATTCTCGACCACGACATCCTCCGAACCGGCCAGTGCGGGGGCCGACAGCCCTGCAACCGTCAAAAGCACGGCCAATGCATTGGTATATCTCAACTTCTTCACCACTCGTTTCTCCTGCCTCCGCAAATCAGCTTTGGCTTGCCGCAACTTCCACTGCCACCAGCCTCTGCAATTCGGCCTCACCGAACGGATCGAGAGGCTTGCCGTTCACGAAGAACGTGGGCGTTTGGCGGACCCCGACTGTCTCGACATCGGCGCGGTCCTGGTTGAGCACCGCCACAACACCGGGGGCCAGCATCTGTGTCCGGGCAGCTTCGACATCCAGACCTCCGCTTGCTGCAATCTCAAGGATCAATCCGGGTGCCGGGGTCCCGTGAGACGCCCATCTGGGCTGCTCTCGCAAGACTGCCTCGAGCACAGGTTCAAACACGTCCTGCATGCGCGCCGCCTCGAGCACACGGATCGCTTCTACCGACGCCTCGCCGTGAAAAGGCGTATAGCGGATTACAACGCGCACCGCGTCTCCGTGCTCCGCCATGATATCCTCGACGACCGGATAGAAAGCGCGGCATGCCTCGCAGGCCGGGTCGAAGAATTCAACGATGGTTACGGGCGCATCCTCGGGCCCGAGGATCGGGGAATAGGGTCGGATCAGCGCGTCGGCCATTTCAGGGTCGATGGGATCGGACGCGGCAATCGGGTCGGGGCGGGTGGCATACCAGGCGGCACCGCCGAAACCGGCGACCCCGAGCGCGAGAACGGACAGGATGAGGCCGCGTCGTTTCATTTTTGTGTTTCCTTCAGTGAGAGAGCCGACAGCAGACCGATCATCGCGAAGGCGACGAGCGCCATCAAAGGAATCGGAATGCCGAAGACCAGTTGATTGTCGTCGGTACAGGATGGGCCGGTCGCCGTGCAGGGCTGGATACGCTCGGGGATAACGCCGACATAGAGGCCCAAGTGCCAAAGCGCGACGGCGGCACCGCCCAAAGCCAGCGCGATCCCGTAGCGACCCACGCGCCGATCCTGCCACCACAGCCCAAGCCCGAGGATGATGGCCAAGGGGAACATGAAGGCACGCTGGAACCAGCAGAGCACGCAAGGTGTCTGCCCCAGAACCTCGCCGATGAAGAGCACGGCAAGCGACGCGGTGAGCGCGATGATCCAGGCCAGGCCAAGGGCCGTCTCTCCGGAAAGTCGGGTCATGACGATCAGATCCTCTGTCTCAGATCGGCGAGGATCTCTTCGGCGGGCGTGCCGTAGGGCCAGGAGTCCGCGAAGCCTGCTTGCGTGTCGAAAAGGAAAAGATGCGACGTGTGACCCATCGTGTATCCGCCCGGCGCAGTCGCCTGCTCGATCCGCTCAAAGAATATCGGAAAGGTTTCGGATGTCGCGGCGATCTGCTCCGGTGTACCGGTCAGCCCGATGATCCCTGCGTCGAACAGGGGCACATACTCGGCAAGTGCAGTCGGCGTATCCCGCTCCGGATCAATCGTTATGAAAATCGGCTGAACCATTGCTGCCTCATCGCCCAGGCCCTCCATCACGGCCGCGACTTCGGACAGTGTTGTCGGACAGACGTCGGGGCAATTGGTGAAGCCAAAGAAGACCAGCATCCAGCGCCCTGCGAAATCTTCGTCCGTTTGGACCATGCCGCGATGATCGGTCAGTTCGAAATCAGCAAGAAACGGTGGTTCACTCTCGGTGCGGGCAAGATCGGCACGGTAGTCGGACCATAGCAACAGCCAGATGAAAACGAACGCCGCCGCGCCCGCCAACACCCACAATACCTTCTGAAGACCTGAAAGCCTCACGCCGCTCCGCCCGAACCTGATTCTATATTTTGTGTGCGTTTACATCCTCTAGCTACTGTAGGTTCAAGCGTGATTGTCATCGATCGGCCAACAATCACCGATCTGTGAAACTCGGGTGAAGCTTGTGATGCGCACCGCATAAAGCTACACCCACTGTAGGTAATGTGGGGAGCGGAAATGCTGACGATTGGGACGCTGGCGAAGAAGACCGGAACAAAGGTGCAGACCATCCGGTATTACGAGCAGATCGGACTTATGCCTGAGCCCGGCAGGACCGAGGGGGGCCAACGACGCTATGGCGACGCCGAACTCGACCGCTTGTCATTCGTCCGGCACGCACGGCAACTGGGGTTCTCGTTGGACGCGATCCGTGAGCTCCTCGATCTCAGCGATCATCCGGGAAAGTCCTGCGCTGAGGCGGATGCAATAGCCCGTCGGCAACTCAAACAGGTCGAGCAACGATTGGCGCGGCTCGAGGCGCTGCGGACGGAATTGAAGCGGATGGTGCATGAGTGCAGCGGCGGACAGACTTCTGATTGCCGTGTGCTCGAGGTACTGCGCGACCATTCCGAATGCCTGACCGACCATGAAGAGATCGGCGCCTGAGCAATTTCGACGACCTTTGATCGGAACGCAAAAAGCCCGGTGTTAGTTACTCATTGGCAATTCACTAATTTGGATACCCGGCATGGCGGAGCAGAGAAACGCAACGGAAAGACGCACACTCTGGATCGTGCTGGGTCTCAACATCGGGCTGGCAGTCGCTTTCTTCGCCTCGGGCGCATTCGGCGAGTCAAGCGCGCTTATCGCCAATGGCCTCGACAATCTGTCGGACAGTTTCGTCTACGCGATCAGCCTCTTCGCGCTGTCCCGCTCCGCCAAGTGGAAGCGCGGAGCGGCGAACGTTTCGGGCGGCCTGCTGATCCTCTTCGCCCTTGGAATCCTGTATGACGCGTGGCGCCGCTACGTCGGCGGATCGGATCCTCTTGGCACGATCATGATTGTCATGGCGCTGGTAGCGGCGGCCATCAACGCACTTTGCGTCTGGCTGCTGGCACGGCTTCGCGATCCAGACGTAAACATCCGAGCGGCGAATACGTTCAGCTGGAACGACTTCGCGGCCAATCTCGGAATCGTCGTCGCAGGCGGGCTCGTAGCCTGGCTCGGAACGAATTGGCCGGACCTTGTCGTGGGCGTGATTGTCGCCGGCATCGCGGCCTGGGGTGGCGTCGGAATCCTGAGAGACGCGCATGGTGAACACCACAAGGCGGTGCACAATGACGATCAGGTAACCAAGGACTCGGCCTGAAATCGGGGCTTGAAGCTACAGTGACTGTAGCAACTACATATTCTCGTGAACGATTCGAGGAGGTATCCCGTGAACCCCGCCGACCCTCATTTGGCCAAAACCCGGCTGCTGGATTTTGACGCGACCTCAATTGCAAAACTGATCGAGGAGCGCGGCTGGGCAGACCTTCCCAGCGACGACCGAATTGGGGCCATCTACGATTTCGTCAGGAACGAGATTACCTTCGGCTACAACCGCGCCGACGACATTCCGGCGTCCGAGGTCCTCGCAGATGGCCACGGGCAGTGCAAAACCAAGGGCACGCTCCTCATGGCCCTGCTGCGTGGCGTGGGAGTTCGCTGCCGACTGCACGGGTTCACAATCCACAAGGCGCTTCAGAGAGGCGTCGTTCCGGAACTCGTCTATCCCCTCGCGCCGTCCGAAATCCTCCACTCCTGGGTAGAGGTGGACTTGGGCGACGGATGGGTCAATCACCGCCAGAACTTCGGATTTGTGCGCGACTTGCTCTATCGCCACGTCATCCGTCACTGGATGAATGCCAGGGTTCGCCGCATCCGCCGCGGAATCTTGCCGCCGGTCCCCGGATTCGATCGGCCGAACCACCGCCATGAGGAGACGAACCGTGCCGCATGATCACGGCCACGCCCACATCGATCCTCAATCCGGTGATCGTCGCGTCTCCATCGCCATCTGGGCCAACGGCCTCCTGACGGTCGCGCAGATCGTCGGCGGGATCCTTTCCGGCAGCCTCGCGCTGATCGCGGATGCCCTCCACAATTTCTCGGACATGGCGTCGCTGGTGATCGCCTTCTTCGCGCGTAAGATCGCTCGCCGCCCGGCGGACAAGCGCATGACCTTCGGCTATGGGCGGGTAGAAATCGTCGCAGCGCTCATCAACTACACGACACTTATCCTGATCGGCTTCTACCTGATCTACGAGGGTGGCATGCGCATGATCGACCCACCAGAGGTACAGGGCTGGACGGTGGTGATCCTGGGCGGTGTGGCACTGGTCGTCGACACGTTGACGGCGCTGCTCACCTATTCGATGCAGAAAGGCAGCGTGAACATCCGTGCGCTCTTCCTGCACAACCTATCGGACGCTTTGGCCTCCGTGGCGGTCATCATCGGCGGCTCGCTCATCCTCCTCTACAACATGCGGTGGGTCGACCCGGCGATCACCATCGGCATCGCTCTCTACATCCTCTACCTCGCATTTACCGAGATCGGCGGTCCGATTCGGACGCTGATGCTCGGCAGTCCACCGGACATCGATAATGAAACCGTCGTTCAGGCGATGCGGGGTGTGGATGGTGTCGCGGACGTTCATCACGTGCATCTGTGGCAGATGCAGGAGCACGAGGCGGCTCTGGACTGCCACGTCGTGCTGACAGCGGACGGCTGGGGTCAAATCGAAAAGATCAAGGCCGCGATCAAGGACCGGCTGAAGGACGATTTCAGCATCGGTCATTCGAGTCTGGAATTTGAGCACGAAGACCGCGCACACGAAAACGCTGACCTTTACGGTCACGGCAAACCGGAAAAAGAGGAGGAAAACCATGTTCACCGAGACACTGACAGCTCATGACGACACGATTGGCCTCGCCTGCGAGGGCAAGCTCAGCGAAAGCGACCTGAAACGGATGCACGCCCTGCTTCATGAGCGCCTGCAAGAGACAAGTAAGCCCGGCCTGGTTCTCGATCTCACGAGGTTCGAAGGCTACGATGGGCCGTCCGCTCTGCTCGAAGATCTGAAAATCGACACAGCCCATAGGAATGACTTCCGCCGCGTCGCTGTGGTGGGCGAAGGGGCTTTGTTGGAGTGGGGAACCAGGTTCGCCGACGTGCTGACCACGGCAGAACTCCGTTAGTTCGACCCGGCGGAAATGAAGGCGGCAATCGCCTGGGCAAGTGAAAGGTAGAGTAGCTTTCAATCAGATGCCTTCGCAGAAGACAGCATCTGTTCGAAACCATAAACAAAAGAACTACAGCAGTTGCGAGACCCAAGAGCAATCCGAAAGTTCTGAACATGGTCGCTCCTTTCGCAAAGGAGTAACTTTGGTACGGTGGCACTGCCCTTGCCGGGGCATTATCAAATCGTAATGTTTTAGCGGCTCAGGGCGCCAGTTGGTTAACATAAACTTCACTATCGGATATTGAATTGTGTAGCCGCAAAGCTAAAATGTCACCCATGAACAATTCAGGAATGTCACTCTCCGTTCATAGACTGAGGGAGAATGGGCATGGGATGGGTGATGATGAGCGAGCGCGAGTTGAACCGCG
>NZ_JAEKJV010000024.1:0-48578 GCF_017309175.1 Salipiger bermudensis | reverse complement strand
AGCTCCATCAGAGCCATTCTGTCGTCGGTCATCGTCATCTCCGTCTCAGGTTTCAGGTGTCGCAACCCGAACCTTCTCCGAAGATCGACGGTGACCGCCAGCGTCGCATGTGGCGACGCCCGCGGATTCCTACACCACGCTATGGGGCACTATCCGACGAGGTCCTGAAATCGCCCGGTCCGACGACCATAATGGCACGCAAGGCAATCCGGGACTTTCTCGCTGAAAGTTCTCTTGGGACGGTACGCCTCAACACAGCGGAACCGCTGCACCGACAAGCGTACCTGCACGGAACGACCATGCGGTGGAAAATCCTTGAGGTGCCAGACATAGCCTCCATGCCAACGGGAAGACCGCTGCCCGCACCTCGGACAGATCACCTCGGCGTCAATCGCAAGGATCGCGCCATCTGGGCTGTATCCAATTGCAAGAAGTCTCTCAGGCAACAGCCTGGTGTCGTGACGTCCTTTCATGGCGCTCATCCCCTTCAGAACCGACGCCAAATGTAGGGCCTAGGCCGCAAAACATCACACGATGTGCGTCAGAGCCATCTGGCGGCGCCGATTGACATGTTGCACGCTTTTCGCCGAACAGCCTGCCTGCCCGATGGCGATGCAGGTTTGCAGCCTATCGCATCGCCGGACCCGGGTCGCCCGGTCCCATCCTCATGAGCTTCCATTCGCCCTCCTGCGTATGCAAGACCGTTCGCCGCTTGCCAGACGCGCCACAAAGCCGATGCCGTCCGTCCAACCGGAACCGTCCCAGCTAAAGCGCAATACAAAGGCAGAACAGGGGGCGCTGCCCCCTCTTGGCGCTGTGCGCCAATTCACCCCCGAGGTATTTTAGAACCAGAGAAGACAGGAGCGCCCCCTGGCTTCTCTTCGTCAAAAATACTCCCGCCGGAGGCGCCCTGCCTTTGCCACGAGCCGAGGCGCACCGAGGGCGGTCGCAGCGCCCGGCAATTGCCTCGGGAGCCGCGCTGGCGCAGGGTGGCGCCAAGTTCGAGCGAGATGGAGACAACCTTGGCACATGGATACGAGAGCGGCCGGCTGAACCTGCCCTTCACCGGCATCTGCACTTTTGCGAAAAAGCCCTTCGTTGCGGACTGGAGGGCCATCGACGCCGATGCCGCCATCCTCGGCGCGCCCTATGACGCCGGCACCCAGTGGCGGGCCGGGGCGCGGTTCGGGCCGCGCGGCGTACGCGAGGCCTCGACGCTGTTTTCCTTCGGCCATGCCGGGGCCTATGACCACGAGGACGACGTCACCTACCTTGGCGAGGAGGTGCGCATCGTCGACATGGGCGACGCCGACATCGTGCATACTGACACGATCGCCAGCCATGCCAACATCCGTGAAGGCGTCGAGGCCTCACTGGCGGCCGGCGCGCTGCCGGTGGTGATCGGCGGCGATCACTCGGTCAACATCCCCTGCATCGAGGCCTACAAGGGTCACGCCCCGTTCCACATCCTGCAAATCGACGCCCATCTCGATTTCGTCGACGAGCGCCACGGCGTCACCCGCGGCCACGGCAACCCGATGCGCAGGGCCGCGGAAAAGGACTGGGTCAGCGGGCTCACGCAGGTCGGCATCCGCAATGTCAGTTCCACCGCCAGGGAAGGCTATGACGCCGCCCGCGCCATGGGCTCCGACATCCTGTCGGTGCGGCAGGCGCGCGGGCTGGGCGCGCCGGGCGTGGCGCAGCGCATCCCGGAGGGCGTTCCTGTATACATCACCATCGACATCGACGGCTTCTGCCCCTCGATCGCGCCGGGCACCGGCACCCCGAGCCATGGCGGCTTTCTCTATTACGAAGTGCTCGAGATCCTGCAGCAGGTCGCCAACCGCCACGACATCGTCGGCATCGATCTCGTCGAGGTGGCGCCCGATTACGATCCCACCGGCTCAACCTCGATCCTCGCCGCACAGATCCTGATGAACCTGCTGGGCTTCGTGTTCCACGCCCGCGGCAAGCGGATGCCTGCCGGATAGGCAGCCCGCCTCATCTAGGCCGAACAATGGCCCGGAAACTGCGGCACGCAGGAAACAACCTGCGCGTGAAACAGGCAGAGTCGAGCGCATCGGCGCGGAACCGCTTGCGGGAAAGCCGAAGCTGCGGAAAGCTCGAGGGGAGCAGAAAAACAACATGAGAGCCAAAGGCCCATGCCCCTCCCCCTCAACGGCGTCACCATCGTCGATTTCAGCCGCATCCTCTCCGGGCCCTACGCCACGATGATCCTTGCCGATCTTGGTGCCGCGGTGATCAAGGTCGAGCGCCCCGGCAAGGGCGACGACGCCCGCCGGCTTCCGCCGCTCAAGGATGGCAAGAGCGCCTATTTCGCCGCCGTGAACCGTGGAAAGCGCTCGATCGCGCTGGATCTCGATGCCGAGGCAGACCGCGCCCTGCTTGACCGCATCCTCGCCCGCGCCGATGTTCTGGTGGAGAACTTCCGCCCCGGAGTGATGGCGCGGCACGGGCTGGACTGGGACACCCTTCACGGGCGCTTCCCGCAGATGCTCTACGCCTCGGTGAGCGGCTACGGTCAGACCGGACCGGACGCCAAGCGGCCCGCCTATGACACCGTGGTGCAGGCGCGCGGCGGGCTGATGGGGCTCACCGGCACGCCGGACGAGCCGCGCCGGGCGGGCAGCTCGGTGGGGGATCTCGCGGGGGGCATGTTCCTCGTGCAGGGCATTCTCGCGGCGCTCTACGCCCGGCAGGCCGACGGCACGGGGCGGCGCATCGACGTGGGCCAGCTCGACGCGCAGGTGGCGCTGATGGATCAGGCCATTGCGCAGGCGGCGCTGAACGACACGGCCCCGAGCAACGCCACGCGGCACCCCTCGATCGCGCCCTGCGAGGCGGTGGCCGCCTCGGATGGCCCCTTCGTTCTGGCCGCGGGCACCGACGCGCAGTTCGAGAAGCTCTGCCTGACGCTTCAGCTGCCGCTCGCCGACGATCCGCGCTTTGCCGACAATGCCGCGCGCCTGACCCATGCGCGGCTTCTCAAACGCCTGATCGAGGCGGTGACCCTGGAATTCCCGCGGTCCCACTGGCTGGCCAAGCTCACCGCCGCCGGCATCCCCTGCGCGCCGATCCAGAGCATGGAGCAGGTGATGAAGGACCCGCAGCTGCTGGCACGCAACATGATCGTCGATGTGCTCGACCGCTATGGCCGCGCCACCTTCAAGGCCGCCGGCAACCCGATCAAGATCTCGGGCATGGAGGACCGCCCCGCGCGCCCCGCCCCGCCCGAGCTCGACGGCAACCGCGCCGATATCCTGCGCTGGCTCGACACCGACTGACGCGCAGCTGCCGCGCGGTGTCGCATCCGGGCAGTCGCGTGCCGGCCCCGGGGCTATGCTGAGGGGGCGCAACAGGCAGGCCGGACCATGACCCAAGACCCCCTCGTCGTCTTCACCCCCTCGGGCAAGCGCGGCCGCGTTCCGGCAGGCACGCCGGTTCTGGCGGCAGCACGACAGCTTGGGGTCGATCTCGATTCGGTCTGCGGCGGGCGCGGCATCTGCTCGAAATGCCAGGTCGCGCCGGCCTTCGGCGACTTTGCCAAGCACGGCATCCACTCTAAGCCCGGCGCGCTGTCTGAATGGAACAAGGTCGAGGCGCGCTACCACGAGAAGCGCGGGCTGGCGGAGGGGCGTCGCCTCGGCTGCCAGGCACAGATCATGGGCGACGTGGTCATTGCCGTGCCCGCCGGGAGCCAGGTGCACCGGCAGGTGGTGCGCAAGGACGCCACCGCGCGGGCCATCGCCATGGACCCGGCGACCCGGCTGCACTTCGTCGAGGTCGAGGCGCCCGACATGCACGAGCCCACCGGCGATCTCGAGCGGCTCGAACGGGCGCTGAAGGCGCAATGGGGCATCGCCGGGATCCGGGCCGCGCTGCCGCTGCTCGCGCAGCTCCAGCCAGCTCTGCGCAAGGGCGATTGGCGCGTCACCGTGGCGCTGCACCGGCGCGCGGCGGACGCGGTGCCCGAGCTGGTGGCGATCTGGCCGGGGCTGCACGAGGACGGCATCTTCGGCCTCGCCATCGATCTCGGCTCGACCACCATCGCGGCGCATCTCACGGATCTGGACACCGGGGCGGTGGTGGCCTCGGCGGGGATCATGAACCCGCAGATCCGTTTCGGCGAAGACCTGATGAGCCGAGTTTCCTACGCCATGATGACCCCGGGCGGCGCGCTCGAGATGACCCGCTCGGTGCGCGAGGCGCTGTCGACCCTGATCAGCGAGATCGCGCACGAGGCCAAGATCGACCCGGCGCTGATTCTCGAAGCCACCTTCGTCTGCAACCCGGTGATGCACCACCTGTTGTTGGGCATCGACCCGGTGGAGCTGGGCCAGGCGCCTTTCGCGCTGGCGACCTCCTCGGCCCTCGATCTTGGCGCAGATGAGCTGGGTCTGACCTCCCTGCCCGCTTGCGCGCAGATCTACCTGCTGCCCTGCATCGCAGGCCACGTCGGAGCCGACGCCGCGGCGGTGGCGCTGTCCGAGCAGCCGGGCCAGTCGGAGGATCTTGTGCTGGTGGTCGATGTCGGCACCAATGCCGAAATCCTGCTTGGTGACCGCGAGCGCGTTCTGGCCTGCTCCTCGCCCACCGGACCGGCCTTCGAGGGGGCGCAGATCAGCTCGGGCCAACGCGCCGCGCCCGGCGCCATCGAGGCGGTGCGCATCGATCCCGCGACAAAGGAGCCGCGCCTGCGCGTCATCGGCTGCCCGCTCTGGTCCGACGAGCCGGGCTTTGCCGAAGCCACCGCGGCAAGCGGCATCACCGGGATCTGCGGCTCGGGCATCATCGAGGCGGTGGCCGAGATGCGCATCGCGGGTCTGCTGGATGCGGGAGGGCTGATCGGCTCGGCCGAGCAGACGGGCAGCGCGCGCAGCATCCCGGAGGGCCGCACCCATGCCTACGTGCTGCATGACGGCCGTGCCGATGGCGGGCCGCTGGTCACGGTCACCCAGGGTGACATCCGGGCAATCCAGCTTGCCAAGTCGGCACTCTATGCCGGCGCGCGCCTGTTGATGGATACGCGCGGCGTGGAACGCGTCGACCGGGTGGTGCTCGCAGGGGCCTTCGGGGCGCATATCTCGCCGCTGCACGCGATGGTGCTGGGGATGATTCCCGACGTGCCGCTCGACAAGGTCAGCTCGGCCGGCAACGCCGCCGGCACCGGCGCGCGCATCGCGCTCTGCAGCCTCGCGGCGCGGCGCCAGATCGAGCGCGACGTGCACGCGATCACCAAGGTCGAAACCGCCATCGAGCCACGTTTCCAGGAGCATTTCGTGGCCGCAAACGCGATCCCGCACGCTTCCGACCCGTTCCCAGAGCTGTCCAGGCACGTCACCCTGCCCGACACCCGCTTCAACGCCCATGCCGAGGGCGGCGGCCGGCGCAGGCGACGGCGCGGCTGAGCCCGGTTTCCGCCTCCGCGAAGAGCGCTGTGTCACCCGCAGGACGCGATCCAGCCGGCAACACGCTTTCGTCTGTTGCGTGGCGCGCGCGGGCATGGTTCCTCGGTCGAGGACAAACGGAGATCGCCCATGCTGCGCCGCCTTTACGACTGGACCATGTCGCTGGCCGACCACCCCAAAGCGCTCTGGGCGCTTGCCCTCGTCTCGTTCATAGAGGCCTCGGTGTTTCCGATCCCGCCCGACGTGCTGATGATCCCGATGGTGCTCGCCGCGCCGCGCAAGGCCTGGCTCATCGCGCTGGTGGCGACGGTCTCGTCGGTGCTCGGCGGTCTCGCGGGATACGGCATCGGGCATTTCTTCTTCGAAAGCATCGGCCGCCCGATCCTCGAGTCGATGGGCAAGGCCGACCAGATGGCCGCCTTCAACGAACGCTTCAACGGCGTCGGGTTCTGGGCCGTGCTGATCGCCGGCGTGACGCCCTTCCCGTTCAAGGTCATAACGATTATGTCGGGCTGGACGGCGATGCCGCTCGGAACCTTCATCGTCACCTCGATCGTGGCGCGCGCCCTGCGCTTCTTCGTGGTCGCAGGTCTGCTCTGGGGGTTCGGCCAGCCGATCCGGCACTTCATCGAGCGCCGCCTCGGGATCGTCTTCACGCTCTTCGTGCTGCTGCTCGTCGGCGGCTTCTATATCGTGAGATACCTATGACACCGACCCGCAACCTTCTCATCCTGCTGGCCGCCGCCGGCTCTGTCGCTGTGCTGCTGGGGGCGCTCGGCTTCCAGTACCTGGGCGATCTGCCGCCCTGCAAGCTGTGCATCTACCAGCGCTGGCCGCATGTCGCCGCCGTGGTGATCGCGCTCGGCGCCCTGGCCACCCGCGGCCCGGCGCTGCCGAGCCTCGGTGCGCTTGCGGCGCTGAGCACCGCCGGCATCGGCTTCTACCACACCGGCGTCGAGCGCGGCTGGTGGGAAGGCCCGACCAGCTGCACCGCCTCCGGCTCGGTCAAAGGCATCAGTGCCGACGACCTTCTCAACCAGATCATGAGCGCCGAGATCCAGCGCTGCGACGACGTGCTCTGGGATCTTTTCGGCCTGTCCATGGCCAGCTGGAACACCATCGCCAGCCTCGTCTTCATGGCGCTCTGGATCTGGGCCGCCCTTAAGAGCAAGGCCTGAACCAAAGTTGCAGAGGCCCGGATCTGCATCCTTTGATGCATGGCCCGGGCCCGCCGAGGCTGACATCTCCTGTCCACGAGGCGCCGGATCCCCCGGCCCCGTCCATCCTCGACAGGAGACCCCCATGATCAAATCCATCGCCGCCGCCCTGACCACCCTCGCCCTTGCCGGACCGGCCTTCGCCTCGCCTGACGTCGACGCCGCGACCCAGAGCCAGATCCGAGAGAAGCTCACCGCCGAGGGCTACGAGGTCCGCAAGATCGACAACGAGGACGGCATGATCGAGGTCTATGCCCTCAAGAACGGCGAGCGGTTCGAACTCTATCTTGACGCCGATCTGAACGTCGTGCGCAGCAAGACCGAAGACTGAGCCGCCGCCCGGCGCGGCCCGTCGTCTGTCCCCCCGGATGTTTCCCCGGGCCGCGCCCCCTTTTTCGGGAGCCCCCCATGACACGCCATTACATATGGGACCCGCTGCTGCGGCTGTTCCACTGGAGCCTCGCGGGCTTCTTCATCGCCAACGCCCTGCTCACCGATCCCGAGAGCCAGCTGCACGAGACCATCGGCTACGCCATCGCGGCGCTGCTGGTGATCCGGCTGATCTGGGGCGTCGTCGGACCGCACTCGGCGCGCTTCTCGAGCTTCCTGCCAAGCCGCTCCGGCATCCGTGGCCAACTTACAGACATGGCCACCGGGCGGCGCCGGGTGCATCTGATGCACACGCCGCTCGGGGCGCTGATGATCTTCAACCTGCTGCTCACCCTCGCCGCCATCGTGGCGACCGGCTACATGATGACGACCAACGCCTTCTGGGGCGTCGACTGGGTCGAGGAGACCCACGAGGCGCTGGTCACATGGGCGGAAATCTCGGTCTTCCTGCATGTCGGCGCGGTGGTCTTCGAGAGCCTGCGCACCGGGGTCAATCTGCCGCGGGCGATGGTTACAGGTACCAAATCCGTGCCGGAGGGTGCAAAGATCGAGCCATGACGGATCGAGTCCTGCCCGCCCCCGAGCGCGCCTCTCCGATGATGGCGCTGATCGCCGTGCAGAGCCTCTGCGCGGCGTTCTTCCTTGCCGACGTCGCCAGCGACGGCCTCGAGATCGGCTGGCCCCCCTTCACCCACTGGCATTTCATGATCGAGTTCGCAGCCGCGCTCAGCCTGATCGCCGCCGTGGCCGTCGAGATCCGCTGGCTGATGGCCCTGCTGCGGCGCAAGGCCCATCTCGAGCGGCAACTGTCGCTGGCCTCGGGCGCCTTTCACGACATCGTCGCGGCGCAGTTTCGCGGCTGGGGCCTGACCCCGTCGGAAGAGGACGTGGCGATGTTCACTCTCAAGGGCCTGTCGATCCCCGAGATCGCCGAGCTGCGCGGGTCTGCGGAGGGCACGGTGAAATCCCATCTCAACGGCATCTATCGGAAAGCCGGCGTCAACGGGCGCGGCGCCTTTCTCAGCCTGTTCATCGAGGAACTGATGACCACCGCCCCCGGCAGCGCGCCAGATCGCGCGTGACAGCCCGCGCGCGCTCTGGCATCAGGCTCGTCATGACCAATCGGATCGCCATATGGATCGGCTTGCTGATCCTCGCTGCGCTGGCCGCGGACACCCTGATCTGGGGCTCGGAGCATTTGGTGTTTCTGGGGCGTAAGTTCTTCGCATTGCTGGATTGGATGGCCTTCTGGCGCTAATCGCTCTGCCGCCTCCCGGGGCAGGTTGACTTAGCGGCGGCAACCTGATGACCTGCGCCCAACCTTCAGTATTTCGATAGCAAGGAGATACCCATGACCGTCAAAGTCGCAATCAACGGCTTCGGGCGCATTGGCCGGAACGTGCTGCGTGCCATCATCGAGTCGGGGCGCACCGACATCGAGGTCATCGCGATCAACGATCTCGGCCCGGTCGAGACCAACGCCCACCTGCTGCAGTTCGACAGCGTCCATGGCCGCTTCCCGCAGGAAGTGACCGTCTCCGGCGACACCATCGACGTCGGCCGCGGCCCGATCAAGGTCAGCGCCGAGCGCAACCCCGCCGACCTGCCCTGGGGCGATGTCGACGTGGTGCTGGAATGCACCGGCATCTTCACCGCCCGCGACAAGGCCGCGCTGCACCTCGAGAACGGTGCCAAGCGGGTGCTGGTCTCGGCCCCGGCCTCGGGCGCCGACAAGACCATCGTCTACGGCGTCAATGACAGCGTGCTGACCAAGGACGACATCGTCGTGTCGAACGCGTCCTGCACCACCAACTGCCTGTCGCCGGTGGCCAAGGTTCTCAACGATGCCATCGGCATCGAAAAGGGCTTCATGACCACGATCCACTCCTATACCGGCGACCAGCCGACGCTGGACACCATGCACAAGGATCTCTACCGCGCCCGCGCCGCGGCGCTGTCGATGATCCCGACGTCGACCGGCGCCGCAAAGGCCGTGGGCCTCGTGCTGCCGGAACTCAACGGCAAGCTCGACGGTGTCGCGATCCGCGTGCCGACCCCGAACGTCTCGGTCGTCGATCTGACCTTCGAGGCCAAGAAGACCACCACCGTGGACGAGATCAACGACGCCATCCGCGCCGCGGCAGACGGCCCGCTCAAGGGCGTGCTGGGCTACACCGACAAGGCCAATGTCTCGATCGACTTCAACCACGATCCGCATTCGTCGATCTTCCACACCGACCAGACCAAGGTCATGGAAGGCACCATGTGCCGCATCCTGACCTGGTACGACAACGAGTGGGGCTTCTCGAACCGCATGTCGGATACCGCCGTTGCCATGGGCAAGCTGATCTGATCCTGCGGATCTGATCGCGGCCTGTGGCCGCCATGCCAGCCTTCAGGGCGGGGTCGGAAACGGCCCCGCCCTTTCTCTTGCCTGTCTGTTTCTTGCCTGTCTTTCAGCCTGCCCTGTCTTTCAGCCTGCCTGCATGCCTGTCTTTGGACCAGCCTGTCTTTGGACCTGCCTGTCTTCAAACCTGTGTGCCTGCCTTCCCCCCTGCCTGACGGTCACTCGTTCTGCATCCGCCGCGCCACCGCATAGCCATGCCGCGCGCTGCGAGGCTGCACACCCGGCGCGACAATGGGATCCGACATCGCCAGGCCCGGCGGCGGCGCGTCGCCGGCCCGTGCGGTGCCCTGAACCGTGCCTGATGTGCGTGGGCGCGACGGCGTGGGCTGCGTCAGCCGACGCGTCGGGCGTGCCCCGAAGGATCGGATATCCATGCGATCACCTCCTGATCATTGGCTGTCTCGATGCCGTTAACCCTACGCACGGAAGGTTAAGATCTTCCTGACGGCGCCGTCTGACGACGTCGCCTCGCACTGCGCCATGCAAAAACTGCAGGACGGGGTTGGAATTTCGGAAATTGTGCTGCGCCGCAGCGAACCTTAGGTTAGCGCCAACAGCAACGAAGGGGGGAGCTACGGAGACACCGCATGACCCGCCTTATCGCAACGCTCAGAACCCGTCTTGATCAGCGCGCCCGGTACAAGCGCACCCTGCGCGAACTGCGCCGGATGTCGCTCGACACCGCGCTCGATCTGGACATCTACCGCGGCGACCTGCGCCGCATCGCATCCGAGGCCGTATACGGCCAGGCCCGCGCCTGACCGCCGGCCCCAAGACACACGAAGGACCGAGACCATGACCGTACTGAACAACATCTACCGCCGCTACGCCTATCGCCGCACGCTCTACACGCTGCGCAACCTGCCCGAGCGCACGCGCATGGACTGCGACATCGCCGGGCACGAGAACGAGATCGCCCGCCGCGCGGTCTACGGCGCCTAAGCTCCGTCGAAGCGCTTCACGAGCGCTTCGTGCACCGGTGGCGTGACGAATTTGCTCACGTCGCCGCCGAGACGCGCGATCTCCTTGACCAGCTTCGAGGCAATGGCCTGATGCCGGGCTTCGGCCATCAGGAACACCGTCTCGACGCTGTCATCAAGCGACCGGTTCATCCCGACCATCTGGAATTCATACTCGAAATCCGCGACCGCGCGCAGGCCGCGGACGATGATCTGCGCGCCGACATCGTGGGCGCAGTCGATCAGCAGATTCTCGAACGGGTGGGCGACGATCTCGGTGCCAGTCTCTTCAGAGAGGGCCCGGCATTCCGACTCGATCATCGCGACGCGCGTCTCGAGATCGAAGAGCGGCCCCTTGTCGCGGTTGATCGCGACGCCGATCACCAGTCGATCCACCAACGCCGCCGCGCGGCGGATGATGTCGATATGGCCAAGAGTGATTGGGTCGAAGGTGCCGGGATATAGGCCGATGCGCATAGGGCTGCCCCTGATCTGTCAGTTTCAGGCACGCAACAATATTGCGCCCCTGAATGCAACCCCTTGACCGCTGTCCGGCCCGCCGTCAGTGCCCCATGATCATGCCCTGAAGCGCCTCTTTCTCCATCGAAAGCTCGGCAATCTGTGCCGCCACGAGGTCGCCGATCGAGATCATTCCGACCATGACACCCTCCTCGACCACGGGCATGTGGCGGAACCGGCCCTCCGTCATCCGCGCCAGAACCACGTTGCTGTCCTCGTCGCGGGTGCAGGTCTGAAGGTTGGTGGTCATCAGCGCGTCGACCGTGGCCGTGAGCACATCGGCACCCTGCGCCGACAGCACCCGCACGATATCGCGCTCCGACAGGATCCCCAGCGGGGTCTGGCCATCTTCCGAAATCACCACGCCGCCGATGCGCCGTTCCGCCAGCATCCGTACCGCCTCGGCCACCGTGGTGGCGGGGGGCACGGTGACGACGCCGTCATCCGCCTTGTCCTTGAGAATCTGCTGCACCTGCATCCGGCTCTCCTCCATGCCTTCTCTGCGCGTGCATCCAGCGTCCGGCGCCTGCGACAATCTGTCAAGTCAGACCTTCGAGCAGGGTAAGTTCTTTGCGAATCCCCTGCGCCAGCGCCTCGGCAAAGGCGTTGAGCCGGCCGAGCCGGCGATCGTCCTCGTGGCGGACGAGATAGAAGCTGCGGGTGATCTCGACCTCGTCCGCCAGCACCTTGCGCAGCCCCGGCGCCGCCGGCAGCGCGAAATCGTGCACGATCCCGAGCCCGGCGTGCTGGCGCAGCCAGTGGAACTGCACCGAGACGCTGTTCGAGGCCAGCCGCACGCGATCGACGCCAAGATCGGCGAGATAATCGAGCTCCTTGTCGAAGATCATGTCGGGGATGTAGCCGACGACGCGGTGCTCGCGTAGATCGGCGCGGCCGCGGATCGGAGGATGCTCCGCGAGATACGTCTCGGAGGCGGCGAGGTGCAGCTTGTAATCGGCGAGCTTCTGAACCACCAGCCGCCCGGCGGTGGGCGCCGAGACGCCGATGGCGATGTCGGCCTCTCGCCGCGACAGGTTCACGATCCGCGGCAGGGCGACGATCTGGATCTCGAGATCGGGGTTCTGCGCGCCGATCTCGGCGCAGACCTGAGGCAAGAGGAAATTGGCGCAGCCATCGGGCGCGCCGATGCGGATCTGTCCCGACATGCCCTCGCCCGCGCCGCGCACCGCCTCGGCGCCCTGTCCGAGCGCCTGCTCGGCCTCCTCGGCATGGGACAGCAGCCGCGCCCCGGCCTCGCTCAGCGCGTAGCCCTGCGGGCTCTTGGCAAAAAGCGGCTGGCCCAGCGTTTCCTCGAGCCGCCCGATGCGCCGACCCACCGTGGCCGGGTCCATGCGCAGCACGCGGCCGGCGCCCGAGAGGCTGTCTCCCCGCGCCACGGCAAGGAAAATCCGCAAATCATCCCAGTTCCCGCGCATCGACGCACCTCTATTTTTGCAAAACCCTTTTGCCCGATTACCTCTGTCGCCTGCATTTGCGCAAGACTAAGGTGTCGCCAAACCCGACCAGCAGGAGGCGCGATCATGAAAGAACTGACGCATTTCATCAACGGACAGCACGTGAAGGGCACGTCTGGCCGCTTCACCGAGGTGTTCAACCCGGCCACCGGCGAAGCCATCGCCAAGACGCCGCTGGCCACCGTTGACGAGCTCAACGACGCGGTCGCCAAGGCCGCCGAGGCGCAGAAGGCCTGGGGCGCGACCAACCCGCAGCGCCGCGCCCGCGTGATGATGAAGTTCGGCGCCCTGATCAACGAGCACATGGACGAGCTGGCCGAGATGCTCTCGATGGAGCACGGCAAGACCCTGCCCGACGCCCGCGGCGACGTGCAGCGCGGTCTCGAGGTGGTCGAGGTCTGCATGGGCGCACCGCACATGCTCAAGGGGGAGTACACCGACGATGGCGGCCCCGGCATCGACCTCTACTCGATGCGCCAGCCGCTCGGCGTTGTGGCCGGCATCACACCGTTCAACTTCCCCGCCATGATCCCGCTGTGGAAGATGGCCCCGGCGCTGGCCTGCGGCAACGCCATGATCCTCAAGCCGTCCGAGCGCGTGCCCTCGACTTCGCTGCGCCTCGCCGAACTGATCATCGAGGCCGGCCTGCCCGAGGGCGTGCTGCAGGTGGTCAACGGTGACAAGGAAGTGGTCGACGCGATCCTCGACAACGAGGAGATCGCGGCGGTGGGCTTCGTCGGCTCGACGCCGATCGCGCAGTACATCTATGGCCGCGCCGCCACCAACGGCAAGCGCGCCCAGTGCTTCGGCGGCGCCAAGAACCACATGATCATCATGCCCGACGCGGATCTCGACAAGGCCGCCGACGCACTTGTGGGCGCCGGGTTCGGCGCTGCTGGCGAGCGTTGCATGGCGATCTCGGTGGCCGTTCCGGTGGGTCAGGAAACCGCCGATGCGCTGGTCGAGAAGCTGGTGCCGCGCATCGAGAAGCTCAAGGTCGGCCCCTACACCGCCGGCGAGGACGTCGATTATGGCCCCGTCATCACCGGCGCCGCCAAGAGCCGCATCGAGGGGCTGATCAGCTCGGGTGTGGATCAGGGCGCCAAGCTGGTGGTCGACGGACGCGACTTCACGCTGCAGGGCTACGAGAACGGCTTCTTCGTGGGCCCGTCGCTGTTCGACAACGTCACGCCGGACATGGACATCTACAAGGAAGAGATCTTCGGCCCGGTGCTGAGCCAGGTCCGCGCGGGATCGTATGACGAGGCGCTCGAGCTGGTGATCGACAACCCCTATGGCAACGGTACGGCGATCTACACCGCCGACGGCGACACCGCGCGCGACTTTGCGCACCGGGTCAACGTGGGCATGGTCGGCATCAACTTCCCGATCCCGGTGCCGCTCTCGTACCACACCTTCGGTGGCTGGAAGAAATCCGCCTTCGGCGATCTCAACCAGTACGGCCCCGACGCCTTCCGCTTCTACACCAAGACCAAGACCGTCACCGCACGCTGGTTCTCGGGGATCAAGGAAGGCGGCGAATTCAACTTCAAGGCCATGGACTGACGCACAGCCCATCTCGCCGACGCCAAGACGCGCCCCGGACCGGCCAGGTCCGGGGCATTTTTTTTGTGCAGGATGTGTTCTGTGACGTGGCTTGCCGGTTGCGATTTCCGTCAGTCTTGCGGGCCAGACTTGCACCACCGCAGAGGTCAAGGCATACCGCACGGTATGAGGAGGGTCCGCAGAGTCAGCGGACGGCCGGCCTCCGATTGAATGAGTACTTTTTTAACAAACAGTTGGTGAGCCTCCTTATGCCTGTCGCTTTCCGAATCCTGCCCCGGTCGGGACTCGTCTACACGCGGTTCGAGGACCGCATCCTGATCGACGAGATCATTTCTACCTTCCGCGAGTACAGCCGGCATCCCGATGCACATCCGGCTCAGAAGCATCTTGTCGACCTATCACGTGTCAGCGCCATCTCGTGGGACTACGTGAAACTCATGCAGCTTCAGGCCCTCAAGGCCGGCTTCTTCTGCGGCGGGGGCAGCCAGACGCTCAAGGTCTATTACTGCCCGACCAAGCTGTCGCTCTCCGTCTCCAAGATGATCCTGCGCTCCTGGGACGGGGTCGGCTCGGTGGTTCCGATCCTGCAACAGCACGAGGACGACGCTCTGTCGGTGCTCGGGCTCAAGCAGGAGCGCTTCTCCAATCTTCTGGCCGATCACGGCTGAGACCGACCGCCGGGCTTGCCCGGCGGCGTCTGCTCTGCTTTCCTCGGTGAACGCCATCGAAGGGAGGGGCCGATGCAGACGCCGGAGTTCAGCCTCGGGATCGAGGAGGAGTACCTTCTCGTCGACCGCGACACGCTGGCGTTGAGCGAGGCGCCCAAGCGCCTTCTCGAGGCCTGCAGCGAAGAGCTCGAGGGGCAGGTCAGCCCGGAATACCTGCAATGCCAGATCGAGATCGGCACCCTGCCCTGTGCCGATATCGCCACCGCGCGCGAGGATCTCAGGCGGCTGCGGGCGGCGATCTCGAAACACGCGGCGCGCTACAACCTCGCGCCGATCGCCGCCTCGTGCCACCCGCTGGCGCATTGGAAGAACCAGCACCACACCGACAAGGAGCGCTACCGCGACCTGCGGCGCGATCTCGGTGGCGTGGTGCAGCGCATGCTGATCTGCGGCATGCACGTGCATGTGGGTCTCGGCGACGACCAGCTGCGCGCCGACCTGATGCGGCAGGCCGGTTACTTCCTGCCCCACCTGCTGGCGCTCTCGACCTCCTCGCCGTTCTGGCAGGGCATCGACACCGGGCTGGCGAGCTACCGCATCTCGGTTTTCGACAACCTGCCCCGCACCGGGCTTCCGCCCCATTTCACCAACTGGCAGGACTACCAGCGCTCGGTGCAGGCGCTGGTCGATCTCGGCATCATCGAGGACAGCTCGAAGATCTGGTGGGACCTGCGCCCCTCGGCCCGCTTCCCCACGCTGGAAACCCGCATCATGGACGTGCAGCCCCGGCTCGAGGACGCGCTGATGCTGGCGGCGATCAACCAGTGCATCCTGCGGATGCTGTGGCGATTGCGGCGGCAGAACCTGCGTTGGCGGATCTATGAGAACTTCCTGATCGGCGAGAACCGCTGGCGGGCGCAGCGCTACGGCATCACCGAGGGTCTGATCGATTTCGGCGCCGCGCAGATCACCCCCTTCGAGGATCTCACCGAGGAGCTGATCTTGCTCATCGCCGAGGATGCCGAGGCGCTCGGCTGCGTGGCCGAAGTCGAGCGCTGCCGCAAGATCGTGGCCGAGGGCAACTCCTCGTCGCGGCAGCGTGCGGTGGCTGCGGCCCATCCCGAGGATGGGGAAGAGCAGATGCGCGCCGTGGTCAGCCATCTCATCGAGGAATTCCACGAAGGTCTCTGACAAACGGCGGGCGGCGGCTGACGCGAAACCGGGCAGATCCGCAAAAGAATTCGCCCTGCGAGCGTGTCGCGGGGAGGTAATCGGGTTGCGGAAACACTAGATATGCCATGAGGATAGAGCGGCACCTGAACGCCGCAACTGAACAGAGGCCCGCCACACCGAAATGCACCCATGATGGTCACCCTGAGACAAACCACCTACCTGCTCGCGCTGCTCATCATGATCGGCTACCTGCTGCATATCGGCAAGCCGGTGCTGCTGCCGGTACTGATCGCGGTGATCTCGGTCTACATCCTGTTCGACGTGACCGCGCGGCTCGGACAGGTGCCAGTGATCGGCCTGCTGCCGTCGATCCTGCGGCGGATCCTCGTTCTGCTGGCCTTCACCGTCGTGCTGGTGGCGCTGTTCACCTACGTGCTCGACACCTTCACTCAGGTCGCCGCCGTGCTGCCGAGCTACAAGGCCAATCTCGACAGCCTGATGACCCATGTGGCGCAGCTCGTCGGGGTGGATGATGAACCGAGCTGGGCCAAGCTGCGGTCGATGACCTTCGACCGGCTCGAAATCCAGCCCTTCATAGGCCCGGTGATCCTGTCGATCCGCGGGCTTGGCGGCACGCTGTTCCTCGTGGTGCTCTACGCCTCGTTCCTGACGGCGGAACGTGCCGGCATGGCGCGCAAGCTCAACCTCGCGCTCGAGGGCAATGCCGATGCCGAAAATCGCACCATAGCGCTGATCAACCGCATCAACACCCGGATCGGCGACTACCTGTCGGTGAAGACGGTGGTGAACATCATCCTCGGGGCGCTGTCCTACGGGGTGATGCTGCTCTTCGGCATCGACTTCGCGCTGTTCTGGGCGATCCTCATCGCGCTGCTCAACTACATCCCCTATATCGGCTCGCTGATCGGGGTGATCTTCCCGGTGCTGCTGAGCCTCGCGCAGTTCGGCTCCTTCACCGTGGCCTCGCTGGTGGCGGTGTCGCTGACCGCGGCGCAGATGTTCGTGGCCGGCTATCTCGAGCCGCGGATGCTGGGCCGGGCGTTCAACCTCAGCCCCTTTGTCGTGCTCTTCGCTCTGGCGTTCTGGAGCGCGCTCTGGGGGCTGCCCGGCGCGGTGCTGGCAGTGCCGCTCACCGCGAGCCTGATCATCGTCATGGCCGAGATCGACGTCACCCGCCCCTTCGCCATCCTGCTTTCGGCCTCCGGCAAGGTCTGACGCCCCGCCCGCGTGTTCCGCGCAAATATCTCACTCCACGTCACATTTTCGGGAACCGCGACGCGCTGTCGCAGGTTGCGCCTCCGTAGGGACCGAATTTGACGGGGCAGGCGGTTGCGGCGAGGCATTCTTCTGATCATTCCGGCGCTGCTCGCGGGCTGCGACGGGCGCCACAACTGGCTGGCCTCCGCCGGTGCCGAGGCGCAGCGCGTCGAAGAGCTGTTCTGGGTGCTGCTGCTCGGCGCCGCGGTGATCTGGAGCCTTGTGATCGGCGCCGCTGTCTACGCCCATCGCCGACAGGTCGACCCCTCCCTCGAGACGCAGGCGCGGCGCTTCATCCTTTGGGGCGGAGCGGTATTCCCGACCTTGGTCGTGGGCGCGCTGCTGGTCTGGGGGCTTGTCATCCTGCGCGACATCACCGCCGACGAGGGCGACCTGACGGTGCGTGTCGACGGCGAGCGCTGGTGGTGGCGGGTGATCTACGAAACACCCGACGGCGACGTCATCACCGCCAACGAGATCCGGCTTCCCGTCGACCGCACCGCGCTTTTCCGGCTCACCGCCGATGACGTGATCCATTCCTTCTGGGTGCCGGCGCTTGGCGGCAAGATGGACATGATCCCGGGGCGCGAGACCACGCTGTCGCTGACCCCGATCCAGACCGGCAACTGGGGCGGTCTCTGCGCAGAGTATTGCGGCGGCGCCCACGCCCTGATGCGCTTCGATGCCATCGTGATGGAGCAGGACGCCTTCGATACCTGGCTTGCCGCGGAGGCAGAGCCGGCGCAGGTCGCTGGCGACGACCGTGGTTTCGAAATCTTCCAGGAGGAGGGCTGCGGCGCCTGCCACACCATCCGCGGCACCGACGCGCAGGGGCCGGTGGGCCCCGACCTCACCCATCTCGCCGCCCGCGAAAAGCTGGGCGCGGGGATCTACGAGATGACGCCAGAGACCATGGCGCGCTGGATCACCGACACCCACGAGATGAAGCCCGATATCGACATGCCCCCCTATCCCGACCTGCAGGGTGACCGGCTCGACCGGCTCGTCGCCTTCCTGATGAGCCTGGACTGACACGCCCATGACCGACGAGATCGACCTCTCCCGCCTGCCCCCGCCCGAGCCTTACGACGAGGCCCGCGACACCGCGCAGCGCAAGCGCCTGATGGAGGCGTGGCGCGAGCCGCCGGGCTGGAAGATCGTCACGGCGGTCAACAACTCCTACATCGGCAAGTGGTACCTGCTGACCTCGTTCGGCTTCTTCGTCTTCGCGGGCATCCTTGCGCTGATGATCCGGGCGCAGCTCGCGGTGCCGGGCAACGATCTGTTCTCGCAACAGCTCTACAACCAGCTCTTCACCCTGCACGGCACGGCGATGATGTTCCTCTTCGCGGTGCCGATCTTCGAGGCGGTGGCGATCATCATCCTGCCCGAAATCCTCGGTGCCCGCGACCTGCCCTTTCCACGGCTCTCGGCCTTCGGCTTCTGGTGCTTCGTGATCGGCGGCATCTTCGTCTGCGGCTCGATCTTTTTCGGCGTGGCCCCCGATGGCGGCTGGTTCATGTACACGCCGCTGTCGTCGGACCCGGCCTATAGCGGCCTTGGCACCGACATCTGGCTGCTGGGCCTCTCGTTCATCGAGGTGAGCTCGATCGCCGCCGCGGTCGAGCTGATCGTGGGCGTGCTGAAATCCCGCCCGCCGGGGATGCGGCTGAACCTGATGCCGCTTTACTGCTGGTACGTGCTGGTGGTGGCGGGGATGATCCTCTTCGCCTTCCCGCCGCTGATCGCCGGCGACCTGCTGCTCGAGATGGAACGCGCCTTCGGCTGGGCCTTCTTCGATCCCGACCGCGGCGGCGACCCGCTGCTGTGGCAGCACCTGTTCTGGATCTTCGGCCACCCGGAGGTCTACATCATCTTCCTGCCCTCGATCGCGCTCATCGCCACCATGCTGCCGACCTTCGCGGGCCGGCCGATGGTTGGGCATTCGTGGATCGTGCTGAGCGCCGTGGGCGTCGCCTTCCTGAGCTTCGGGCTCTGGGTGCACCACATGTTCACCACCGGCCTGCCCGAGATCTCGCTGAGTTTCTTCTCCGCCGCCTCCGAGGCGGTGGCGGTGCCAACAGGCATTCAGATCTTCTGCTTCATTGCCACCATGCTGGTGAGCAAGGTGCGCCCCTCGGTGCCGATGCTGTTTGCCGGCGGCGCACTGGCGATCTTCGTCTTCGGCGGGCTGACCGGCGTGATGGTGGCGCTGGTGCCCTTCGACTGGCAGGCGCATGACAGCTATTTCATCGTCGCCCACCTGCATTACACGCTGATCGGCGGCATGCTCTTCCCGCTCTTCGCGGGCATCCACTACTGGTATCCCTTCGTCACCCAGAAGAACCTCAGCGCCCGCGCCGGCAAGTGGAGCTTCTGGCTGATGTTCGGCGGTTTCAACGTGGCGTTCCTGCCGATGCACTGGACCGGCATCATGGGCATGCCGCGCCGGGTCTGGACCTATGACCTCTCGGATGGCTGGGCGGTGCTCAACATGGTCTCGACCATCGGCGCCTTCGTCTTCGCGGCGGGCTTCGCGGTGCTGGCGTTGAACGTGCTCTGGCCGCGCGGCAAGGCGCCGCTGGTGAAACGCAACCTGTGGAACGCCGGGACGATGGAGTGGGCGGCGGAAGTGCCCGACAAGCCGTGGGGCGTGCGCTCGATCCCCTATATCCATACCCGCTATCCGCTTTGGGAGCAGGAGGGGCTGGTGGACCAGATCGACCGGGGCGAGTGGTTCCTGCCCGACGCCGAGGAAGGCAAGCGCGAGCTCATCGTGACCGACATCCTCGACGCGCGGCCGCTCTTTGTGCAGCGCGTCGGCGGTCCGAGCTTCCTGACCCTTGGCGCGGCCTTCTGCCTTGGCGCGGTGTTCATTCTCGCGACCTTCCACCTCTGGGCCATCACCCTGATCTTCGGCGCGGGTTTCGTCGGCTTCACGCTCTGGTGGCTCTGGACCGGCACCTCTCTGATCCCGGAAAAGCCCGAGAAATACGCCGGGCGCGGGCTCACCCTGCCGACCTATGCGCAGGGCAACAGGTCCCCGGGCTGGTGGGCCGTGTTCATCACCATGACCGGCGACATGACCGCCTTCATGGGGCTGGTGTTCTCCTACTTCTTCTATTGGACCGCCCTGCCCGATTTCCTGCCCTCCGCCGCGCATCTGCCGGGCTTCGGCTGGCTGCTGCTGGGGCTGGCGCTGCTGATCGGCGCCTGGGCGATGACCACCGCTGCGCGCGAGACGCTGGGCCATGGACACCGCGGGCTCGCCATGGCGCTGCTGATCGGCGCGCTTCCGGTGGGCGCGCTTGGGATCGGCGCCTGGGGCTGGTCGGCTTATTCCAAGGGGCTCGACCCGACCGCGCAGAGCTTCGACGCCATGGTCTGGATGCTGATCCTGTGGCCGGCGCTGCACCTGCTGCTGAACTGGGTGATGAGCCTCTACGTCGCCGCGCGCATCAGGTTTGGCCATTGCACGCCCGAGTACCGCGCCGACCTGATGAACCTCACCCTGTTCTCCCATTTCCTCGCGCTCACGGTGATCACTATCTTCGCCCTGCTGGCGCTGTTCCCGCTCTTGATGGGGGTTGGCCCATGAGACACGGCTCCGACGAACAACCGCGCCACTTCACCCCGCCCGGAGACGTGCCCCGCGTGATCGATCAGGGCTCGGTCTGGATCCTCGTGGCCGCGCCCTCGATCTGGGCGGCGCATTTCCTGCTCAGCTACTGGGTCGCGGCGATCTGGTGCGCCAAGACCGGCCCGATGGCCTCGCTGGTCGAGCCGCGCTGGATCATCGTGGCGCTCGGGCTGATCTGCGCGGCGCTGATCGCTTGGTTGGGCGTCATCGCGGTGCGGCGCTACGGCGGGGTCTTCGTGATCTTCGAGGAGATCACCGAAAGTTCAGAGCGCGGTCGCGACCGGTTCATCGGCCACGTGGCGCTGCTGCTCTGCGTGCTCTCGGTTGTGGCGATCGGCTTCACTGTGATCCCCGGGCTGGTCTTCGCCACATGCTGAGCCCGCGCCGCCTCCTCGCGCTGTCGCTGCTCGCCGCGCTCTGGCTCTCGCCGCTGCCGGGGCTGGCGACCGGCTCGATGGTGCTGCACATGGTGCTGCATCTTGGCGTGACCGCGGTGGTGCCGGCGCTCTACGCGCCCAAACTCCGCCTGCCCGCGGGCGCCATGGCGCTGACGCTGGGCGCCGTGGCCGAGATGCTGGTGGTCTGGGCCTGGCACCTGCCCTCGCTGCATCTCTGGGCGCGGCTGACCACAACCGGCTTCATCCTCGAACAGGCGAGCTTTCTCGGCGCCGGAATGCTGCTTTGGGCCACGGTACGCACCGCAGGCGGCTTCGGCGGCGCCGTGGTGCTGCTCGCCACCACCATGCACATGACCCTTCTGGGCGCGCTGATCGGCCTGTCGCCGCGCGATCTCTACGGCGACATCTGCGCCGGGCATCTCGGTCTCAGCGCGCTGCAGGAACAGCAGGTCGCGGGCGCGATGATGGCCGGTGCGGGCGGCGCAATCTATCTCGTCGCGGCGCTGCGCCGGCTCGGACTGGCGCTGAAACTGACGGAGGCCACCACATGAGGCGCTACATTCTCGCAAGCCTCGCGGCGCTTGCCGTCGCCGGCGGCGCGTTCTTCTTCCTCGCACCCTACAACATCGCCGCCTCGGTGCCGCACCTGCCGGGCGTGGCCAACATCCTGCACGGCTATCTCGGCAATGCCGTGGCGATCCGTGCCGTCTCGCTCGAGGTGCCACGGCAGGTCGATCTCGAAGATCCCGGCCTGATCCGCCTCGGCGCGGGGCACTTCGCCACCGGCTGCCTGACCTGCCACGGCGGCCCCGGCATCCCGCGCAACCCGGTGGTCGAGGGCATGCGTCCGGCGCCGCCGATGCTCACCTCGGAAGATTACGACGCCAAGGAGTTCTTCTGGATCGCGCGGCACGGCTTCAAGTACACCGGCATGCCCGCCTGGCCCGGCAAAGAGCGTGATGACGAGCCCTGGGCGCTCGCCGCATTCCTGAGGCAGTATAACAGCTTCGACCGGGAAAGCTTTGAAATCGCTGCCTTCGGCGAGGCCGGAGGCTATAACAGCGCCGGTGTCCGCTTCGGCGGGCTGCCCGGCGCGATCAAGCCGGAGCTTGCCTGCGCGCGCTGCCATGGCGAGGACGGTCTGGGCCGCGAAGGCACCGCGCCGAAGCTCGCCGGCCAGTCCGAGGCGTGGCTGACCACGGTGCTCACAGCCTATGCCGAGGGCCACCGCGAGAGCGGCTTCATGGAGCCGCTCGCCGCCCCGCTGGGCGACGCGGCCATCTCCGGGATCGCCGCGCGCTTTGCCGGGATGAGCGCCACTTGGCAGGGCAGCCCGCTCCCCTTCGGCGACCCCGAGCGCGGCCGTGAACTGGCCGCGCAAGGCAGCGAGCACGACGACATTCCCAGTTGCGCCTCCTGTCACGAGGGCGCCGGCGCGGACGGGCTGGCCCCCAAGCGCCCCGACACCCCGCGCATCGCCGGCCAGGATGGCTACTGGATCTACAATTGGCTCAAGATGTATCGCGACGGCCCGGTGCCTTCGAGCCCCCGCGCCCACCTGATGGAGGCCGCCGCCAAACCGCTCAGCGACGAGGACATTGCCGATCTCGCGGCGTGGTACGCGGCCCGTCAGGACGGTTGAGCGACCATCCCATCGGCAAATTTGCCTAGACGACGGGCAGTGACGATCACTTGGGTTTTCGTGATCGCCCGCCCTTGCGTGACCGCAAACAGATACAGCGCTTGCCGCTACGGCAAGCGCGCCTTTCAACAAGGCCATATTTCATGGAGCAATCGGGCCCTTGCCACCGCCTGAACCGCGCGAGGCCCAGACCCCCACGCACCCTTCCCGATAAAAAATTTCTTCCGCGTCACAAAAGTTTTGAATTGGACGCAACGGCAGCCGCTTGCCTCACTTCGCTGCACTCAGACCGCTGAACGCCGGAGGCCAGACCGCTGCAACATCGCGCCGCCCTGCACCGCAAGCCGCCTCGCGCTGTCCTGTCAGGACGACAGCGCCGACTGCAGGCGCGGCATCAGGGCGAGGTGGCGCTCGACCACGGCAAGCGCCCGTGCCTCGTCATGAACCGAGAGCGCCGCGATCATCTCGCGATGCTCTTCCTCGATCACCTCGGTCTTGCCGAAACCCTGCTGCAGCGACACCATCGCGACCCGCGACAGCGGCGCCTGCAACCCGTCGAACACGTCGACCAGCACGCGGTTGCCCGCCGCCGCTACCAGCGCCTGGTGAAACAGCCGGTTGATCTCGACACAGCCCAGCAGGTCCTCTGCCGGCATCGCCTCATGCGCCTCGCAGAGCCGCAGCAGCTCCTCGGGCAGCGCCCGCCTCTCGCGGCAGATCTTGCGCACCGCGTGGGTCTCGACCATCAGCCGCACCTCGTAGAGATCGCGCAGCTCGGTGGCCGAAAGCGCCCGCACCATGGCGCCACGCCGCCGGTGCAGTTCGAGATAGCCCTCCGCCGCCAGCCGGTTCAGCGCCTCTCGCACCGGCGAGCGCGACACCCCCGTCACCTCGCAGGCCATGGCCTCCTCGATGAAGCTGCCCGGCGGAAAGTCTCCCTTCAGAATGCCCGCCCGGACACCCTGATACGCCCGATCCCGCGCCGAAAGCCCTTCCAAAGCGCCATTATTGCCCGTATCCACAATCATGTGACTGCTCATTCATCAATCTTTCACAAATATCCGCCGGATGTTTCCCTTCAGGCAAAACAAGGCTGGACAGAATCGATCCCACTTTCTTGTATACATGACGTACACGCCAAGAGGACAAGACTTCGATGATGGACGGATCGCAAGGCATCACCCCAGCAGGCACATGGCGCGTCGGCGTTGATTCCGGCGGCACGTTCACCGACGTGTGCCTCTTCGACGAGGCCAGCGGCCGCATCGAGGTATGGAAGGTCTCCTCCACCCCGGATGACCCGTCGCGCGGCATCGCGCAGGGTGTCGAGGAAGGCATGAAGGAACACGCGGAGGGCAGCGAGAGCGATCCTGCCGCCGCCATCGCCTATCTCGGCCACGGCACCACCGTCGCCACCAACGCGCTGATCACCCATCGTGGCGCCAAGGTCGGCCTGCTGACCACCGAAGGCTTCCGCGACCTGCTCGAGATCGGCCGCCAGAAGCGGCCCGACCTCTACGATCTCTTCGCCGAGAAGCCGCAGACGCTGGTCCCTCGCGCGCTGCGCTTCGAGCTGCCCGAGCGCATGCTGCGCACCGGTGAGATCGACAAACCGCTCGATGAGGAGGCCGTGCGCAAGGCCGCCCGCGCGATGAAGGAGGCCGGGGTCGAGGCCGTGGCGATCTGCTTCCTCTATGCCTTCGTGAACCCGGTGCACGAGCAGGCCGCACGCCGCATCGTCGAGGAGGAGATGCCCGGCGTCTTCCTCTGCGCCAGCCACGAGATTGCCCCCGAGTTCCGCGAGTTCGAGCGCCTCTCGACGGCGACGGTCAATTCCTATCTCGGCCCGATCATGCACCGCTATATCAGCCGGCTGACGCCGCGCCTGCAGGAGCTCGGCCTGCCGGTCGCGCCGCACCTGACGCAGTCCAACGGTGGCGTGGTGCGCTTCGAGGCCGCGGCACAGACCCCGGTGCGGGCGGTGCTCTCGGGCCCCTCCACCGGTGTGGTCGCGGCGCAGGCCATCGGCGCCCGCGCGGGCTTTGACGACATCATCACCTTCGACGTCGGCGGCACCTCCTCGGACGTGGCGCTCATGGCCGGCGGCGAGACCGCGCAGACCAATGAAAGCGTCGTGCATGGCTACCCGATCAAGGCGCCGATGCTCGACATCCACACCGTGGGCGCCGGCGGCGGCTCGATCGCCTCGATCGACTCGGGCGGCCTGCTGAAGGTCGGCCCGGAAAGCGCCGGCGCCGATCCCGGCCCTGTCTGCTATGGCCGCGGCGCAACCGATCCCACTGTCACCGATGCCAATATCGTGCTCCAGATCCTCAACCCGGTCGAGATCCTCGGCGGCCGCATGAAGGTGCGCCGCGATCTCGCGGTCGAGGCCATTGCCAAGCTCGGCGAGCGGCTGGGCATGGAGACCATGGACGTGGCGCAGGGCATCATCTCGGTGGTGACGGCGAACATGGCCAAGGCGATCCGGGTGATCTCGGTGCAGCGCGGCCACGACCCGCGCAACTACGCGCTGATGGCCTTTGGCGGCGCGGGTCCCCTGCATGCGGTGCGGCTGGCGCAGGAACTGGGCATGACCACGGTGATCGTGCCGCGCAGCCCGGGCATCCTCTGCGCCATGGGCCTGCTGCTCACCGATCTGCGTGCGGATTTCTCCGCCACCCGCCTGACCGCGCTCGAGCCCGCCAATCTCAGCATCATCGCCGAGACCGTGGCCTCGGTCGAAGCCGAGGCCTCCGGCTGGTTCGACGCCGAGGCGATCCCCGCCGACAAGCGCCGCCTCACCCGCCGCATCGACATGCGCTACGATGGCCAGAACTACGAGCTGTCGATCCCGCTGCCCGACGGCCCGGTGACCGAGGCCACGCTGGAGACGCTCAAGCAGGGCTTCACCGAGGCGCATGAGCGGCTCTACGGCTTTGCCGTGCCCGAAGAGCGCATCCTTTGCGTGACCTTCCGCGCGGAGGCCATGGGCCTGGTGCAGAAGGCCGAGCTGCCCGAGCGCGCGCTCGGCGATTCCGATCCCAGCGAAGCGGTCATCGGAAGCCGCGAGGTCTGGTATCCCGAGACCGGCGCGTTCACCGAGACCACGCTCTATGCCCGCGAGAAGCTTGCCCCCGGCATGGCCTTCGCCGGCCCCGCCATCGTCGAGCAGATGGACACCACAACGCTGGTGCCCCCCGGGGTCACCGCCACCGTGGACAAGATCGACAACCTTATCCTGGAGCTCAGCGCATGACCGGCCAAACCACCACTCACGCACTCGACCCGATCACGGTCGAGGTCATCGGTGCCGCGCTCTCCTCGATCGTGGAGGAGACCGGCGAAGCGCTGGTCCGCGCCTCCTACTCGACCAACATCAAGGAACGCCGCGATTGTTCTACGGCGCTATTTGACCGGCAGGGCCGCACGCTCTGTCAGGCCGAGCATATCCCGATCCACCTCGGCAGCTTCCTCGACTTCATCCCGATGCTGCTGGCGGATCACGACGAGAAGGACCTGCGCCCGGGCGATGTCTTCGTCGGCAACGACGCCTATCGCGGCGGCGGCACCCACCTGCCCGACATCGTTCTGGCCGAGCCGATCTTCGTCGACGAGCAGCTCGTGGCGTGGACGGTGAACCTCGCGCACCACTCGGATTTCGTCGACCGGGCGCATGCCCATATCTACCAGGAAGGCCTGCGCATCCCGCCGGTGCGGCTCTACAAGGCCGGTGAGCTGCAGAAGGACATCCAGGAGCTGATTCTGCTGAACTGCCAGGTCCCGCGCGAGCGCCTGTCGGACCTGCGCGCCCAGATGGCCGCCAACCGGGTCGGCGTGCAACGCTTTCAGGAGCTCTGCGCGCGCCACGGCCCGGATGTGGTGCTGGCCTCGGGCGAGGCGCTGCTCGACTATGCCGAGCGCAAGATGCGCGCCGGCATCGCCGCCCTGCCCGATGGAAGCTGGCGCTTCGAGGACGTGTTCGACAATCTCGATTTCGATGACCCGATCCCCTTCGCGGTGACGGTAACCGTCGCGGGCGACGCGCTGTCGCTTGATTTCGAGGCGCCCGAGCAGATCCGCGCCCCGATCAACATGACCCGCACGGCGCTGCTGGCGACGGTCTATTACATCGTGAAATCGGTGATCGACCCGACGGTCCTGCCCAACGCGGGCCTCGCCCGTCCGATCACCGTCAACGCGCCGCACGGCTCGATCCTCAACTGCAAGCACCCCGCCGCGGTCAACGGCCGGGTGCAGACCTGCCAGCGCGTCGCCGACCTGATCCTCGGCGCCCTGGCGCAGGCGGTGCCCGAGCGGGTCTCGGCCTGCACCAACTCCACATGCTCGGTTGCGGTGTTCTCGGGCACCCGCCAGAGCGGGCCGGATGCGGGCACCTACTGGGTCTATCTCGAGACCATCGGTGGCGGCGGCGGCGCCCGCCCTCAGGCGGACGGGCTCGATGGCATCCACGTTCACGCCACCAACACCTCGAACCTGCCTGTCGAGGCGCTGGAGGGCGAATACCCCCTGATCCTCGAGCGCTACGAGCTCGTCGACGGCTCTGGCGGGGCCGGCAAGCACCGTGGCGGCATGGGCCTGCGCCGCGTCTACCGCGCCACCGAGGAGTGCATGGTCCGCGTCGACGTCTCGCGCAACAAGTCGCGGTCCTGGGGCCTCGAAGGCGGCGGCGAAGGCGGCCATGGCAGCTATGCCACCAGCCCCGGCTGCGCCCCGTTCGAGCGTGGCTACGGCACCCTGCGCGCCGGCGAATGGCTCGAGGTCATCACCCCCGGGGGCGGTGGCTACGGCACGCCGGATGAGACCAGCGAAACACAGATCGCGGCGGAATGATCCGCCCGGCACAATTCAACAGGGCCAGGAAGAGCCCGCCACAACCCGACAAGGAGACACCTTCAATGACAACGCGAATGAACCGTCGCGGCTTTCTCGCCACCACCGGCGCCGCCGCAGGCGCACTGAGCTTCCTCGGCCCCAAGGCCCTGCACGCGCAGGACGGCGGCACGCTGCGCTTCGGCCTCTCGACCTACCCGCCGAGCCTCGATGCCTGGGCCTCGAACGGCACCGCCGCCGGCACCATCAAGCTGATGATCCACCGCGGCCTGCTGGGCTACGGCCCCGATGGCACGATGCGCGGCGAACTGGCCGAAAGCTGGGAGGTCGACGACGAGGGCGCCTGGGTCTTCACCCTGCGCGACGCCACCTGGCATGACGGCACCCCCGTTACCTCCGAGGATATCGCCTGGAACGTCCTCGAGGCGCAGAAGCCCGACAGCGCCGCCTATCTGCAGGGTCAGCTCGCCGCCATCACTTCGGTCGAGACCCCGGACGAGAAGACCGTGCGCATGGTCACCGACGAGCCGCTGGCGGTTCTGCCGGGCTGGTTCGCGCATTTCAACATGCCGATGATCAAGAAGGGCGAAGCCCGCGACACCACCATGGGCTCGGGTCCGTTCCTCTATGACAGCGCCGATCGCGGCGTGTCGATCTCGCTCTCTGCGTGGGACGGCTACTACAAGGACGAGATGCCGAAGGTCGCCAATATCGAGGCCATCGTCTATGCCGACGAGAACCTGCGCGTGGCGGCGCTCGAGGCCGGCGACGTCGACCTGGTCGAATACGTGCCGTGGCAGGCGATGGACCAGATCGAAGCGAATGACGAGCTGGCGCTGCAGGCCACCGACGGTCCGTTCATGTACCTGACCTTCAATGCCTCGCGTCCGCCCTTCGACAACCCGAAGGTCCGTCAGGCCGTGGCCCACGCCATCAAGCGCGAAGACATCGCGGCGGCGGCGTTCTACGGCCGCGGCGGCGCGCTCGAGCACCTGCCGATCGCCGAGGGCTCCGAGTTCTACAACCCGGAACTGGCCAACTCGTGGAACTACGACCCCGAGAAGGCTCAGGCGCTGCTGGCCGAGGCCGGCTACCCGGACGGCTTCGACTGCGTGATGCTGTCGACCGCGCAATACGGCATGCACCAGTCCACCGCAGAGGTCTGCCAGGCGTATCTGTCGATGATCGGCATCAACGTGCAGCTTGACCTGCCGGAATGGTCGACCCGGGTGAAGAAGGGCAACGAGGGCACCTATGACCTTGCCGTGATGGGCACCGCCGCGATGAACAACGACCCCGACGGCCTCGCCACCGTGGTCGACGGTTCGCTCTCCCCGAGCTTCGTGCGCAGCTTCGGCATGGAAACCCCGGAGATCTCCGAGCTTTTCGCTCGTGGCCGCGCCACCTTCGACACCGAGGAGCGCAAGGCAATCTACAAGGAGCTGGAAGAGATCGCCATCGACACGGTTCCGGTCGTCGGTCTGTCCTGGCGCTCGCAGGGCTACGGCATGCGCGCCAACGCCGAAGGGTTCACCGTGATGCCCGGCCAGCTTGTCTTCTATTCCGGCATGACGCTGGAAGAAACCGTGCTGGGCTGAAGCTGACCCCATGCTGAGATATATTGCTACCAGAAGCCTCGTGGCGCTGTTCCTCGTCTGGATCGTCGTCTCGGTGGTGTTCCTCCTCCTGCACCTCATTCCGGGCGATCCGGCAGAGCTGCTGCTCAGTCAGGGCAATGTCGCCGCCGATCCTCAGGCCGTCGCTGCGCTGCGCGAGCAGATGGGGCTCAACGCCCCTCTCTGGCAGCAATATATCGACCACATGACCGGTGTGCTCACCGGTGATCTCGGCGCGTCGTTCCGCGACGGCGCGCCGGTGATCGAGCAGATCGCCCTGCGCCTGCCGCGCACCCTCGAGGTGATCCTCGCGGCCTCGCTGATCGCCACCGGCATCGGCGTGCCGCTGGGCACCTATGCGGCGATCCGCGCCGACGGCAAGGCCGATGCGGTGATCTCCTTCTTCGCCTCGGCCTCGCTCTCGACGCCTGTCTTCGTGGTGGGCTCGGTGGTGATCCTGATCTTTGCGCAGAAGCTGCAATGGCTTCCCGCCGGCGGCTTCACGCCGTTCTCCGAGGACCCGCTCGAACACCTGCAGCTGCTGCTGCTGCCCGCCTGCACCGTGGCGCTGTCGCTGCTGGCGGTGATCACCCGGATGAGCCGCGCCTCCGTGCTCGAGGTGCTGCAACGCGACTACGTGCGCACAGCCCGCGCCAAGGGCCTGCCCCGCAACCCGATCCTGCGCCGCCACGTGGTGCGCAACGCGCTGATCCCGGTGCTGACGGTGCTCGGCCTCGAGATGGGCACGCTGATCGGCGGCACGGTGCTGGTCGAGTTCGTGTTCAACTGGCCGGGCCTCTCGGGCTACCTCGTCGCCGCCGTCGATGCACGCGACTATCCCGAAGTGGTCGGCATCGTGATGACGATCTCGGTCCTCTTCGTCTTTCTCAATCTCGTCGTGGATGTGGTGAACGCCCTGCTCGACCCCCGAATTTCCCTGGTGCGCTGAATGAGCCGGTCTACCCGCAAGCTGATCCTGCCCGGCACAATCGCCGCGCTGATCGTCGCCACCGTGCTGCTCGCCCCGCTCCTGCCCCTGCAGGACGTGCGCGGCATGGACATCCCCAACCGCTTCGCCGGCCCCTCCGCCGGACACTGGCTCGGCCAAGACGATTTCGGCCGCGACGTGCTCTCGCGCCTGATCTGGGGCGGCCGCGCCTCGCTGTTCATCGCCGTGGGCTCAGCGATCTTCGCCGCCATCATCGGCACCGCGCTCGGCCTGCTCGGCGGCTACTTTCGCGGCGCCGTCGAGCTCGTCACGGTGCGCGCCGCCGAGATCATCCTCTGCCTGCCGCCGCTGCTGCTAGCGCTGCTGGTGGTGACCATCCTCGGCGCGGGCACATGGCCGCTCGTGCTGGCGCTGACCATCCTCTACACGCCCAACTATGCGCGGGTGGTCTATGCCGCGACGCAGCAGGTGCGCGGGCTCGACTTCGTCACCGCGCAGCGGTCGATGGGCACGCACCCGATGAAGATCCTCGTCCGCACCATCCTGCCCAACGTGCTGCCGCCGCTGCTGGTGCAGATGTCGCTGGTGGTGGCCTCGGCCATGGTGATCGAGAGCGGGCTGTCCTTCCTCGGTCTCGGCGTCGTGCCGCCGACACCCTCCTGGGGCCTGATGATCCGCTCGGCGCGCGGTGCCATGGAGGTCGCGCCGCTGCTGCTGGTCTGGCCGTCGCTGGCTCTTGCCGGCACCATCCTGACCTTCAACCTGCTCTGCGACCGTCTTCAATCGGCGCTCGATCCCCGCGCCGTCACCGCCGGTGGCGCGCTCTGGCTGCGGCCGCGCTCTGCCGCCGCGAAGAAACCCGCCACCCCGGTCGAGGCCGATGCCGACGCCCCGCTGCTCGAGATCCGCGACATGTCCATCGCCGTGCGTGACATGGAGCTGGTGCGCCGCGTGTCGCTGACCGTCCGCCCCGGCGAGACCGTGGCGCTGGTCGGAGAGAGCGGCTCGGGCAAGACCCTGACCGGCCTTGCGATGACCGGCCTGCTGCCCGACACGCTGCGCGTTACCGGCGGCACCGCACACTACACCACCCGCGAGGGCAAGGCGGTCGATCTCGCCAAGCTCGACGAGGAAGGCATCCGCGCGTTGCGCGGTGACGAGGTCTCGATGGTGTTCCAGGATGCCGCCGCGGCGCTCAATCCGGTGCTGCGCATCGGCGAGCAGGTGGCCGAAGCGATCCGCGCCCATCACGACCTCGAGGGCGACGCTCTGCAGACCCGCGTGGTGGAGTTGCTGCGCCATGTCGGCATCCCCGACCCCGAGCAGCGGGTGCGGGCCTACCCGCACGAGCTTTCGGGCGGCCAGCGCCAGCGCGCGATGATCGCCGTCGCCGTGGCCAACAACCCGCGCCTGCTGATTGCCGACGAGCCGACCACCGCGCTCGACCCGACGATCCAGGCGCAGATCCTGCAGCTTTTTGCGCAGCTCAAGCGCGACACGCCGGGCATGGGCATGATTTTCGTCACCCACGACCTTGCCGTGGTGGCCGAGATCGCCGACCGGGTGACGGTGATGTATGCCGGCGAGGTGGTCGAGGAAGGCCCGGTGGCCGAGGTCTTCGAGCGCCCGCGCCACCCCTACACCGCCGCGCTGATCGCCTCGGTGCCCGAGGGCGGTGCCGAGCGGCTGACCGCGATCCCAGGCTCGGTGCCCTCGCCGCGCCAGATGCCCAGCGGCTGCCGCTTCGCGCCCCGCTGCGCCTTCGCCACCGAGCGCTGCACCGCCAATCCCCCCAAGGCGGAGCACCCGGCCCCGGGCCGCGTGACCCGCTGCTTCCACTGGGAGACCGTCACATGAGCGAGCTTGCCACCTCCGCGCCGCTGGTCGTGGCCGAAAATCTCGGCCGCAACTTCCCCACCCGCCACGGTCTTCTGGGCCGAGCGCACGATGTCTGGGCGGTGCGGGATGTGAGCCTGACCATCGCCCGGGGCGAAACCGTCGGCATCGTCGGCGAGTCGGGCTGCGGCAAGTCCACGCTGGGACGCATGATGATGGGGCTCGACCTGCCCACCACCGGCTCCATGAGCTTTGACGGGCGCGACCTGTCGGCGCTCTCCAACCCCGAGATGCGCAAGCTCTCGCGCCGAATGCAGATGGTGTTCCAGGACCCGTTCGGCTCACTCGATCCCCGCCGCAGCATCGGCGCCCAGATCGCCGACGGGCTCAGAACCCACAACATCGTGCCCGGCTCCGAGGTCAAGGCCGAGGTGGCGCGGCTGCTAGAACAGGTCGGCCTGCCGACCTCCGCGGCGCAGCGCCGCCCGCACGAGTTCTCGGGTGGCCAGCGCCAGCGCATCGCGGTGGCGCGCGCCCTCTCGACCCGGCCCGATTTCATCGTCGCCGACGAGCCGGTCTCGGCGCTCGACGTGTCGATCCAGGCGCAGGTGGTGAACCTGCTCGAGGATCTGCGCCGCGATCTCGATCTCGCCATGCTGTTCATCAGCCACGACCTGCACGTGGTGCGCCATCTCTGCACCCGCATCGTGGTGATGTATCTCGGCCGCATCGTCGAGGAAGGCCCGGCCGAGAAGGTCTTTGGCTCGCCCGCCCATCCCTACACGCGCGCCCTGCTCGCCGCGACGCCCTCGCTGCACCCGGGCGACGGCTCGGACGGCGACCGGATCCTGAAGGGCGAGCTGCCGAGCCCTGCGAACCCGCCCTCGGGCTGCCCGTTCCGCACCCGCTGCCCGATCGCCGAGGACGCCTGCGCCAGCGCCGTGCCACCGCTCGATCCGGTCGGAGACGACTGGAACGTGCGCTGCGTCAAGGGCGGCCCGGTGACACCCGCGACAGCGCAGGAGGTACACGCATGAGCGAGGCCCCCGTCGCGATGATCACCGGGGCGAGCCGCGGCATCGGCGCGGCGATCGCCCACGCACTGGCCGGGCGCGGCTACGCCCTGTCGCTTGGCCTGCGCGATCCGTCCTCGCTGCCCGACAGCTTGGAGCAATACGATCCGCTGATCGTGCCCTACGACGCTGCCAAAGCCGAAGATGCCCGCGCCTTCGTCGCGGCCACCGAGGCGCGCTTCGGGCGCATCGACGCGCTGGTGAACAACGCCGGGATCGCCGGGCCGCTCGAGCTGATGCCGGAAGAGCCGCAACCCGATGACGAAATGGAAGAGATGCTCGACGCGCTCCTTTCGATCAACGTCAAGGCGCCCTTCCGCCTGACCCGCGCAGCGCTGCCGGCGCTATGCCGCAGCGGGGCCGGCCGGGTGATCGTGCTGGCCTCGGCCTCCGGCAAACGCGTGCTGGGGCTTAATGCCGGTTACCAGATGACCAAGCACGCCGCCGTGGCGCTCTCCCACGCCGCGCGGCGGTCGGGCTGGGACGACGGCTTGCGCGCCTGCGTCGTCTGTCCCGGCTTCGTTGCCACCGATCTCACCCTGCGGCACGACCTGCCGCGCCACGAGATCACCCAGCCTGAAGACCTCGGCAAGCTCGTGGCAGACGTCGTCACCTTGCCGAACACAGCTAGCGTGTCCGAGCTGGTGGTCAACTGGCGCTACGAGCCGGGGCTGTGATGAGACCCTATGTCGACACCGTCGAAGGCGATGCCGCGCTGCCCGGCGAGGTCGACCTCGCCATCATCGGCGGCGGCATCGTCGGCTGCGCGGCCGCGTTCTGGGCCGCCGAACAGGGCTTTCGCGTCGCACTGATCGAGAAAGGCCGCATCGCCGGCGAACAGTCGAGCCGCAACTGGGGCTGGGTGCGCCGCATGGGCCGCGACGCCGCCGAGTATCCCCTGGGCATCGAGAGCCTGCGGATCTGGGACACGCTGCAGCAGCGCACCGGACATGACACCGGCTTTCGCCGCACCGGCATCGTCTACACCGCCCAGACCGACGCCGAGATGGCGTGGATCGAGAGCGTCGCGCAGGATGCCGAGACCTTCGGCATCGGCGCGCGCCGCCTGACCGAGGCGCAGTTGCAGGCGCAGTTCCCCGGCGGCACGGTTCCGGCCCGCGCCGGCCTTCTGACCGCCGATGATGGCCGCGCGGAACCGGCGCTCGCCGCCCCGGCGCTGGCAAAGGGCGCCCGCGCCAAGGGCGCTGCAATCCTCACCAATTGCGCCGTGCGTGACATCGAAACCAAGGGCGGGCGCGTCTCGGCGGTGCTGACCGAGCGCGGTCGCATCCCCTGCGGTGCGGCGATCCTCGCCGGCGGCGCGTGGTCGCGGCTGTTTCTCGGCAATCTCGGCGTGTCGCTGCCCCAGCTCAGGGTGCGCGGCTCGGTGATGCGCACCGAACCGCTCGAGGGCGGACCGAAATACGCGCTCGGCAACGGCCAGTTCGGCATCCGCCCCCGGCTCGACGGCGGCTACACGATTTCGCGCCGGGGCCGCGCCAAGGTGCAGATCACTCCCGACAGCTTTCGCCTGCTGCCGCATTTCATGAAGAGCCTGAAGGAGCATCGCGGCGAGGTCTCGCTGACCCTCGATCGCAGCCTCTGGGACGGGCTCATCACGCCGCGCCACTGGAGCGCCGACAGCGTGACGCCGTTCGAGAAGTGCCGCGTGCTCGATCCCGAACCGCAGCACGCCATGCTCGACCAGGCGCTGCGCGCGGTGACGAAGGTCTTCCCGGCCTTCAGGGATGTGAAGATTGCTGAAAAATGGGGCGGTATCATCGACGTGACCCCGGACGCGGTTCCGGTGATCGACCACGCCGCCGCGATCCCCGGTCTGGTCATCGCCACAGGTTTCTCGGGGCACGGCTTCGGCATCGGCCCCGCCGCCGGCCAGCTGGCCTCGGAAATGGCTTTGTATCAAACTCTTACGGTCGACCCGACCCCGTTCCGCCTGTCCCGCTTCGGGGCGCTTGCGGGCGCCGCAGCCCCTGCGGCAGCGGCGGAATAAGCGACTGAAAAATTCCGTTTATCGGCCCGCAAACCGATTGAATTGGACCCTAGGGGCTGAGCCCCGTTCACTACCCGTCAACTCTGGCGGACAAGATGACAAGGACATGACAGCATGATCGAAAAGATCCGGATCGCGGAACTGACCTCGGAAGAGGCGCGCCAGGAACTCACGTCCGAGGCGGTGGTTCTGCTGCCCATGGGCTCGCTCGAGGATCAGGGCATCCACGCACCTATGGGCGATTACATGGCTGCCGACCTGATGGCGATGGAGATTGCCAAGGCGGCCCGCGAGGATGGCGTCCCCACCTTCGTTGCGCCCGTCATCCCATTCGGCGGTAAGGACTATTTCGAATCGAGCCACGGCGGCATCTCGATCTCGCACGCCACGCTTTGCGGCATCCTCGACGACATGTTCGGCTGCCTCGAGCGCCACGGCATCCGCAAGCTGATGATCGTCAACGGTCATGGCGGCAACGTTCCCGCGATCACCGAAGTGGCGCTGCGCTGGCGTCAGAAAGCCGGGCTCTTCATCCCGTCGATGTATCTCTGGCAGGTCGCTTATGGCGAACTGCCCGCCCTCATCGGGGCCGACAAGGCAAAGGCGAGCTCGGGCCATGGCGGCGACCCGCTGACCTCGGTCGGCCTGCACTTCTACCCCGACCTGATCCGTGCCGACATGATCAAGCCCGCCCCCACCGGCAGCGAGATCAAGGGCATGAAGATCGGCGGCTTCTCGTCGGTGGTCTATGACGGCGCCAAGATCCAGGCGCCCATCGAAGCGCTCGAGGCGACCGAGACCGGCGCCTATGGCTGCGATCCCACCCTGTGCTCGGCCGAGACCGGCGACGTGCTGGTCAAGCGCCTTGCCGCCATCGGCGCCGGCCTGGTCCGCGACCATGTCGCCAAGGGCCTGCACGACTGATCCATCACCAAGACCGGCGACCAAACCGGCAAATCCACCTGTCAACATCGAGGTTTATCCCAATGAAAACCAAGACACTTCTCAGCATGGCCACGGGCCTTGCAATGATCCTGGGCGGTGCCGCCCACGCCGAGACCACCTGGAAGATGGCGACCAAGATGCCGGTCGACAGCCCCGAGGGCCAGGTCTTCGAAAAGTTCGCCGAACTGACCGAGGAATACACCGACGGCGAGCTCAAGATCACCGTCTATCCCAACGAGCAGCTCGGCAAGGAGAACGCGGTTCTCGAGCAGCTTCAGGCCAACATCGTGCAGATCTACGCCGAGGGCTTCGGCTACATGAAAAAGTGGGAGCCGGCGCTCGGCTGGCTCGCAGGGCCCTACGCCTTCGACGATTTCGCCCACTGGCAGCGCTTCATGAACTCCGACACCGTCAAGGGCTGGTTCGACAACGCCGCCGCGGAATCCGGTGTGCGCCCGCTCGGCGACCCGACGCTGGTGCTGCGCGGCCCGTTCCGCGTCACCGTCTCGAACGTGCCGGTCGAGAGCGCGGCCGATTACGAAGGCCTGAAGATGCGCATGCACGAGAACAAGGTGGCGATCGACACCTGGGACAATCTTGGCGCAGAGGTCATCACCCTGCCCTGGACCGAGGTCTACCAGTCGATCTCGAAGGGCATCGTGCAGGCGGTGAACTCGCCCATCGCACTGGTGGAATCGATGCGCTTCAACGAGGTCGCGCCGTATATCACCCGCATGGACGAGTACTGGCAGTCGGTCGGCTTCATGGTCAACGAAAGCGCGCTCGAAGCGCTTGACGAAGACACCCGTGAAGGCCTGCTGAAAGCCTATGCCGAGGCCGGTGAACTGTCGCAGGAGATCATGTTCTCGGTCGCCGACGAGAGCATCGAGCGCATGGTGGCCGATGGCGCCACCTATACCGAGATCGACATCTCGCCGCTGGTCGAGAAGATGGCCACCTTCTACGCCGACATGGCCGAATCCGGCGAGCTGCCGGAAGGCTTCCTCGAGGCGGTCGAAGCAGCACGGACTCCCACCCAGTGACACCGCTCGACTATCAACCGGAGGGCCCGCTTCAGCGGGCCCTCAACCGCATCGACCGGCTCAACTGGTCGCTCGGCGGGGCCTTCCTGTGGATCTCCAACATCTGCCTGCTGGTGATGCTGGGCCTCACCACCGCAACCATCATCCTGCGCCCGATGAGCATGGCCCCCTACTGGATGTGGCCGTGGACGATGGTGTTCTTCATCTGGCTGAGCTTCTTCGGCTTCTTCGCGCTCTATGCCCGGCTCAAGGACGTGCGCATCGATTTCGTCGCCGAGCGCCTCGGACCGTCGGGCATGGTCATCACGCGCATCGTCTCGGATGCCGCGACACTCGTGGTCACCGGCGTGCTGATCCTGCAGATCCCCAAGGTGATCGCCACCTCGAACGGGGTCTATGACGGGGCAATCCTGCCCGCCGGGTTCGAGCTGCCGCGCCTCGCGCTCTCGGTTCCCCTCTTCATCTCGACGGTGCTCGTCGCGCTGACCGCCGTGCTCGACATCGTCAAGCTCGCGGCAGGCATGCCCGAGAACGTCACCGACCATCACCCGGAAGTCTGACCTATGGCCTGGATCCTCTTCGGCACCTTCATCGCGCTGATCCTCATGCGCGTGCCCATCTCCATCGCCATCGGCACGGCGACGGTTCTCACCTTCCTGACCTCGGACTTCTCGACCGCGCTGCAGATCATCCCGCAGCAGATGCTCGAGGGCGTCAACAAGGCCTCGCTCACCGCAGTGCCGTTTTTCATCATGGCCGGCAACCTGATGAACGCGACCGGCGTGACCGAGCGCATCTTTGCCTTCGCCAACTCGCTGGTGGGCCATCTCAAGGCCGGCCTCGCACAGGTCAACATCCTGTCTTCGATGATCTTTGCCGGCATCTCGGGCGCCGCCGTGGCGGACTGCGCCGGCCTCGGCGCCATCGAGATCAAGGCCATGCGCGAGCGCGGCTACAAGCCTGATTTCGCCGCCGCGATCACCGTTGCCTCCTCGGTGATCGGGCCGCTGATCCCGCCGTCGATCGGCCTCGTGCTCTACGCCTTCCTGGCACAGCAGTCGATCGAGCGGATGTTCCTCGCGGGCCTGATCCCGGGCATCCTGGTCGGCCTGTCGCTGATGCTCTACGTGCGCTTCCGCGCCCAGTTCGAGGAGTTCCCGACCCAGCCCCGCGCCACGGTGCGCGAGGTGGCGGGCACCGCCAAGCACGGCTTCCTGGCGCTCGTCGCTCCGGCGATCATCCTTGGCTCGATCATGTTCGGCTTCGTCACCGCCACCGAGGCGGGCGTGCTGGCCTGCATCTACTGCATCCTGATCGGCATCTGGTACAAGGAACTCACCTTCCGCGCCTTCTTTGCCGCGCTCAGCGACACCGCCATGATGACCGCCGTGATCATGATCATCATCGCCTTCTCGATCGCGATGGGCTGGCTGCTGGCCATCGACCAGACGCCGCAGAAGCTGGCAGACTTCACCTTCTCCTTCACCGAGAACAAGAACGTCTTCCTTGGCCTGCTGCTGATCTTCATCATCCTCGTCGGCTGCGTCGTCGAGGGGGTGCCGGCCAAGCTGATCCTGGTGCCGACGCTGCTGCCTCTGATCGACGCCTACGGCATCGACCGGGTGCATTTCGGCATCATCATCCAGCTTGGCCTGCTGCTCGGCATCGCCACGCCCCCGATGGGCATCGGCCTCTACATCGTCGCCGAGGTGGGCCGTGTCCGCTTCGAGAAGGTGACGATGGCGGTGCTGCCGATGCTGATCCCGCTGGTCGCCGTGCTGCTGCTGCTCACCTACGTGCCGCAGACCGTGACCTTCCTGCCGGACCTGATCCTCGGGCCGCAGAACTGATCTCCTGACATAACGACAAAAGAAGGGACCTCACATGTCCAACCTCGTCTACAAGCTCAACCCGATGCCCGAGAAGATCCCGCAGGAAAAGCTCGACCGTCTCGCCAAGCTCGAGACCGCCACCATCGGCCACTTCTACCACTACGGCTTCGCCGCCCCGGCGATCCAGCCGGTGCTGCCGGGCAAGGTCGTTGTCGGCACGCTGGCGACGCTGGCAATCCCGGGCCTCGACTCGACGCTGCTGCACCACTGCCTGAGCCAGTGCGGACCGGGCTATTTCCTCGCCGTGGATCGCCTCGGCGACACCAAGTACGCCTGCTGGGGCGGCGGCGTGACCCGCATGGCGGCAATGATCGGCCTCGAGGGCGGCTGCGTCGACGGCCCCCACACCGACACCGCCGAGATCGCCGAGCAGGACTTCGCCATGTGGTCGCGCGGCGCCTCGCCGGTCACCACCCGCCTCTACAACACCGGCGGCGGCTTCAACGTGCCGGTCTCGATCGGCGGCGCGGCTGTGCTGCCGGGCTACGCTGTGCTCGCCGATGATTGCGGCGTGCTGTTCATCGCGCCGGAAGACCTCGACGACGTGATCGAGCGCGGCGAGTTCCTCACCGAGCGCGGCCGCGTCAACGAGGCCAAGGTCACCGGCGGCACCCATCTCGGCGAGATGTCCGGTGCCACCAAGATGGTCGAGGAGAAGACCAAGGGCTGAGGCCTAGAGGTCCTCGAAGGAGCTGTACCGCCCATGGTCCCTGCACCACGCCCTCGCCGCCTCGCGCGCAAGCTCGAGCACTTGGCCCACCTGCTTTCGGCGGGCGCGGTTGGCGTGGGTGCAGGCGACATGCAGCGGCGCCAGCCCTTCGGTGGCCGCGATCTCGACAACCTTGCCGCTGGCGATCTCGTTCTCGAGCGCCGCCAGCGGCAGCGCCGAGGCACCGTAGCCCAGCCGGACCATCTCGCAGATCGCCGAGAGCGAATTGCCGTAATGGCGCGGCGCAGTGCGTTCCGCCATGTCGTCGACATAGTCGGCCACCGGATTGAACAGCGGCGAGGTCTTCGGGTAGTGGACCAGCGGCAGCGCCCGCAGATCGTCCGGACTCATCGGCTGAGGAAGGCCCTCGATGACATCTCCGCGCGACACCCAGCCGACTTGATACTCGACCCCGAAATCCGCGCCCCGCGCCCGGTCGCCGGACGCGGTGAAAGCCGCGTCCAGCGTGCCTGCCTCGACCAGACGGCGCAGTTGCAGATCAGAGCCGAGGTAGATGTCGATCGTCATCTCCGGCAATTCGGCCAGCAGCGCCTCGCGCAGGCGCGGGCCCCAGGTCAGCGCCGCCATACCCACAAGGCCAAGGCTCACGCCGCGCTTGTGCCGGTCCTGCAACCGGCCCAGCATGGCCTCGCGCAGGTTCAGGAACTGAACCGCGAATTCCGCAACTTCCAGCCCCTGATCGGTGAGCACGAAGCCGTCGGCCTCGCGGTCGATCAGGGTCTTGCCAAGATCCTTCTCAAGCGCCGTGATGCGCGCCGAAACCGCGGGCTGAGTCAGCCCGAGATATTCGGCCGTCTGCCGGTGTTTTCCGAACTGGCTCAGCCAGTAGAAGGCTTCGAGCTGCTTGAGATTCATTCCCATTCCCCAAAGATGACCGACCCAAAGGAGCAAACATGACCGTCGCCGTCTACCTTCCCCTCGCAGACAAGGCCCAGTGGTGGGTAGAGATGCTGCAGGAGCTGATGCCCGGCTGGGACATCGCCGCGCTGGATGACATCACCGACCCTGACGCCGTCACCTATGCCGTGGTCTGGCGGCCGCGTACAGGCGATCTCGCAAAATTCAGCAATCTCAAGGCCATCGTTTCAATCGGAGCGGGCATCGACCACGTTCTGAACGACGAGGAGTTGCCGCAGGGCGTGCCGATCATCCGCACCGTGGGCGATGATCTGACCCAGCGCATGCGCGAATACGTGGCGCTGCACGTGCTGCGCCATCACCGCGACATGCCGCGCCAGCTTCAGGCCCAGGCCGAGCTCGACTGGCACGCCATCGTGGTGCCGGTGGCCCCCAACCGCACCGTGGGCGTCATGGGCCTCGGCAATCTTGGCGCCGCCGCGGCGCAGACGCTGTCGATGCTGGGCTTCAACACCCGCGGCTGGTCGAAGTCGCCCAAGTCGATCGAGGGCGTCGAGACCTTCACCGGCCCCGAGCAGATGGACGCCTTCCTCGACGGCTGCGAGATCCTCGTGAACCTGCTGCCTCTGACCGAGCACACCACCGGCATCCTCAACGCGGATCTGTTCGGCAAGCTCGCCGAGGGTGCCTGCGTGATCAACTGCGCCCGCGGTCCGCACCTCGTGGATGGGGACCTGTTGGCGGCGCTCGAGAGCGGCCAGATCAAGCAGGCCACGCTCGACGTGTTCCACCAGGAGCCTCTGCCGACCGACAACCCGTTCTGGACCACGCCGGGCATCACCGTGACCCCGCACGTGGCCTCGCAGATCGACGCCGCCACCGGCGGGCGGATCATCGCCGCCAACCTCAAGACCTTCGAGGAGACCGGCACCTGCGCCGATCTCGCCGATGCGTCGCGCGGCTACTAAGACAAGGCGCCGGGCGGTTTCCCTGCCCGGCGCGCTCTTGATCCGGCGGTGGCTGATCGCGCTCGATGCGCTGCCCCGGCCGCCGGTCGAAATCTTGATGACGGCGCGGCCCCGCTAGGCCGCGCCGTTTTTCATTCCGCCGGGCTTGGCTGCTCGCGCAGGCCACCCGAGGTGCTTTCCGCGCTCGCCGGGCCGTGGCCGAACTCTTCCAGCTCGGGCCGCGTGCCGATGGTGATGTGGTCGATATCCTCTGCGGCGAATCCACGGATGATCGACGGGATCATCATGCTGACCAGGACAAAGATCGGCAAGCCCACCACAGTGATCACCTGTTGCAGCGCCGTCAGCCCCGCCTCGCCCGCCAGCAGGATCAGCATCGCCGCGACGAGCCCTTCGGCCACGCCCCAGAACACCCGCTGATGCGTCGGACCGGGTGTCGCCTTGCCGGTGCAGAGCATGTCGACCACCAGCGAGGCCGAGTCCGAGGAGGTGGCGAAGAAGATCGCCACGATCACCACCGCGAAGCCCTGGATAAACTGGGTGAAAGGGAACTGTTCGAAGAAGGCGAACATGGCCAGCGGCACGCTTTCGGCCACAGCGCTGCTGATCGCACCGGCACTGTCGCCCATCGCCTCGCGGGCGGCGAGGCCAAGGCCGTCGAATTCCATCGCCTGCCAGCCGAAGATGGCGAACCATATCAGGGTGAAGAGCGACGGCGCCATGAGCACGCCGAAGACGAACTCACGCACGGTCCGCCCGCGCGAGATCCGCGCCACGAAAAGGCCGATGAAGGGCGACCACGTCACGGTCCACGCCCAGTAGAACACCGTCCACGAGCCCTGCCAGCCCCAGCCGTCGGTGGTGGGGTTCTCATTGGCGAGCATGTCGTTCCAGAAGGCCAGCCGTGGCAGGGTGCCGAAATAGAGCCCGAAGGTCTCGACCACCCCGCGCAGCAGGAACAGCGTCGAGCCGCAGACCAGCACGAAGATCATCAACGCGACCGCCATCCCGATATTCAGATTCGACAAGAGCTTCACGCCCTTGTCGAGGCCCGCGACGATGGAGCCCACGGCCACCGCCGTCAGCACCGCGAGGATGGCAACCTGAACCCAGGCACCGGAGCCGGTGCCGAAGAGCGCGTCGAGCCCGGCGGCGATCTGGCTCGAGCCAAGGCCCAGCGAGACAGCCACGCCGAACAGCGTGCCGAGGATCGAGGCAATGTCGATGGCCTTGCCGACGGGGCCGTGGATGCCCTCGCCCAGCAGCGGGTAGAACACCGAGCTCACCCGCACCGGCAGGTCGTAGCGGTTGATGAAATAGGCGAAGGCGAGGCCCGGCAAGGTGAAGATCGTCCAGGTATGCAGGCCGAGGTGATAGATCGCGACCGAGATCGCATCCTTGGCCGCATCCTCGGTGAACGGATCGACGCCGGGCAGCGGCGGGTTCGAGAAATGGCTGATCGGCTCGGCCACGCCCCAGAACATCAGCACCGTGCCGATGCCGCCGGCAAACAGCATGGTGAACCACGACAGGTTCGAATAGACCGGGCGCTCGCCCTTGCGGCCCAGCCGGATATGGCCGTGGCGCGACATGGCGGCCCAGATCAGGAAGCCCAGCCAGACATTGACCCCGAGCACGAAGAACCAGCCAAGATTGGTGACGATCCAACTTCGCCCGACGGCAAAGGCATCTCCGATCGGTTCGGGAAACAGGATCAGGGCGAGGACGAAGACGACCGTGAACCCTGCGGAGACGAAAAATATCGTCGGATCGGTTCTCAGGCCGAGGCGGCGGGCAAGCTGTTCCAAGGATCAAGCCTCTGTGTTTTTTGCACTGTCACTTTACTCCAACAGGCGTGCTTTGAATTGGTTCCGCACAATCTTTACGGGAATTTTACCCTCACTGGCGAGCCGTTGACCGGGCCGCGATGCGCTGGATACCTTCCTGCATACAGATAAGCAGTCAGGACCCACCCATGCATCCGCAACCCGCCCCCGCCAGTTCTTCGCAGCGTGCTTATACCGAGCTTCGCGAGCGGCTGTTGCGCGCCACCTTCCTGCCGGGGGAAAAGCTCAACGAGGTGGCGCTGGCGGCCGAACTCGCGCTCAGCAGAACGCCCCTGCGCGAGGCGCTGAACCGGCTGACCGCCGAAGGGCTTCTGCTCCATCTCGACCGGGGCTTCGCCGCGCCGCCGCTCGATCCCGAGCGGGTCTTCGACTTGTTCGAGGCCCGGCTCGAAATCGAATGCGCCACCATCCGCCTCGCCTGTGCGCGGGCCGACGATGCCGGGTTCGACGAACTGGCCGCCTTCCTTGACGAGAGCGGCGCGGAGTCTCCAGACGCCTCGGTCGACCGGCTGATCGAACTCGATATCGGCTTCCACGACCGCATCGCCACCCTGTCCGGCAATGCTGTGCTGCGCCAGATGCTCGCCAATCTCAACGACCGGCTGCACCTGATCCGCTGGATCGCCATGGAGGGCCGCCGCGACCAGACCCAGGCCCAGCACCGCGACATGCTCGCCCATCTCCGCGATCGCGATGCCGAGGCCGCGATGGCCGCCATGCGGGTGCATATTCTCCATCGCAAGGAGGACATCCTCGCCGCGGTCAAGGCCGCCTACGGGCACGTCTATACCAGCGCCCGCAGCTGACCCCACCACGCGTTGCCGGTGGGCAGGCAGACCTGTATACAGAGCGGAATACATAACGGCAACCGCGCCACAGCCCACCAAGGAGACAGATCATGGACAACAGACTGAACGGAGCCGAGGCGATGGTGCGGATGCTCGAGGCGCAGGGCGTGCGGCACATCTTCGGGCTTTGCGGCGACACCACCCTGCCCTTCTATGACGCCATGCATCTGCTCGATCACAAGATCGACCACGTGCTCACCCGCGACGAGCGCAGCGCCACCTACATGGCCGACGGCTATTCCCGCGTCACCGGTCGGCCCGGTGTCTGCGAAGGCCCCTCGGGCGGCGGCGCCACCTACATTCTGCCGGGCCTGATCGAGGCCTCGGAAAGCTCCTACGCGGTGCTCGGCATCACCACCGATATCTCGGTGGCGAGCTACGGGAAATACCCGCTCACCGAGGTCGACCAGGAGGCGCTGATGCGCCCGCTGACCAAGTGGAACACCGTGATCAAGCGCGCCGATCACATCCCGCGCATGGTCCGCGCCGCCTTCCGCGCCATGACCACCGGGCGCTCGGGTGCCGCCCATCTGGGCCTGCCCTATGACATCCAGTACGATCAGGTCGACCCGGCCGAGATCTGGGCCGATCCCGCGCTCGCCACCTACCCCGCCTACCGCACCGGCCCCGACCCGGCGGCGGTCGAGGCGGCGGTCGACGCGCTCCTTTCGGCCAAGACGCCGCTCATCGTCTGCGGCGGCGGCGGCGTGGTTTCGGGCGCCATGGCCGCGCTCGACCGCCTCGCCACGCGTCTCGACGTGGCCGTCGCCACCTCGATCTCGGGGCAAGGGTCGCTCGCCGACAGCCACCCCAACGCGCTTGGAGTGGTGGGCTCGAACGGCGGCACCGACCAGACCTGGGAGATGATGGAAGCCGCCGATCTGGTGGTGTTCATGGGCTGCCGCGCCGGCTCCACCACGACCTCGCGCTGGGAGGCCCCGAGCCCCGGCACCCGCATCGTGCATTTCGACGTCGACCCGATGGTGATCGGGGCCAACCTGCCCACCGAGGTCGGCGTGGTGGGCGACCTGCGGCTCGCGCTCGAGATGGTCAATGCCGAGCTCGACCGCCGCGACCACGGAGCCTCCACCTTCGGGGGCGCCGCGGCGGTGGCCGACATCAAGCGCCGCAAGTTCGAGATCTTCGACCACATCGCCGCCGAGACCGATCACCCGATCCGCCCCGAGCGTGTCATCGCCGCGCTGATGAAGGTCCTGCCGCCCGACGCCACCGTGGTGTCCGATCCCGGCACCTCCTGCCCTTACGCCTCGGCCTATTATCGGCAGGCGCTCGCGGGGCGCTATTTCATCACCAACCGCGCCCACGGAGCGCTTGGCTATTCGCTCTCGGCCTCGCTGGGCGCGTGGTATGGGCGGCCCCAGTGCAAAACCGTGGCATTGATGGGCGACGGCTCCTTCGGCTTCACCGTGGGCGAACTGGAGACCGTCTGCCGGGCCCGTGCACCGATCACCCTCGTGGTTTTCTCGAACGCGAATTTCGGCTGGATCAAGGCCAGCCAGATGGCCGACAAGGGCAGCCGCTACTACAATGTCGACTTCAACCGCGTCGATCAGGCCGCCGTGGCCTCGGCCTATGGGGTGAAATCCTGGCGCGTCGAGGACCCGGCCGAGCTCGACCGGGTGCTGGCCGAGGCGGTCGCGCATGACGGCCCGACGCTGGTCGATGTCGTGACGCAGCCGCTCGAGGAGGCCAACGCGCCGGTGCGCCGCTGGATGGGCTGAGCCCGGATCACAGGCTCACAGGCTCAGAAGCGGCGCGGCTGCAGCCCGGCCTGGAACCAGGTGGTCATCGAGTAGATGTCGTAGACCGGCAACCCGGTGGCGGCGCGCACCGCAGCACTGTAGGGCGCCATGTTGGTGCATTCCAGCACGATCGCGCCAAGCTCCGGGTGCCGTGCGACGAGGGCCTGCGCCGCCGCCACCACATCGGCACAGGCCTTCGCGAGATCGAGCTGCGGCCGCGCGGCGTTGATGATGACCGGGAACAGCTCGTCGCCGCCCTCGCAGCCCGCAATCGGCGTGTCGAGCGGCACATTGATGCCCTCGAGATGCGCCGGCGTGATGCCGGCCGCGTTGATCGTGACGATCCCCACCTGCTGGCCCGGCGGCAGCGTTGCCTGCACCCAGGGCACCTGCATCATCGACGAGGTCGCCACCGGCACCTGCACGGCGTCGGCGAGCTGGCGCTGGTAGATCGACAGGAAGCCGCAATTGGTGGTGATGCCCTCGGCGCCAAGATCGACGAGATCCCGCGCGGCCGCGATGAAGGGCTCAAGCAGCCCCTCGGCCCGGTCGCAGACCACCTTGACCGGGCTGGCCCCGCGCACCACGTGGTAGAGCACCGGGAACGGCCAGGTCGTGGCGTTGCCCATGTCTCCATGCACGCGAGGGAAACGCGCCTCGAGCATCAGGATGCCGAGCGGCGCGCCGTAGATCGCCTTGCCGCCTTGCGCGACTTGGCTGCCGGGGGCTCCGAAGGGACGGACGGGATCGAACATCGGGCGGGTCTCCGTGCAAGGGCACCGTTGCGGGCCGAAGGAGGCCGGCGCGGGCGGGCTGTGCTCCGGATATGGCCCGGCGCGCGGCTTCACACAACGGTGCGGTCTGCTGCAGCCCGTGCTTCTCGCCGACTGCTGCGCAAGCGCCGCACCGCCACACCATGCAGGCCCTCTCGCCCAGTTCCGGGCAGCCGCGGCTCCTTGCCCCGAGGCCACTCCGCCCCGGCAGACGCGCCTTCAGGAAAAGATTTCGTATCCTCCAACATTTCGCCTTGTACTCCCCGCTTTCGCTTGGCTATACGCGTCGACGGAGACGTGGCCGAGTGGTCGAAGGCGCTCCCCTGCTAAGGGAGCGACACATTCGGGAAAAGGCTCTATAATCAGAGCCATAGAATCTTTCCGCCTTTCAGTTGCCCAAATCATTCCCAAAGTCCCAGCCGTAGGATTTCAGTCGCATCGGTAGATCCGAAGGCGCCAGCTTGGTGTAGCGGAGTGCCGTGTCATGCTTTGCCCAGCCTCCGCGGCTCATCAGAAGCTTCATGTCTTTCGTGGCGGCATACGTCCATGTGGCGAAGGAATGTCGCAATGAATGGGGCGTACATGCCTCCGGGAGGTCCGCTGCCTCTCGCAGTTTCTCGAACTCGCGTCGGATCTGACCGCCGCCCTTGTAGCGGAGCTTAAAGGGTTGACCCTTGCGATTGAGGATGATCGGCCCTTTATCCGGCAACCCTTCCATGTGGTCGGTTGCCTTCGAGGGAAGATAGACGAGGCGCGTGCTTGCCTCAGTCTTTCCGGCCCCCTCCAGTTCGCCACGGACCAAGCATTCACGCGTGTTCCAGTTGATGTCTTCAGCAGCCAGAACGAAGCTCTCGCCTGTCCGGCAGCCAGTCCCGAGCAGAAACGCGATGGCAGTGCGTATCCGCCTTTGTGGATCATCGACACCATATCGTTCAGGTGTGCTGGCGACACGCAGGAGATCTTCTGCCTGCTCCGGGGTAAGCCAGAACATGCGACGCGTGTCACAACCCTTCTCGCGCCTCGTTTTCGTCAGGTACTTGTCAAGAGACCGCAATGGTCCGAGGAAATTGCGCTGGATCGTGTTCTTCTGGCAGCCAGGATGGAGCACTGCAATTGCTTGGGCACGCCACGCGGGATCGAGCGTCTGACGAAAGGTGATCGAAGGACCAGCATATTCGATTAGTCGGTCGAATGGCCGCGGGTCTTCGGTGACATCTTGGAATTCTCTTGCAACGATAAAGAATAGCTCGTCTCTCCGATCTTCGTCGAAGAAGCCGTGAGGGAAATCAAACATGGCGACCTCCCTTCCGCTTCTTTCGCAACTCGGCCACAATCCGTTCGTATTCCGCAGTAGTAGCGGTTTTTGGCGAGTTCTTCCGCTGACGGAGACTGTCTGCCGCGCTATGGCGACGTAGAGCTCTGATCATCGCGATGTTTTCGCGATAGAACAGGTTCTTCCGGCCATGTTTCTCAACGACGCCCTTCACGTGTGCGTATCGTGCAAGCGTGTTGAAAAGTTCACGGCGAGAGATACCCAACTCGTCTGCGGCTCCTGCCGTCGTCAACGGATACTTGGGTGGCTCTTGGGTTGAAGCATTTCGTTGTCCAGATGGATAGGAGTTGCCGGACGAAGGCCCGGCGATGAGTTCGAGGTTGTCGTATACCATGGCAAAGCTCCTTTGTTGCGATTGGTGTGAACCGGCATGCAAAATTGACCCCGTAGCGGGGTGATCGGCGTCCAAAAATGACCCCCTTACACTGATGTGGATGATGCCCCCGAGGTCATCGGGGAGCACAGTGTGGGATGTTGG
>NZ_JAEKJV010000023.1:0-57526 GCF_017309175.1 Salipiger bermudensis | reverse complement strand
CGCGGTTCAACTCGCGCTCGCTCATCATCACCCATCCCATGCCCATTCTCCCTCAGTCTATGAACGGAGAGTGACATTCCTGAATTGTTCATGGGTGACATTTTAGCTTTGCGGCTACAAAACCATTGCACGCAGAATCTTGATTATGTAAATTCCTGAGGAGTGGCAAATCATCTTTGCTCCAGTTTGTTCCGGCCTCAGCAACGAGTGTCGTTCCGCGCTCTCGAAAATATCTACATCAGATGCTCGACCTCTGGTGCCGCGACGAAGCGCCACTTGCGCAGCGGACCGGCCATCACGTTGAGGTAATACATCTCGAACCCGTGCGGCGCGCCGCAGGGATGGTGGCCGCGCGGCACGCAGACCACGTCGTGGTCATGCACCGCCATGGTCTCGTCGAGCTGCAGGTCGTCGGTATAGACGCGCTGAATGCCGAACCCGTCCGCCGGGTTGAGCCGGTGGTAATAGGTTTCCTCGAGGTAGGTGATGCGCGGGAAATCGTCTTCGTCATGCCGATGCGAGGGGTAACTCGACCAGTTGCCCGCCGGGGTGAAGACCTCGGTCACCAGAAGGCTATCGCAGTAATCCTCGTTCTCCATCGCGATGTTGTTGATGAAGCGGGTGTTGCTGCCCTCGCCGCGCTGGGTCAGCGTGATGCCGTCCGGGCCGATGCGCCGCGGCGCGTGGCCGCCCTTGCCCGGCGCCGAGCAGACCGCGATGGTGCAGTCGGTGGTGGCCTCGGCGCTCCAGTCGCTGCCGTCGGGCAGGTAGAGGCAATGCGGCGGGGTCTTCTCGAAGACGTTCATGCGCTCGCCGAGCTCGCCCCAGTCCTGCCCCGCGCCGGAGATCTTCGCCTTGCCCTCGACCATCACGAGGATGACTTCGCGGGTGCCGGTCACGTCGGCGATGCGATCGCCGGCCCGCAGCCGGTGCAGCGCGAAGCCGACGTAGCGCCAGCCGGCGCTTTCCGGGGTGATCCGCAGCACCTCGCCATGGGTGCCGAAGGGGCGGTGAAGCAGATGGCTCATGTCCTGTCCTTTCCGTCTGTCTGACCGGCTCAGTTGACCAGCCGGGCCTTGGCGATCTGGCCGAGATATTCCTCGAAGCGGTCGCGCTGCTTCGCGCGCTCCGAGACCTCGGGCACGGCCACGTCCCAGAAGAAGCCATGCTCGCCGGCGCTGGTCTCGAGACCGGTGCCGGGGAAGTCCTTGGCGACGGTTTCGATCACCAGCACTGTGGGGATGTCGCGGCTTCGCGCCGCCTTCAGTTCCGCCTCGAGCTGGTCGGTGCCCGAGACCTTAACCGCGTGCGCCCCCATCGAGGCCGCGTGCATGGCGTAATCGATCTCGGGCTGCACCTCGACATTGCAGTCGACATACATGTTGTTGAACGGCTCGCCGCCGCAGCCCATGGTCTGCAACCGGTTGATGCAGCCGTAACCGCGGTTGTCGGTCAGAACCACGGTGAAGGGGATGCGCCGCATCACCGCCGTCGCGAGCTCGGAATTGGCCAGCATGTAGGAGCCGTCGCCCACGAAGCAGATCACGTCGCGCTCCGGCGCACCGAGCTTCAGCCCCATGGCGCCGGCAACCTCGTAGCCCATGCAGGAATAGCCGTATTCCATGTGATAGCCGCCCTGGCTCGGCTTCCACAGCAGCTTCAGCGCGCCGGGCATGGTGCCCGCGGCGCACATCGCGACCGCATCCTCGCCGGTGGCGCGCTGTACGGCGCCGATGACCTGCCCGTCGGTGGGCTTGGCGGCCTGATCCTCGGGCCGGGCGCAATAGGCATCCACCGCGCGCAGCCAGTCCTCGCGGGCGGCCGCATCCGGCTCCTCGGCGCGATAGTCTCCGAGCCGCTCCGACAGCGCCTCGAGCGTGACCTTGGCGTCGCCCACCAGGCTCTCCGCGCCGTGTTTGGCGGCGTCGTAGCCGTGGATGTTGATCGAGACCAGTTTTGCGCCCTCGCCGAAGAGGGTGCGCGAGCCGGTGGTGAAATCCTGGAACCGGGTGCCCACGCCGATCACAAGGTCGGCCTCCTGCGAGGCGGCATTAGCCGCCGCCGAGCCGTCGACGCCGGAGGCGCCGAAGTTCATCGGGTGGTCCTGCGGCAGGCCCGACTTGCCGGCCTGGGTTTCGGCCACCGGGATGCGGTGCGCGCTGGCGAACTCGGCGAGGGTCGCTTCGGCCTGCGCATAGACCGTGCCACCACCGGAGATGATCACCGGACGCTTTGCTGCGCGCACGAGGTCGGCCACCCTCTCGAGCTCGGCGAGGTCGGGACGCGGGCGGCGGATGTGCCAGACGCGCGGCTCAAAGAACTCCACGGGGTAGTCATAGGCCTCGCACTGCACGTCCTGGCAGAAGGCGAGCGTGGCCGGGCCGCAATTGGCGGGGTCGGTCATCGTGCGCAGCGCGCGCGGCAGCGCGGTGAGCAGGTGCTCGGGCCGGGTGATGCGGTCGAAATAGCGCGACACCGGGCGGAAGCAGTCATTGGCCGAGACCGTGCCGTCGTCGAAATCCTCGACCTGCTGCAGCACCGGGTCGGGCCGCCGCGTGGCAAACACGTCGCCGGCAACGATCAGCAGCGGCAGCCGGTTCACATGCGCCAGCGCCGCCGCCGTCACCACGTTGGTTGAGCCCGGCCCGATGGACGAGGTCACCGCCATGGCGCGGGTGCGCTTCTTCGCCTTGGCATAGGCGATCGCGGCATGCGCCATGGTCTGCTCGTTCTGCCCGCGCCATGTCGGGAAGACATCGCGATAGGTGTGCAGCGCCTCGCCTATCCCGGCCACGTTGCCATGGCCGAAGATCGCCCACATGCCGTCGATGTAGCGCTCCCCCTCAGGGGTCATCTGCACGCTCAGCCATTTCACCATGGCCTGCGCCGCCGTCAGCCTGATCGTGCTCATCTCGCACATCCTCCCAAGGGCGCCCTGCCCTTCTTTACGTTCCAAATACTCCGGGGGAGTCCGCGCCTGCGCGGACGGGGGCAGCGCCCCCGCACCCCCCTCTCAGGCCGCATTGAGCCGGGCCCCGTCGCGCGCCGCGTCCCAGATGCCGCAGAGCCGCTCGAAGCGTGCCGCCATCTGCGCCACCGCATCCGCATCGTTCATCTCGCCCCGCATCCAGGCCCGCGCCGCGTCGCCAAAGATCGTCCGCCCCACGGCGAAGCCCTTGACCAGCGGCTGTTTTGCGGCAAGCGCGAAGCTCTCCGCCAGCTCGGCCTCCGGCGCGTCGAGGCCGAGGACCACGATGCCCCGGGTGCGCGGATCGTTGCGCTCGATGGCGTCGACCGCCTTCTGCCAGGCTTCTCCGGTGCGGAACGGCTCGAGCTTCCACCAGTCGGGGTACACCCCTGCATCGTAGAACTGCTGGATCAGCACCGCGGTGGTGTCGTCATCCACCGGGCCGACCTTCGAGGGGATCACCTCGAGCAGGAATTCCAGCCCGTTGCGCCGCGCCGCGGTAAACAGCCGCTTCACGCGCTCTTCCTGCAATTCGCGCGTCGCCGCGTCGTCGTCGGGGTGGCAGAAAACCAGAAGCTTCACCACGTTCTCCCGCGCCCATTCGCGGAACTGGCCGAAATCCTCGCCAAGCTCGGGCTCGAACCGGATCGGGCGCGAGCCCGGAAGCTCGGTGGGCCGCCCGATCCAGAGCCCGGTACCGCTGGCCGCCTGCAGCGCAGACCGTCCGATCCGGTTGTCGCAGAGGATGCCGTAGCCGCCCTGCCCGTCCTGCACCCTGAGCGCCGCCTGCAGGCAGAGCTCCTTGAATGCGCCGCCCTTCTCGGGCGTGTAGCCCTCCATCACCTCGAGTTGCATGCGGTGGTCGAAAGCGAAGGTCCGAACCGTCGACCAGTCGCCGTGGCGGTTGGTGGCCCAGTGCACCTGCTCGAGCTCGCCATCGTTGCGCAGGTCGGGTCGGACGATGCCGCGCTCGAAGAAGAACTGAAGCTCCTCCCAGCTCGGATAGGCCGGGGTGCAGCCGTGGCGCGAGACCGCGAAGGCCCCGCAGGCATTGGCGTATTTCAGCGCCACCGGCCAGTTCTCGCCGTCGAGCCAGCCCTTGAGCAGGCCGGACATGAAGCCGTCGCCCGCGCCCAGCACGTTGAACACCTCGATGGGAAAGCCCGGGCCGGTCTGGCCGTCGTCGAGGCTGTGGGGGATCTCGCCCTCGAAAGCCACCGCCCCCATCGGTCCGCGCTTGCAGACCAGCGTCGCGCCCGAGACCGCGCGCACCGCGCGCAGCGCTTCGATCGTGTCCGTTGAGCCGCCGGCGATATGGAATTCCTCTTCGGTGCCGACGATCAGGTCGAAATGGTGCAGCACCTCCTGCAGGCTCTCGGTCACCCGCGCGCTCTCGACAAAGCGGCTCTCGCCGTCGCCATGGCCCGCCACGCCCCAGAGGTTCGGGCGGTAGTCGATATCGAGCGCGGTCTGGCCGCCATGTTTCTTCGCCAGCTCCAGCGCCTTCAGCACCGCCGCGCGCGGCGTGGCGTGGGCGAGATGGGTGCCGGTGGCGACCACGGAGCGGGCCGAGGCCACGAGCGCTTCGTCCACGTCCTCCTCGCACAGCGCCATGTCGGCGCAGTTCTCTCGGTAGAAGATTAGCGGAAACTGCTCCTGGTCCCGGATGCCGAGGATCACCAGCGCGCTCAACCGATCGGGGTCGGTCTTCACGCCGGCGACCTCGACCCCGTGGCGCACCAGCTCCTCGCGGATGAAGCGCCCCATGTGCTCGTCGCCCACGCGCGAGATCAGCGCCGAGCGCATCCCGAGCCGCGCGGTGCCGCAGGCCATGTTGGTGGGCGAGCCACCGATATACTTGTCGAACGAGCCCATATCCTCGAGCCGCCCGCCGATCTGCGCGCCGTAAAGGTCCACCCCCGCGCGGCCGATGGTGATGACGTCCAGTCTCTTGTTCATGGTCTCCCCCTCTCTTCGGGTGCCGCCCAGAGCCTTGGGTGGCGGAAATGGTCTCAGCCCGCGACGTTGATCGTCTCGAAGGTCAGGCTGCGGTGGAATTGCTCGTGAAAGGCGATGAAGTCTCGGGTGTGGGCCTGCTCCATGTGAAAGGCATGCGCCGCCTCGTCGGCCCAGCTCTCGACAAAGACCAGCCGATCGGGATCGTCGGTGCAGGTGAAGAAGTCATAGGCGATGCAGCCCGGCTCGGCGCGCGTGGCGCGCTGCGCCTCGGGCGCCCGCGCGAGGATTTTCGCGCGGGTGCCGGGCTGGCAGTCGATGGTGATGATGAACTTGTACACTTTGTCCCTCCCGGCCTGCCTGTCAGCGGATGATCGTGGCCTGAAGCGCGTCGATCGAGGACTGGATGCCGGCATTGGTCGACATCGTGAAATCCTCCATCTCGAGGCTCACCCAGCCGTCGTACCCCATCATTCCGACCACGGAGAAAAACTCCTTCCACCATTGCAGGTCTTGGCCGGCGCCGACGGCGACGTAGTTCCATGCGCGGTTGGCGACGTCGGTCACCTCCTTCAGCTCGAGAAGGCCGTTCACGTCGCACAGGCCGCGCTCGATGCGGGTGTCCTTGCCGTGCACGTGGTGGATCGCAGGACCGAGCGCGCGCGCCACGGCGATCGGGCAGGCGCCTTTCCAGAACAGGTGGCTGGGGTCGAGATTCATGCCCACCATCGGGCCCACCTCGTCTCGCAGGCGGAACAGCGTCTCGGGGTTCCAGACCAGCATGGCCGAGAAGTTCTCGAGGGCGTATGTCTCGACGCCGACCTCGGTGGCAAGCTTGACCAGATCGTGCCACAGCGGGAAGGCGCGGTCTTCCCACTGGTAGCGGTCGCGCTCGGGCATCTCGTCGGGCCAAGACTTGGTGTAGACCAGCCAGTTCGGCACCATGTCGCCGGGCGCCGCCTCGGGCAGCCCCGACATGGTGACGATCTTCTTGACCCCGATCTCGCCGGCGAGGCGGATGGTGTCTTCCATCTCCTTGCGGTGACGGGTGCCCATGGCACCCGGATCGAGCGGGTTGGCAGAGCAGTTGAGCGCGGCGATCTCGAGACCACGGGCCTCGATCTCCTTGAGGCGCGTCTTCAATTCGCCCCTGTCGGCCAGCAGCGTTTCGGCGCGGAAATGCGGCGCAGGCGACCAGCCGCCGCCGGTCATCTCGATGCCCTCGACGCCAAGCGCCACGCATTTGTCGAGCATGTCGGTGAAGGAGAGATCCCCCATCACGTCGGTGCAGATGGACAGTTTCATGTTCCGACCCTTCCTCAGGCGGCCTGCGACACCGGCTGCGCGTAGAGCGCCGGCTTGTCGCGCATGGTGATGGCTTCGCGCTGTCCGCTCTCGACGGCGCGCAGGGCTGCGTCGGCGACCAGCGTCGCGGCATAGCCGTCCCAAGTGGATGGGCCGGTGGCAGTGCCCTGCCCGGCCGCGACGATCCACTCGCGGAATTCCTGGTCGTAGGCCTCGATGAAGCGCTCGCGCCAATCCTCGGGGATCGCCTGGCGGATGCCATGGGCATCGCTGATCACCGTGGCGGGGCGGTTCGGCAGCGCCGCGATGCCCTTCTCGCAGGAGGCCTCGCCGCGGATGTCGTAGCCGTAGGAGACGTTGACCGAGATCTCGACATCGACGATCGCGCCGCCCGCCATGTGCAGCAGCACAATATGCGGGTCGCGCAGATCGCCTCCCTGGCGCGACCGGCGCGGCAGGCGCACCTCGACCCCGGCGATCTCGTCCGAGAGCAGCCAGCGCGAGATGTCTGCGTCATGCACCAGCGTGTCGTTGAGCGGCATGTCGGACGTGTAGAGCCCGACCGGCACGGAGGCGTTGCGGTGCACCGACTTGTACATCAGCGGCAGCCCCAGCGTGCCGCCGTCGATCACCGCCTTGAGGCGGCGGTAATCGGCGTCGAAGCGGCGCATGAAGCCCACCTGCACGAGACGGCGGCCAAAGGCGACCTCAGCATCCATCACCCGCAGCGCGGACTCCGACGAGGTGACCAGCGGCTTCTCGCAGAACACCGGCTTGCCCGCGTGGATGCAGGCCAGCAGCTGCTCTTCATGGGCAGGGCCCCATGAGCAGATCACCACCGCATCGACGGTCTCGGAGGTGATCAGCGCCTGCGGCGTCTCGAACACCTGGCACCCCTCGGGCGCGGCCGAGGCCGCACGCTCGGGGTCGATATCCGTGACCCCGGTCACGGTGACACCCGACAGCACCTTGGTCAGGCGGCGAATGTGGTCCTGACCGATCATCCCGGTCCCGATGACTCCGACCCTGAGGCTCATTTTCCAACTCCGTACTTGTCGACGAGACGCTGCATCTCGGCGCGCATGAACTTGCCGCTCTCGTCGGCCTTCTCTTCCCAGGCAAAGACGCAGGCGGTCATGATGCCGTCGAAGCCGATCTCGGCCAGGGTGCGGTAGAAATCGTCCCACGGCACTTCGCCCTGCCCGATGTTGAGGTGCTGGTGCACCCGGGCGTTGGTGCCCGGCGGGTTTAGGATGTAGCGCAGGCCAGAGCTGGCCTTGTGGTTGAAGGTGTCGGCGATGTGGACATGCGCCAGCACGTCGGCGCATTCGCGCAGCATCGCGACGGTGTCGTCACCGAAATAGAAGGTGTGCGGCGTGCAGTAGAGGAACTTGACGCGCGGGCTGTTGACGGTGCGGATGAGGTCGACGGACGGCTGCAGGGTCTCGACCCAATCCTCCGGGTGCGGCTCGATATGCAGGTTGATGCCCTCGTGCTCGAACACCGGCACCAGCTCTTCCATCGAGCGCCACCACGCGTCCTCGCAGGCCTCGATCATCGAGCCGGTATGGCAGCAGTAGCAGGTGCCCTTGTCCGGATGCGGACCGCGACCGAATTCCGAGTTCATCGTGTCGACGCCAAGCTCGACGGCGATCTCGATGGCGCGCTTCCAATGCCGCACGGCGGCCTTGCGCTCGTCTTCGTCATTCGAGGCCCAACGATACATCGGCAGCAGTGTGGCGATCTCCACGCCGGAATCCGACAGCGCTTTCTTGAAGCTCTTGATGCGATCCGGGAACACGCGCGGCGCCTTGAACCACTCGAGGAAATCCGCGCGCGGGCTCAGTTCGATATGCTCGTAGCCCAGTTCGGCAACCTTCGACGGAAGCTCTTCGAGGCTCAGGTGGCGATGCATGAAGGGGTCGAGTGCGATCTTCATAGGGTCCTCCCAAAGGTCTTGATGGTCGGCGCCCCTCCTCAGGGCGCGCGCGGGGTGGTCAGGTGAGGGCGACGGAGCGCCCGATGTCTGCGCTGAGCCGCGCCGCGTCGAGCACCGCGATGGTGCGCGAGGCGGCCTCGGCGGTGACGGGCGGCGGCGTGCCGTCGCGCACCGCGAGGGCAAAGGCGGTGTAGTAATCGTGGTAGCGGCCCTGTTCGGAGGGCAGCCGGCGCGCGCCCTCGGTGCTGCGCAGGACGGGCCAGTTCTCCTCGGGCTCATAGCCCCAGGCGGCGGGATCATCGGCGGGGCGCAGCCCGGCGAAAAGCTGCTGCGCCTGGATGTCCAGCGCCTGCGAGGTGAAGCTGCCGCCCGAGCCATAGGCGCGCAGCTCGCGCAGGTGCAGGAAGTTGCATTTGCTGGCGTTGATATGGGAATGCGCGCCGCCCGCGTGGCGCAGCGTCATTGTGAAGCTGGCATCGGTCCGGCCTTCGGGCAGATCGAGGTGATCCATCTGCGCGTCCACCGCCACGACCGGCCCGAGAAGGTAGATCATCTGGTCGACGAGATGGCTGCCGAGGTCGCGCAGCAGGCCGCCGGTGGGGCCGGCCTCGAGCGTCGCGGGATCGTCGAAATCCATCCGGCTGTGGATCCGCCAGATCTCCCCGAGCGCACCCTCGCTCAGCACCTTGGCCAGCGTCTGGAGATCGGCGTCGAAGCGGCGGTTCTGGTAGACGCCGAGGGTGATGCCATTGGCCTTCGCGGCCTTGTCGAGATCGAGCGCCGCCTCTTCCGAAGGCGCGAAGGGCTTGTCGGCGATCACGTGCAGCCCGGCCTCGATGGCCTCGAGCACCAGAGCGCGGCGGGTCTGCGGCGGCGTGGTGATGGTGACCGCGTCGCAGGTCCCGGCCGCGATCATCGCCGTCAGGCTCGGGAACACCGGCACATCGGGCCAGTCGGCCCGGGCGGCAGCCACGGTCGCCTCGGCGCGGGCGACGATCCCGGCCAGCGCGCAGCCCTCGGCGGCGGCGATGAACGGAGTATGGAAATGGCGTCCGCCGGTTCCGTAGCCGACGCATCCGATCCTGAGGGTCATGATCTCGTTCCGTGGGGGTTTGGGTGTTGGGGGCGGTGGCCCGGCGGGAGGAGACAGTGCCGGGCCACCGATGCGGCGATGCAGTCAGGGAGGGAGTGCAGTCACCGTTTCAGAAGGTCATGGTCAGTGTTGCGGGGCCGGGGGATGGCCGTCATGGGTCTCCATGTAGCCCTCGATCGAGGCCTCCAGATCGGCCATGGATTCCCCGCCCGCCATCAGGTCGGCGATCTCTTCGCGGGTCTTTTCGCCCTTGCGGAAATCGGCGGCGATGGCGCCACGGATCAGCACCGCGAAGTGGTCGCCCACGGCCATCGCGTGCATCACCTGGTGGGTGATGAAGATCACCGCCAGCCCACGCCGCTTGGCCTCGTTGACGATGCGCAGCACGTGGGCGGCCTGCTTCACCCCGAGCGCCGCGGTGGGCTCGTCGAGGATCAGGACACGGGCGCCGAAATGCACCGCGCGGGCAATCGCGAGGGACTGGCGCTCACCGCCCGAAAGGCCGCCGACCAGCCGGTCGCCATCGGTGATGCGGGTGATGCCGAAATTCTGCACTGCCTCGACCGCGATGGCGTTGGCCTTCTGGCGGTCGAATACCTTGAAGGGACCGAAGCCCTTGGTGGGCTCCGCACCGACGAAGAAGTTCCGACCAACCGACATCAGCGGGTAGGTGCCGCCGAACTGGTGCACCGTCGCGATGCCAAGCTCTTGGGCCTGCTTGGGGTTGGAGAAGCTCACCGCCTCTCCGTCCATCAGCATCTCGCCGCGAGTGGGCTTGTGGACGCCCGAGAGGGTCTTGATCAGGGTGGACTTGCCGGCACCGTTGTCGCCCAGGAGGCAGAGCACTTCGCCTGCGTTGACCTTGAGAGAGATCTCGTGAAGGACGTCGATCGGGCCAAAGCTCTTGTCGACATTGCGCATTTCAAGAACGGGAGCGGTCATGGCTTACTTCCCCTTTTTCGAGGCGGACATCGTGGTCGCCATGTTGCGGAAGGTGTCGTTCATCAGGACCGCGATGAGGAGCATCACGCCGATGATGAGCGAGCTGAGGTTGCGGTCGAAGGGGGTGTAGCCGATGCCCTGCTGGACGATGGCGAGCGTGGCGGTGCCGAAGAACACGCCGGCCACGGTGCCGAAGCCCCCGGTCAGCAGCACCCCGCCCACGACCACGGCGATGATGCAGTTGAAGATCAGCGCGAAGTTGGTGGTGGTGGTGGCCGAATTCGACAGCACGGTCTCGCAGACACCGGAGAGGGCGGCGGCCATCGCGGTCAGGATGAAGAGCGAGATTTTCAGACGGTCGATCGGGATACCGGCGTTGCGGGCGCTTTCCTTGTCACCGCCGAGGGCGAGGATCCAGTTGCCCCAGGGCGACAGGTGGAGCACGTAGTAGAGCACGGCGGCGATGGCGATCCACCAGAACACCGAGGACTGGAAGCCCCAGAAGTGGTAGTCTCCGAAGAGCGACTTGGCCCAGGCCGGCGAGGTCAGCGCCTGGCTCGTGGTGTCGGTCAGCAGCAGCGACAGGAACAGCGTCAGGCCGGAGACCGCGAACAGCGTGGCGAGGGTGACGATCAGCGAGGGCACCTTGGTCCGGGTGACCAGCATGCCGTTGATCCAGCCGACCACGAAGGCGATGCCGAAGGTGATCAGAAGGCCGACGACGAAGGGCAGCCCATAATAGCCGCAGGCCACCGCCATCGACATCTTGGCCGCCGGCACCATGGCGCCGATCGAGATGTCGAGCTCGCCGGCGATCATCAGGAAGCCCACGGGGATCGCGATGATGCCGATCGTCGAGGCCATGTTGACCCAGGACGAGGTGCCGAAGGGCGACAGGAAGTTCCGGTCATAGCCGAAATAGGCAAAGAAGACGAAGACCAGCACCATGCCCATGAAGGCACCGACTTCGGGACGCCGGAACAGGGCTCCGAGCGAGAACGCCTGGCTGGTCGAGGGCCGCGCCGGCTGCGAGGTTTGTGATGTGCTTTCCATGGTCATACTGTTCTCTCTCGGCAAATGTGGGATCCGGACCTGCGGCAGCGTTGCGACACCGCGGTCAGGGAACCGGAGGCCCCGGGCACGGACGCCCGGGACCACGATTGCTGCGGCTTAGCGGGCGCCCTTCGAGACGCCGGCCAGCGCGGACTCGATGTTCGAGGCGTCGACGATGGCAGGGCCGGTCAGCACCGGATCGGTGGCCAGTTCGGTGCCGAAATCGAGATGCGCTGCGAGCATCGAGGTGGCGAGGAAGCCCTGCAGGTAGGGCTGCTGGTCGATCGCCATCTTCTGGCTGCCGGCCTGGATGCGGCTGAGCGCGGACTCGCTGAGGTCGAAGGAGCCGACCATCACGCGATCACCAGCGCCGATCTGCGCCACGGCGTTGGTGGAGGCGTCTGCGGACCAGGCGGCCAGCGAGATGACCGCGTCGATGGTCTCGTCGGCCACCAGTTCGGATTTGATCGACTCGGCGGTGCCGGTGATGTCGCCATCGAGGTTGGCCGGAGTGCGGAGGATGATCACCTCGGCGCCGCCCTCGGTGCCGCCTTCCTGAACGCCGGCGCAGCGGCTCTCGTGGTTGACCGCGCCGGGGGTGTGGATGTGGCACAGGATCTTCTTGGCGCCCTGCTCGGCCATGTAGGCACCGCCCGCCTTGCCGGCGACGAACTCGTCGGAGCCGAAGTAGTTCACGCCCTGGACATCTTCCTTCACGTCTTGGCCCGAGTTGTACATCATGATGGTGATGCCCTTCTCGGCGGCCGCCTGCAGCGCCGGAACCTGCGCCTCGGGGACCCAGACCGGGATCGCGATGCCGTCGACGCCCTGCGCCACGGCCTGGTTGATCAGGTTCACCAGATCGGGGCCGAAGTTGTCGTAGTTCGGTGTGCGCAGGTAGTTCACCGAGCCGCCATTGGCCTCGACCATCAGCGTGGCGTCGTCGACGCCCTTCTTGATCAGGTTGAAGAAGCCGTCTTCGATCGAGCCAGCGATCACCGCGATGTTGGCGGCCGATGCCGGCATGGCGGTCATCGCGAGCGCGGCGGCAGCGACGGTGGCCTTGAGGGTCTTGGTCAGGTTCATTCGGGTATCCTCCCTTGGGTCGTGATCCGCCTCTGGCGGCTATCGAGCCCGCATCTCCAATTCTGCACCACGTGCAGAGCCCTTTGCGGACATCGTCGTGAAGCGGCAGCTGCCGCGTGCCCGGCGCTAGCGCCCGGCGATGATCGGGGTGCAGGGGGCGTACGGTGCCACGATGCGCAACCACTCCTTGGCGGCGCGGCGGTCTTGATCAGGATCTCGGAACATTCGACACAGCCTCCCAACTCAGTCGATTTTCGGGATGCGGCTATGCGCCCCGGTCATAACGAGATGCCCCATTGACACAGGATGGATCAATATCCGTATTGTGTCTCATTCTGTTTCGTTTCAAAACGTCTCACGCTTCATCCAAAATGAAACAAAATGAGACGCCGGGAGGATGGATGATGCGCCCCACAATTAAGGACCTTGCGCAGGAAGCAGGCGTCTCGGTTTCGACCGTGAACCGGGTGATCAACAACGCCGAGACCGTGCGGCAGAGCACCCGCGAGCTCGTCATGGAAGCCGCTGGCCGGATTGGCTTTTACGGGCTTGGCAGCATCGAGAATTCGGTCATGCGGGCGCGCGAGACACACCGCCTCGCGATCCTGCTGCAACAGGGCAACCGGGTGTTCTATCGCGACCTCGGCAGCGCTTTGAGACGTGCCGCAGAGAGTTTCAAGGGAGCCAACGTTGCACTCGAGTTGGAATATCTCGACGACCTCTCGCCAGACCATATTTCGAATCGAATCCTGGCACTCGCCGAGAAAAACGAGTCGCTCGGACTGGTGGCGGCAGAGCATCCGATGATCTCGGACGCGATCACCTCGGTGCTCGACCGCGGCACCCCGGTCTCGGCGCTGATCGGGCCGCTCTCCGCCCGAGGAAATGTCGGCTATATCGGCCATGACAACTGGAAGAAGGGCCGCACCGCCGGCTGGGCGTTCCACCGCGTCTGCCGCAACCCGGGCAAGATCGGCGTGCTTCTGGGCAACCACCGCTTCCGCAACCAGGAGATCAACGAGAGCGGCTTCCGCTCCTATCTCCGCGAGCAGGATCTGCCCTTCGTCCCGCTCGAACCGCTCTCGACTTTTGAGTCCGCCGCGGTGGCGCGCGAGATGACCGAGCGGCTCTTCGAAGAGCATCCCGACATGTGCGGGCTCTTCGTCTCTGGCGGCGGCATCACCGGGGCGCTGGCGGCCCTGCGCGACCGCAAGCTCGACCGCAATTTCGTCTGCGTCGGCTACGAGCTCTTCGATGCCACCCGCGCGGGGCTGATCGACGGCACCCTCACCATGACCCTGTCCTATCCCTTGCAGCACTTCGCCCGCGAGATCATCGAGACCATGGTCAAGGCCAAGAAGGCCGGGCCCGATGCGGGCGCCCAGCGGGTCAACATCCCGATCGAGATCCACACCTCGGAGAATGTCTGAAGCGGGTGCCTGTCAGGCTGTCTGCCGGGCCAGTTCCGTGGTCAGGAAGTCGATGAAGCCCCGCACCCGCCGCGACTCGTAGTCGCGCGGCGGGGTCACCGCGTAGAGATTGGTAGGCTCGGCGGTGAATGCCTCGAGCGCCGTCTCCAGGCGCCCCTGCACCAGATCCTCCGCGATGTCGAAGCTCGATTTCTGCACCACGCCTGCGCCGGCGATGGCCCATTGCCGCAGCGCCTCGCCGTCGTTGACCTGCCGGTCGCCGCTTACCCGGACACGGAAGCGGTCCCCGCCTTCGCGGAACAGCCAGAAATCATGCCGCATCCCTGGCGCAGCCAGCAGCAGGCAGGTGTGAGCGGCCAGTTCGCGCGGATGTTCGGGCTTGCCGTGTCTGCGCCAGTACTCCGGTGAGGCGCAGACGCTCTTTTCCCCGCGCAGCAGCAGTCGTGCCTTCATTTCGGAATCCTGCAGCGGCCCGGTGCGGATCGCCAGATCGAACCCGCCCTCGACCAGATCCACCAGCGTGTCGGCAAAGAACATCTCCACCGTCAGACCGGGATGCCGGCGCATGAAGGCATCAACCAGCGGCGCGATGCGCTGGCGGCCGAGATCGTTGGTGGTGGTCATGCGGATGTTGCCGGTCAGCGGCCCGGCCTCGGCAAAACCGCTCATCACCTCGTCCACATCCGCCAGAATGCGCTGGCTGCGCTCGAGAAAGCGCTTGCCCTCGGGCGTGAGCGACAGCTTGCGCGTCGTTCGAACCACGAGCTGCGCCCCGAGCTGCTCCTCGAGCGCCTTCAGCCCGTAGGTCACGGTCGAGGGCGCCACGCCCCAATCCCGGGCCACCGACGAGAGATTGCCGCTCGCCGCGATGGCTCCGAAGAGGCGCATGGCCCGGATGGCATCCATTGTTCGATCCAATCGAAAGGTTTCTGCAGAATCCTATCCATTCCAATTACCTGGCGAAAGCTAGTTTGATGGCCAACAGCAATCAGGGCGCTCACGTCACGCCGCAAGAGAGAACTACGCCCCGCGTCGCAGATGCGCCCGGGTGCGCGTTGGCGGGGTGAGCTCCGGAACCGAAAGGCCCTTTCATGACCACCATTCGAGGCATCGAGCATATTGGCATCACCGTGCCGGACCACGACGCCGCCATCGCGTTCTTCAAGGCCGCCTTCGGTGCCGAGGAGATGTTCTCGCAGACCAAGACCAATGGCGGCCCCTTCCCTGCCGAACAGATCGGCCCCAAGAACGGCCTGCGTCCCGGCACCGCGATGATGAGGGTCACGGTGCTGCGGCTGCAGAACGGTCCAAACGTCGAGATCTTCGAGATCGACCGGCCGGGCGGCACGCCGGAGGCCAACATCTCGGATTTCGGCATCAGCCATTTCAGCGTCAACGTGACCGACATCGACGCCGCGATCGCGGCCTTCTGCCGGGCCGGTGGCGCGCTGCTCGAAGGCCCCTACCATCTTGCCGCGCCCGAGGATGGGCCGGGCAACAAGGGCATCTTCGGTCGCACGCCTTGGGGCCTGCTCATCGAGATCCAGCAACTGCCCGCAGCGATGACCTATTTCGACGCCGCCAGCGCCGAGCGCTGGATCCCGGAGGACTGAGATGACCTTGCAGAACAAATCCGTCCTCGTCATCGGCGGCACCTCGGGCATCGGCTTTGGCGTCGCCAAGGCGGCGCAGGAGGCCGGCGCGCATGTCACCGTCGCCTCGCGCTCCGCCGAAAAGGTGGCGAACGCGTCCACCAGGCTCGGGACCGAGGGCGTCGAACTCGACACCGGAGACGCCGCGATGCTTGAAGGCTTCTTCGCCGGGCACAGCTTCGACCACATCTTCTGCTCGGCGGCGAGCACCCGGGTCGACGCGATTCGGTCGCTGCCGCTCGAAGACGCCTACGGCTCCTTCGACTCGAAGTTCTGGGGCGCCTACCGCGTGGCGCGCGCCGCCAGCGTCAGCCCCGGCGGGTCGCTGACCTTCGTCTCGGGCTTCCTGTCGGTCCGTCCCAAGGCGGGCGCGGCGATCCAGGGCGCGATCAATGCCGGCATCGAGGGGCTGACGCGCTGCCTCGCGCTTGAGCTTGCGCCGACCCGGGTCAACTGCATCTCGCCCGGTCTGATCAAGACCGAGATGTACGACACGCTCGACGGCGACGGACGCAAGACGATGTTCGACGGCGCCGCCGAGCGCCTGCCCGTGGGGCGCGTCGGCACACCTGAGAACATCGCGACGCAGGCGCTCGCCCTGATGGCCAATCCCTACATGACTGGCAGCACGATCTTCGTCGATGGCGGCGGCGCCATCGCCTGACACACCGATATTGGAAAGGACAGCAATATGAAACGCACCACGCTTGGCACCACCGGCTTCGACATCGCCCCCATCGTCTTCGGCGGCAACGTCCTCGGCTGGACCACCAATGAGGCCGAGAGCTTCCGCGTGCTCGATGCCTTCATCGATCACGGCTTCGACACAATCGACACCGCCGATGTCTACTCGGCCTGGGCCGACGGCCACTCGGGCGGAGAGTCAGAGACCGTGCTCGGCAAGTGGTTCGCCGCCCGCCCCGGCATGCGCGACAAGGTAAAGCTCTTCACCAAGGTCGGCTCCGACATGGGCGGCCCCGGCGAAAAGGGCCTCTCCGAGGCTTGGATCACCAAGGCGGTGGAGAAGTCGCTTGCGCGGATGCAGGTCGAGACGATCGACCTCTATTTCTCGCACTGGCCCGACCCCTCGGTCAGCCACGAGGAAACCCTTGGCGCTTATGACGCGCTTCTGAAGGCCGGCAAGATCCGCGCCATCGGGGCGTCCAACTATGACGCGGCGCTGCTCACGGCGGCGCTCAAGGCATCGGAAGAGGCCGGCCTGCCCCCCTACCAGGTGGTCCAGCCGGAATATAATCTCTTCGACCGCTCGGGCTTTGAAGGGCCGCTGCAGGATCTCTGCATCGAGAAGAACATCGGCGTGGTGACCTATTTCTCGCTCGCCGCGGGTTTCCTGACCGGCAAGTACCGCAGCGCCTCCGATCTTGAAGGGCGCAAGCGGGCGGGAATGGTCGAGAAATACATGACCGAGCGTGGCATGCGCCTACTCGATGCGCTCGAGGAGGTTGCCTCGGCCCATGGCGCCAAGCCCGCCGAGGTCTCGCTGGCCTGGCTGATGGCGCAGAAGGGCGTGAGCGCCCCGATCGCCAGCGCCACCTCGGTCAGCCAGGTCGAGAGCTTCGCCAAGGCGGCGGCCCTCGATCTCTCGAGCGAGGACCTGGCTCGCCTGACCGACGCGGGCGCCTGAACTTGCGCGCCGCCCCCAAGCAAACGGGGGGCGGCGCCGCATATAGCGGACTTACTCCCGGTCGACGAGGAAGTCGAAATCGCAGCCGTCCTCGGCTTGCAGGATATGCTTGGCGTAGAGCCAGTCATAGCCGCGCCGCGCCTCCGGTTTCGCATCCGGCATCGCGCCGCGCCGCGCGTCCAGCTCCTGCTCTGACACCAGCAGCTCCAGCGTTCGGTTCGCAACGCTCATGCGAATGCGGTCCCCGGTGCGAACCAGCCCGATGGCGCCGCCCGAGGCAGCATCCGGCGAGACGTGCAGCACGATGGTGCCATAGGCGGTGCCGCTCATCCGCGCATCCGAAATCCGCACCATGTCGGAGACCCCCTGCCGCGCCAGCTTCTTCGGGATCGGCAGGTAGCCCGCCTCGGGCATCGCCGCCTTGCTGGTCGGCCCGGCGTTCTGCAGCAGCAGGATGTCTTCGGCGGTGACGTCGAGATCGGGATCGTCGATACGCTCTGCCAAATCCTCAAGCGACGAGAACACCACGGCGCGGGCCTCTGTCTCGAAGAGGCTGGGGTCCGCAGCCGAGCGCTTCAGGATTGCGCCGTTGGGCGCGAGATTGCCATAGAGCGCCACCAACCCGCCAGTCTCGCGCACGGGGGTCGAGGCGGGCGAAATCACGTTGCGATCAACCCAGTCATCCGCCGCCTTGATGCGATCGCCGATGGTTTCGCCGGTCACCGTGGGCACATCGAGATGCAGGATGTCGCGCAGCTCGCGCATCACCGCCGGAATGCCGCCCGCGTAGTGCAGGTCTTCCATGTAGAACTGCCCGGTCGGCTTGAGATCGACCAGAACCGGCGTGCGATCGGAGATCTCGTTGAGCTTGCGAAGATCGAGGTCCAGCCCGACCCGCCCGGCGACAGCCGCGAGATGCAGCACCGCGTTGGTCGAACCGCCGAGCGCCAGCAGCACGGTCACCGCGTTCTCCAGCGCTTGCTGTGTCAGGATGCTGCGCGGGCGCCGCTCGGAGCCGATCAGCTCGACCGCCAGCCGGCCGGTCTCTTCCGCAATGCGCAGGCGGTCGGCGCTGACTGCCGGGATCGCAGCGCCGTAGGCGGGCATCATGCCCATCGCCTCGGTCAGGCTGGCCATGGTCGAGGCGGTGCCCATCACCGCGCAGGTGCCGGCGGTCGAGGCGAGCTTGCGCTCGACGGTGTCGATCTCCTCCTGCTCGATCTGGCCGGAGCGGAACTGCTGCCAGAAGCGACGACAATCGGTGCAGGCCCCGAGCCGGTGCTCCTTGTGGCGCCCGGTCGACATCGGGCCGGCCACCAGCTGCACCGCCGGAAGGTTGGCCGACATCGCCCCCATGAGCTGCGCCGGGACGGTCTTGTCGCAGCCGCCCAGCAGCACCACGCTGTCCATCGGCTGCGCCCGCACCATCTCCTCGACATCCATCGACATCAGGTTGCGGAACTTCAGCGAGGTCGGCGATACGAAGACCTCGCCAAGGGAGATCGTCGGAAAATCGATTGGCAGCGCGCCGGCGGCCAGCACGCCCCGCTTCACCGCCTCGATCATCTCGGGGAAGTGGCGGTGGCAGTTGTTGAAGCCGGAGCCCGACTGCGCGATGCCGACGATCGGCCGGTCGAGCATCTCGCGGCTGTAGCCCATAGAGCTCGCGAACGAGCGGCGAAGATATTTCGAGAAGGCCGCGTCGCCGTAATTGGTCAGTCCGCGCGCGATCCCCTGCGCCTTGTCCTTGGTCATCTGCCTCTCCTGCTCAGCTGTAGCGGTATTTCACGTATTTCGGTTCGAGGTATTCGAGGATGCCGAGCTGGCCGCCCTCGCGCCCCATGCCGCTGTCCTTGATGCCGCCGAACGGCACCTCGGCGGCGGCGAGCAACATGTCGTTAACCCCGACCATGCCGGTCTCGAGCGCCGCCGCCGCGCGGTTCGCCGTGGGCAGCGAGCCGGAAAACACGTAGGAGGCCAGCCCGAAGGGCACGTCGTTTGCCCTCGCCATGACCTCGTCGAAGTCGCGGAAGGTGGAGATCGGCGCCACCGGGCCGAAGGGCTCCTCGGTCATGATGCGGGCATCCTCGGGCACCCGGCCCAGCACCGTCGGCTCGATGTAGAAGCCGCGATTGTGCGCTTTGGGTACGCCGCCGCCCGCCAGCAGCTCGGCGCCGCGATCCTGCGCGTCGCCGATCAGCTCGAGCACGCGGTCGCGGCCACGGGCGTTGGCCATCGGCCCGAAATCGACTCCGTCGTCGAGCCCGCGCCCGATGCGCGCAGCCCTCGCGACCCGCGCCATCGCTTCCGAGAACGGCGCGTAGATATCTTCGTGCACGTAGAAGCGGCTGGGTGAGATGCATACCTGGCCGGCGTTGCGGAACTTGGTCTTCGCGCAGATCTCGCCGACCGCGTCGGGATCGGCATCGGGAAACACCAGCACCGGTGCGTGGCCGCCCAGCTCCATCGAGACTTTCTTGAGCCCGCGCGCGCTCTGCTCCGCGAGCAGCCGCCCCACCGGCACCGAGCCGGTGAGCGAGACCTTGCGGATCACCGGCGAGGCAATGAGATGGGCCGAGATCTCGGCCGGGTCGCCGGTTACCACGTTGAGCACACCCGCGGGCAGCCCGGCCTCGGCGGCGCAGCCCGCGATGTGGAACATCGACGAGGGCGCCTCCTCGGAGGGTTTGATGACGATCGGACAGCCGGCGGCCAGCGCTGCGGCCACCTTGCGCGCCGGCAGCAGCGCCGGGAAGTTCCAGGCGGTGAAGGCTGCGACCGGCCCGACCGGCTCATAGCGCACGTCGAGCGTCACGTCGGCCTCGCGACCGGCCAGCGTATGGCCCCAAATGCGCCGTGCCTCGTCGGCATACCAGTCGAACTGGTCGACTGCGGCCTGCCATTCGCCCTTCGCCTCGGCCAGCGGCTTGCCGGTCTCCTCGCTCATGTCGCGCGCCGCCTGTTCGGCCCGCGCCGCCATGAGGCGCGCGGTCTCGCGCAGGATCGCGCTGCGAGTCCAGCCCGGTGTTGCACGCCACTCCGGCGCGCTGCAGGCGAGCGCGGCCAGCGCCCGGTCGAGATCTTCGGTGCCGGCGCGCGGGATGCGGCCGATGCGATCCTCGGTGGCGGGGTCGATCACGTCGAGCTCGGCACCGGCCACCGCCGGCTGCCAGTCGCCACCGATGAAGAGGCCATACCTGTCGTATAGGGTCATGAGTGTTCCCTTGATCTGAGATGTTGTGGCGATGAAGGCGCGGTCAGAGATGCTCCACCGCCGCCTTGCTGATCGGGCGATCGCTCCGGTGTTTGTGCGGCGGCTTGCCGCGGAAGAGCACGCAGACCGCCTCCAGCAGCGCCGCGGCGCTGTAGAGCGCCATCACGGCCCCTGCGGCGGGGATCGCACCGTAGTAGTAGATCTTATCGATCTGCATGAAAGCGGTGACCTCGCGGTTCATCACAGTGAAGCTGCCGCCGACCCAAACCAGCATGACCGCGAAGGCCAGCATGATGACCTGGATCGCCACCTCGGCGGGTCGGCCCAGCTTCGTAAGCGCGGCGGTCACCACGTCGACCCGATAGAGCGCGCCCTCGCGCCAGAGCGCCACTGCGCCAAGGATGATCAGCCAGACCGTCGCCAGCTCGACGATTTCGTCATAGGCAGCGAAGGGGATCTCGACGGTACGGGCGATGACCCGCGCCAGCAGCAGTGCAAAGAGCACGACAAGGCAGAGGATCACGCCGAACTTGGTCACCCGCGCGACGCAGCTGTCGAGGAAGGAAAGGGTTTTCTTGAGGATGTCCATGATCAGAACCCGAAGAGTGTGGGCACCCACATCACGAGGCCCGGAAAGAAGGTGATGAGAAGCAGCACGACGATCAGACCGACGAGGTAGATCCAGACTTCGCGAATGATCTCGAGCAGGTCGACATTCGCCACCTGCGAGACGGTGTAGAGGCAGAGCCCCACCGGCGGGGTGATCAGGCCGATCATCAGGTTGAGCACGACGACGACGCCGAAATGCACCGGGTCGATGCCCATCTGCGTGGTCAGCGGCAGCAGCATCGGCATGCAGATCACCATCACGGCGATGCCCTCGATGAACATACCCAGCACCAGCAGGATCACGTTGATCAGGATCAGGATCACCCAGGGCTGCTCACTGAGGCCAAGCAGGCCCTCGACGACGGCGTTGGGCACCTGCTGCTGCACCAGCACCCAGGAGAACGGTGCGGCGGCGGCCATGATGAACAGCACCTGCACCGCCTGGCGGCCGGTGACCCACAGCACCTCGGGCAGATCCGAGAGCTTGAGCTCGCGATAGACGAAGATGCCGATGAAGGCGGCATAGGCGGCGGCGAGCACGGCGGCCTCGGTCGGTGTGACGATCCCCATCAACAGGCCGCCGACAACAAAGATCGGCATCGCCAGTGCCGGGATGGCGCCGGCCACGGTCCGCACGCTCTCGCGCAGGTCCGGGCGCTCGGACAGCACCGGCAACCCCTTCGAGCGGGCGGTCAGCGCGATGATCACCATCATCGAGAGCCCCATCAGGAGGCCCGGCAGAATTCCGGCGAGGAAGAGCGCGCCCACCGAGACATTGGCAAGGCTGCCGTAGATCACGAAGGGAATGCTGGGCGGCACGACGGGCCCGATGGTGGACGACGCGGCGGTGATCGCGGCGGCGTAGCCCGGCTTGTAGCCGGCATCGCTCATCGCCTTGACCTCGACCACCCCGAGCCCGGCGCTGTCGGCCACCGCCGAGCCCGACATGCCCGAGAACAGCATCGAACCCACCACGTTGACATGGCCGAGCCCGCCGCGCACCCGGCCGACAAAGACCTGCGCGGTGTGAAAGATCCGGTGCGTCATGCCGCCGGTGTTCATGAGGTTGCCGGCCAGGATGAAAAACGGGATCGCGAGGAGCGAAAACGCGTTCATGCCGGAATAGAAACGCTGGATGAAGATCACCAAGAGGTCCGGCCCCGCGGCCCACCACATGGTGCCGGCGGCCAGCATGGCGAGGGCCACTGCGATGGGCAGACCCACGAGGATCAGCATCACCAGCGATGACATGATGACGAAGACGGGCATCTGGGCTCTTTCTGTCTGGCGTGAACGGATCCCCGGCGACCGCTCAGGCCGCCGGGAAAGATGGCGCCGGTCCCGGATCAGGCGACGCGCGCAGCGTCGACGAAGCCCATCCAGGTCTCCCAGGTCTCGTTGCCGATGCGTTCGCGCATCGCGGCCCAGGCCGGATCCATCATGGCACGGAACGGGGCGGGATCGGGATTGGTGATCTGCACGCCCTCGGCCTCCATCAGCTTAAGCATCTCCTCCTCGCCGGTCTTGACCTGCTGCTGGCACCATTCGCCTGCAGTCTTGGCCTCCTCGCTGACGATGGCCTGCAGCTCGGGAGAGAGTTTCTTCCAAAGCCGCGGCGAGCTCACCAGCATGAAGGAGGTGTAGATGTGCCGGGTGGTCGCGATATGCGACTGCACCTCGTAGAACTTGTTGGCGTAATCCACCGCGACCGGGTTGTCCTGCCCGTCGACCACGCCACTCGAGAGCGCCAGGTAGAGCTCGTTGAAGGCGATGGTCTGGGTATTGGCGCCGAGCGCGTCGAAGGTCGCCTTGATCGACAGCTCCGGCGGGACCCGCAGCTTCAGCCCGGCCACGTCTTCAGGAGTGTTGACAGGGCGGCGGCTGTTCGACAGCGCGCGGAAGCCGTATTCGAAATTGGCCACCCAGTTCAGCTTGTTGCGGGCAAAGAAATCCATCAGCCACTGCTGCGCGGTGCCGCCCAGCACGCGGTGCACATGTTCGTAATCGTCGAACTGGTAGGGGATCTGGATCACGTTCGCGGTCGGATCCTGGCTCTCGATGTTGGGCGGGTTAAACATCACGAAGTCCAGCGCGCCGAGCTGCGCCTGCTTCACCATGTCCGGGGGCGAGCCGAGGGCTGCGTTGGGGAACACGCTGATCTCGACCTCGCCGTCGGTGCGGGCGCTGATCTTCTCGGCCATCTGGTTCACCGCCTGGTAGGCCGGGTGGGTCTCGCCGAGCTGGTGGCCGAGCTTGAAGCTCATCGCGGCGCGGGCCTTGATCGGCACGAAGCCCATGCCGGTGGCCAGCGCGGCGGTGCCGGCGCCCTGCATGAAGGTTCTGCGGTTCAGGTTCAGTTTGGTCATGGTCGTCTCCTCCCTGGTTGGGTCGAGGCGCCGGCACGGCCCGGTCGCCTCCTCGTTATCCCCTCCGGCGCGTCCTCCCGGCCGGATGGGCAAATCTCAGGCCACGGGCTGCCTCCCGAGCGCCGCCTCGCAGAGCCGGCGGATGTCGGACAGGCCGTCCTTCAGCACCTGCGCTCCGGAGCGGGTGTCACCCGCGAACCAGTGGCTTTCATGTTCGATCGAGACCGGGCCGTCATAGCCGCTCTCGAACAGCGCGCGCATCATCGCGGGCAGGTCGATCTCGCCCTGCCCGATGGGCACGAAGCGGAAATCTGCGGGCGTGCCGGTGACGTCCTTGAGGTGCATGTGCACCGCATGCGGCGCCAGCTTGCGCGCCGCTTCAGTCACATCGTCGCCCATCGGCTTCAGGTGCGAGGCATCGAAATTGATCTTGAGGCCCGGTGCCGCCTCGATCGCGGCGAGCGCACTGGCCGCAGTGCCGATCTCACGGCCCACGATAGGCTCGAGCGCGAAGGTCAGTCCCTTGGCCTGCGCGACGTCGGCACCGCGGGCCAGGGCCCCGTAGAGGGCCGAGAGCTCGGTCTGCTCGCCTGGGATCACGTGCACCACGTCGATCCCGAGATCGACGGCGCGCGCCATCATCGCATGGGTCCAGAGCTGCGCCGCATCGCGCCGGTCGGCATCCTTCGAGCCAAAGTCGCGGTGGTGGATGCAGAGCGCGGAATACGGCCCCATCCCCGCCAGTTGCGAGATCACCGAAGCGGGCGTTTCGATGCCCAGATGGGCCTCGCCCCAAGGCAGCGTCTCGCCGTTGATCTCGGCCATGTCGTAGCCATGGTCGCGGATCATCCGCACCGCCTCGGTCACCGGCATGTCGGCCAGGAGCCCCGTGTGGAACGAGGTCTTGGGCATTTGAGACAAAGCTGTCACGGGCCATCCTCCTTGCGGTCTGGCTGGGGGTGTCGTGTCGGTTGTCTGGGGGCGGGGCGGAGCGCCCGGCGCTCCGCCCCGCCGTCCCGGCTCAGTCGAAGAGCTTCAGCGCCTCGGTGGTGATCTCGGTGTCACCTGTCCAGTGACCGCCCGAGCTGCCGATGGCGCCGGCGATCTGCCCATCGATCACGATGGGCTGGCCGCCGCCGAAGGTCATCAGCCGGTGCACCACGCCCGGCGCGCCGATGCGCAGCGGCTCGTCGTCCTTCATGATCTCCTGCCACTTGTGGGTGGCGATATGCGACACCGCCGCGGTGTAGGCCTTGTCGATGGCGATCTGGGCCGCGGCCGGGTTGGCGGCGTCCATGCGCGAGAAGGCGATCAGGAAGCCGCCATCATCAACCACCGCAATGGCGACCGTCTTGCCGATCTTCTCGGCATGGTCGAAGGCGCGCCGGATCAGTTCCTCGGCCGCCGCCTTGGTGACGACAGGCTTGCTGCGGCTCAGGGCCACGGGGCTCATGTCTTCAGGCATCTCAAGCACTCTTCTTCGCCGGAGCGGGCGCATAGGTGTCGGCGGAGAACTCGATGCGCTCCTGCATCGCCGCCTTCATCAGCTGGCTCGAGGTCGCGGTGAGCGGCAGCTCGATGCCGGCCTCGCGTCCGACCACGACTGAGTTGAACAGATCCTTGTCAAACATCCGGTAGAGATCGTCGCTGCCGGCCAGCGGGTGGTTGTGCAGCAGACGATCATAGTTGCCCCACATCTGCGCGACCCAGCTGTCGGCGGTGGTGTCGGTGGCGAAATTGGCCAGCGTCTGCTCCTCGAGCCCCAGCGCGCGGGCCAGCCGCATGCTCTCGATCGCAGCCATCCAGTTGCCGAAGGTCATCATCTGGATCGCGAGCTTGGCGCCGGCCCCGGAGCCGCGCGGGCCCATATGCTCGGTGCGGCGCGAGATCGCGTCGAAATAGTCGCGGTTGGCCTCGATATCGGCCGGATGGCCGCCGCACATAATGGCAAGATCGCCTTCACGGGCCCGGAGATCGCCGCCCGAGACCTGTGCATCGACCATCTTGATGCCGCGCGCGTCGGTTTCTTCGCCGAGCGCCTTGATGGTGTCGGGCATCACGGTCGAGTGCACGATCAGCGTGGTGCCGGGCTTGACGACATCAAGCAGGCCGCCCTCGCTGCGAAACAGCGCGTTGAGCTGCTTGTCGTTGACCACGGCGACACCGATCGTGTCGCACTCGGCCGCGAGCTGCTCGTTGCTCTCGGCAAAGCGGGCACCCGCGCCCAGGCACTCGCTGGCCTGCTCCTTGCGCAGGTCGCGCACAAGGACGTCGAGCCCTTCGCGCAGCAGCGACAGGACCATCGGCGTGCCGATATTGCCGACGCCTACGAAACCTACGGTTCTCTTGGTCATTTCTTCCTCCTCTCGTGCGGGCAACAGGCCCGCGAAGTGATAATCAGGTGTCTGGCCGGCGGTCAGAGCGACTGCCGCACCCAGCGCGATTGCACGTCCTCGACCCAGTTGCCGACGTTCCACGACCCCCAGCTGCCCATGCCGCCACGCGGATCCTCGCCGCTGTAGACCGGCACGTGCAGGACGCTGAGACCGGCATGGGCGTGGCCCTGCGCAAGCGCCTCGCGCAGCTCTTCGGCGCTGCCGCCGACGGTGATCGGAAGCACCCCGCTCACCGCGCCGGCCATCGCCGCGTAATCCACCGCGACACCGTCATTGGTGCGGAAGTCCCGGCCATATTGCGCCAGCTGCAGGCTGCTGATCGCGGCCATGCGGCGGTTGTCGAAGATCACCACCATGCCGCGCAGCTTGTGCTCTACCGCGTCGATCAGCACCTGCGGGTTCATCATGAACGACCCGTCGCCGGTGAAGGCGATCACGTAGTCGGGCCGGTCGGCCAGCGCGGAGGCAAGGATGCCACTCGAGGCAAAACCCATGTAGCTCGCGCCTGTCTCGGTATAGGTCTGGCCCGAGCGGTCGTCCTCGACCACCTGGAAGCCGTTGGCCTGCACGTCGCCGGCATCAAAATACTTCACCGCACCGACCTCTCGGGCAAAGGCATCGACGATGCCGATCGCCGCGGGCTGGGCGAGTACGTCGCGCTTCCAGACCGTGTCCTGCACCGGCGGCAGGGCAAGGCGCTCGGCCTTGAAGGCCTGCCACTCGGCCTTCTTCGCGGCGCAGGCCTCGAGCCAGCCGGCCTTGCCGGCGGCGGCGCTGCGGGCCTCGAGCGCCGCGGTCAGCCGGCGTGCTACGGCGCCGAGATCGCCGACCAGCGACAGCGTGTCATTGTAGTGCAGCGCGTCAGCCCAGTCGCCGTTGAGGTTCACCACCCTGCGCACCTTTGGGTAGCCGGTTCCCGAACAATCCGCCTGACAGACCGCCCGGGAGCCAGCCACGATCAGCAGCTCGGCCTCCTCCATCGCGTGGTTGCCGCTGATCGACCCCTTGGACCCGCCCACATGCATGTTGAGCGGATCGTCATCGGCAAGCACGCCGGTCGAGCCGGGAGAGAGCACGACCGGCGCGCCCGCCGCACGGGCCAGGGCCCGGATCTCGGCGTCGAAGCCGCGGGTGCCGCCGCCGGCCTTGAGAACGACCTTGCCCGCCGCAGCGATCTGCTCGGCCGCGGCCTCGATGAGCGCATCGCCTTCGGGCGAGAGCGGCACCGGCGCCAGGCGCGACGGCAGGGCATCGAGGTTGAACATTGCCCGCGCCGGCTGTGTGTTGATCGGCAGGTGGAGGTAGAACGGCCCGGCCTTGACGGGGTCGAAGACCCGACGCGTGCCGCGCCGCATCGCCTCGCGCAGCGCCTCGGGCGTGTGCAGGAAATAGCTCTCCCCCATGAGCGCCGTCATGCGGGCGTAAAGCTCCTGTTGCGGCTTCGGGATCTGCTGCATGTTGTAGCCTTCGCCGAAGGTGGTCTCGTCGCCGTAGACATGCCAGACGCCAACCCCGTTCGATGCCGCGGCGAGCGAGCCTGCCATGGCCTGCAGCGCTCCCGGCCCGATCGAGGTGACCAGTGCCGGCGTCTCGCCGTACTGCCAGGCCAGCGCTGTGGCGGCGTGGGCCATCTCGACCTCGTTGCGGAAGTTGAAGGTCCGCGTCACGCCCTCGCCGTCATAGATCCTGAGCACCTCGCCAAGATCCGTCGAGCCGTGGCCGAAGATCGCCAGATACTTGCGCGTGCCCTGCTTGAGCAGCGCCAGCACCAGCGCCTCGGAGAGCGTGAGCTCCAGCGTTTCGGGCAGCATCTCCGCCGCACGGGCCTCGGCCAGTCCGCCGGCGGCGGCGATCACCGCGGCGCGGGCGCGCATACCCTGCGTGCCAGAGCGGGTGACATGCGAGGAAAACTCTTGAAGGTTCATAGGCTCAAGCCTCCGGACTGTCGGAAACGTTCAGGGAAAGCGTGCGACCGGCGTCCATCACCTCGTCTCGGACGAGGGCGAGATGCTCTGGGGTGGCACGGTTGATCGGGGTCGAGACACTGATCGAGGCGATGATGCGCCCGGTGGTGTCGCGCACAGCGGCTCCGAGGCAGACGACGTAGAGCTGGAACTCCTCGCGATCCTCGGAATAGCCCCGCTCCCGGGTCTCTTCGAGCTCGGTGATCAGCGCATCGACATCGGTGCAGGTGTTGCCGGTGAATTTCTGCATGCCGTGCTCGGAGGTGATGCGGCGGATCTCGGTCTCGGGCAGCTCGGAAAGCAGGATCTTGCCCGTGGCGGTGGCGTGCATGGCGCGCGATTTTCCGATCGAGCCGCTGTCGACGCGCAGGGCATGGCGTGCCTCGCGCTTGACCAGGGTGATCATCTCGCCGCCCTCGAGCACCGCCAGATGCACGGCTTCCTCGGTGATCTGGTTGAGCGCATCGAGCACCGCCTTGGCGCGGCCCGGCAGCTCGGCCTTGACGTTCACGGCGTCGGCCAGAACCACCAGCTGAGAGCCCAGCATGTAGCGGCCGCGGGCGGTGCCGGGGCGCACGTAGTGGCGCGCCATGAGGGTCTTGATGATGTGGTGGCAGGTGGAGGCGTTGAGCGACAGCGCCTCGCTGATCGTCGCAAGTGTGACCTCTCCGCGGTGGCGCGCCATCACCTCGAGAATGGCCAGCGCACGATCCACCGACTGGATCGTCTTCTCGCCTTTCGTGTCTGTCTGAGTGTCCATCATCGTCTCCTCCGTGTCAGCATGCTTGGAGGAGGACCTGCCCTAAGACAAAAGTTTTTTCATATTGCCGTGCTGATTTCACATTGTGAAAAATGAAAGGGGCCTGGGACAAATTTCAGGATTTGCCGACCCCTGATGCGCATGACCCTGTCCTGCACCGATACCCGGCATGGGTCTCGGTTCCAGTTCGCGATCTTGTGGTGCCTTTGCACGCGTGATTGGCCCTCGCGCGCATCAGACGCATCCGGTCGATCGCCCCATGAGCTTTCTCGGCGCGCTGGATGACGCGTAGAAGGAGCCGCTACGGTCTTTGTGGCGGGCTCAGTGCGAAAGACCGCACGGTTTAGGCCCGATCCATCGTCTCAGGGTGGACCAGCACCGAGCACAGGATGCTGCGCACCGCGGCATCCTTCAGGAGCGCCTGCCCTGCCTCCTCGAACAGCGCCGCGCCGAAATTGCTCGAGAAGGTCGCGCGGTTGGCGACGTTGAAGAAGCTCACCGCCGAGATTTGCCAGTGCAGCGCCACCGGCGAGACATCCTCGCGAAAGAGTCCTGCCTCGAGCCCTGCCTCGCAGATCTTCTCGACCACGCCGATGGCGCGCAGATTCTGCCCGTGCAGCCGCGCCATCCGGTCGAGATGGCGCGCCTCGTGGATGTTCTCGATCATCACGAGGCGGATGAATTCCGGGTTGCGGCGATGGTGGTCGAAGGTGAATTCGATCAGCGCTTTGAGCGCCTTGTCCGGCGCCAGCCCCTCGAGATCGAGCTCGGCCTCGCCGGCTCGCACCTCGGCATAGCAATCTTCCAGCACCGCTTCGTAGAGCGATTGTTTGTCCCCGAAATAGTAGAAGATCATCCGCTTCGAGGTCTTGGTGCCCGAGGCGATGTCTTCGATTCGGGCACCCGAGAGGCCGCTCCGGGCAAACTCCGTCCGGGCGACACGCAGGATATCCGATTTCACCGCCTCGGGATTCTGCTTCCAGCGCCGTGATTTGGTTTCTTTTTCCATCGGATAACCCCGCCTCCCTCTCCACGCTCATTCTACCTTTTTAACCCGGCGGTTCAATTGTCTTGACGAATTTAACCGCACGGTTCATTGTCAGCGACAGAACGACACACCGCCAGGGGAGGGGCCGGTTTGGAGACCATCACCACATCCGAAGACGCTCTGCTTGCCGGCCTGATCGGCCGCGGCATCATGCTGTCGCGCACCCCCCTGATGCACATGCGCGAGGCGCAGGCGCAGGGGCTGTTCACGGTCTACGAGAAGCTCGACATGGATGCGCCCGAGCGCGCGACACTCTCGCTCACCGACATGGTGGCCGCCGCCGAGGCCGCCGGCTTCGACGGGCTCAACATCACCTACCCGTTCAAGATCGAGGTGATCTCGCTGCTCGACGAGCTGAGCGAGAACGCCCGCGCCGTGGGCGCGGTCAACACCGTGGTGCTGAAGGACGGAAAGCGCATCGGCCACAACACCGATCTCTGGGGCTTTGCCGAGAGCTTCCGTCGCGGGCTCGACGGCGCCGACACGCGCCACGCGGTGCTGCTGGGCGCCGGCGGCGCTGGCGTCGCTGTGGCCCATGCGCTGGCCGATTGCGGCGCGCAGAAGCTCTCTATCTTCGACACCGATCTGGCCCGCGCCGAGGCGCTGGCCAAGCTGGTCGCGGGCAACCGCCCCGGCACCGAGACGCAGGCGGTCTCCGACCTTGCCGCGCTTTTCGCCGCGGACCGCCCCACCGGCATCGTCAACGCCACCCCGATGGGCATGGCCAAGCTGCCGGGCATGGCGATCGAGGCCGATCTCATCGCCAGCGACCTCTGGGTCGCCGATATCGTCTATTTCCCGCTCGAGACCCAGCTCATCGCAACCGCGCGCGCCAAGGGCTGCCGCGTGCTGCCGGGCTCGGGCATGGCGGTCTACCAGGCGGTGCGCGCCTTCGAACTCTTCACGGGCCGGCCCGCCGACCCGAACCGGATGAAGGCAACATTCGACGCCTTCGATAAGGCCCCGCTCGCCACCGCGGGCAACATGTAACGCAAAGGGAGGACAACATGCGTTCCATCACCACTTCTCTGCTGGCCGTCACCGCGCTCTGCGGCAGCCTCGCAGCCACCTCGGCCATGGCCCAGACGATCCGCGTCGCGCACGTGGACCCCGACGAATGGACCGGCTCCAAGAAGGGCGCCGCGGCACAGATCTTCAAGAACATCGTCGAAGGCCAGTCGGACATGACCGTCGAGGTCTTCCCCGCCGGCGCGCTCGGCAACGAGGACGAGCTGGTCGCACAGGCGCAGGACAACCTCACGCAGGTTGTGCTGGTCTCGGGCGCGATGTCCAAGGTCTGCCCTGCGGCCTCCGTGCTCGACATCCCCTACACCTTCTCCTCGGCCACCGTGGCGTGGGACGTGCTTGACGGTGAGTTTGGCGACGCGCTCGCAGAGCACTGCCTCGAAGAGACCGGCCTGCGCACGCTGGCCTATGGCGAGACGGGCTTCCGCAACTTCACCAACGGTGTCCGCGAGATCAAGTCGCCCGCCGACATGGAAGGGCTGAAGTTCCGCGTCCAGCCGATCCCGCTCTATGTCGAGATGGTCAAGGGCCTCGGCGGCGAGCCGACCCCGATCGCATGGACAGAGCTGCCGAACGCGCTCTCGACCGGGGTGGTCGACGGCCAGGAGAACCCGGTCGGCGTGATCTACAACAACGGCCTGCACAAGCTGCAGAAATACATGACCCTCGACGGGCACGTATATGCCGCCGACTTCATACTGATCTCGGACGAGTTCTACGACATGCTCGAGCCGGCACAGCAGGAAGTGGTGGCCCGCGCCGCACGCGTCGCCGGCAACATGGGCCGTGCGATCCAGCAGTGGAACACCGCCGAAGGCGTCGGCAAGGTTCAGGAAGAGGGCATGGAAGTCTACGCCCCGACCTCTGACGAGATCGCCGCCTTCGCGGAGAAGGCACAGCCCGCCGTGGTCGAGTACCTGCGTGGCGAGCTCGGGGATGACGCAGAGTGGATCGACCGCCTGCAATCGGCCGTGGCTGACGCCACCCAGTAAGAGGCAAGCATTGCCGGGGCCGGGCCTCTGCGAGGGGGCCCGGCCTCGTTCAATTTCGCCCGTCTGTTCAATTCCGGAGGAGCCGACATGACCGCTCTTACCCGCGCCGCAAGATGGCTGTTCGGCTTCGGAGCCGGTCTATCGATGGCGCTCGTCTTCCTGATCATCTTCGTCAATTCGCTGCGGCGCTACACTATGGGCCGCTCGGTGCCGTGGGGCGAGGAACTGCCGATCTACCTGACGATCTATGGCGTCATGTTCGGGCTCGCACTGGCCTATCTCAACGACCAGCACATCCGCTTTACCGTGGTCACCGACACCCTGTCGGGCCGGGTGCGCCACGTGCTGTTCATGATCGCCGACGTGGTCACCATCGCTTCAGGGCTAGCGCTGGCCTATGCCGGCCACGTCTTCGCCCTGCGACGCGGCGGCGTCGACAGCTCCGGCCTCAAGAGCACGGCGGACTGGCTCGCCACCTCCACCGGCATCGACTGGCTGGTCTGGATCGGCAAGGTCGGGCCCTATCAATACGCCATTGCCTTCGGGGGCGCCCTCTTGGCCGTTGCCGGCGCCCTGAAGCTGGCCGAGCGCCTCACACAGAGACGGGAGTTCTGAGCCATGGTCTATGCCATCCTCATCGTGGGCCTGCTGGCGGGCGCGCCGATCGCCATCGCGATCATCGCCGCACTGCTCTACTTCATGGCCACTGGCGATGCGCCCTACACGTTGCGCATCGTGCCGACCGAGATCTTCAAGGGGCTGAACTCCTTCCCGCTGCTGGCCATCCCGCTTTTCGTGCTGGCCGGCGAGCTGATGAACGAAAGCGGCATCACCGGCCGCATCATCGCCTTCGCCAACGTGCTGGTAGGCCGCCTGCGCGCGGGCCTCGCGCTCGTGAACATCTGGGCCTCGGTGATCTTCGCCGGCCTCTCGGGCTCGGCGGTCGCCGACACCTCAGCGATCGGCCGGGTGTTCATCCCCGAAATGGAGAAGCACGGCTATGACCGCAGCTTCGCCGCCGCCCTGACCGCCGCCTCCTCGGTGATCGGCCCGATCATTCCGCCCTCGATCCCGGTGATCATCTACGCGCTGATCGTCTCAGGTGTCTCGGTGCCGGCGCTGTTCCTCGGCGGCGTGGTGCCGGGCCTGCTGCTGGCGGTGTTCCTGTCGGGCTATGTCATGCTGACCGTGAAGGTCGACCACGGCGACCAGACCGGAGACCTCGGCGGGCCGTCCAACGGCCAGGCGCTTCTGCAAGGCATCCTGCCGCTGCTGATGCCGGTGCTCGTGGTCGGCTCGATCCTCGCAGGCATCGTGACGCCCACCGAGGCCGCAAGCTTTGCCGTGGGCTACGCGCTGATCCTCGGGGTCTTCGTCTACCGCAAGATCAAGCTCTCTGCCCTGCCCCGCATCTTCTCGGGCGCGATGCGCGACAGCGCGGTGATCCTGATCATCATCGCGGCGGTGGCGGCGGCAAACTGGCTGCTGACCTACAACCGCATCCCCAACATGCTCACCGACTGGGTGCTGGGAAATGTCGACAGCAAGACCGCCTTCCTGCTTGCCGTCATCGTCCTGTTCCTCTTCGTGGGCCTGTTCCTCGAGGGCATCGCGGCGATGCTGGTGCTGGTGCCGATCCTGCACCCGATCGCGGTGAGCATGGGGGTCGACCCGACCCATTTCGGCATTCTGGTGATCTTCAACCTGATGATCGGCCTGATCACCCCGCCGCTCGGCCTCTGCCTCTTCGTGGCCGAAGGCGTGGCCAATGTCGGGATGGCGCGGCTGATCCGGTCGATCATGCCCTTCTTCCTCGTCGAGGTGCTGGTGCTGATCATCCTGACCTTCGTGCCGCAAACCGTCACCTGGCTGCCGACCCTGCTCGGCTTCTGATCCGCAACCCGTGGGAGACTCCGCCATGAAGACCTCGATCGCCACCGTCTCGATCTCGGGCGCCCTGCCCGAGAAGCTCGACGCCATCGCATCCGCCGGGTTCGACGGGGTCGAGATCTTCGAGCAGGATTTCATCGCCCATGATGGCGGCGCCCGCGAGGTCGGGCGGATGATCCGCGACAAGGGGCTGGACATCACCCTGTTCCAACCCTTCCGCGATTTCGAATGCCTGCCCGAGCCGCTGCGCGCCAAGGCCTTCGACCGCGCCAAGCGCAAGTTCGACGTCATGCAGGAGCTCGGCACCGACCTGATCCTGATCTGCTCGTCGGTGCATCCGCGCTCGCTCGGCGGCATCCAGCGTGCCGCCGATGACCTTGCCGAGCTCGGCGAGATCGCCGGCGCGCGCGGCCTGCGGGTGGGCTTCGAGGCGCTGGCCTGGGGCCGGCATTTCAACGATCACCGCGACGCATGGGAAATCGTGCGCCGCGCCAACCACGACCATGTCGGGTTGATCCTCGACAGCTTCCACACGCTGGGACGCAAGATCGACCCGGAATCGATCCGCGCCATTCCCGGCGACAAGATCTTCTTCGTGCAACTCGCGGATGCGCCCGCCATCGACATGGACCTGCTCTACTGGTCGCGCCACTTCCGCAACATGCCGGGCGAAGGCGATCTCGAGGTGCGCCGCTTCATGCAGGCGGTGATGGCGGCGGGCTATACCGGACCGATCAGCCTCGAGATCTTCAACGACCAGTTCCGCGGCTCCAACGCCAAGGCCACCGCGCAGGACGGCTACCGCTCTCTGGTGGCCCTGATGGACGATGTGCGCCGGGTCGAGCCGGAGACGAAGATCGACCTGCCCGCAATCCCGCCCCGGGTCCGCGCGGAAGATGTCAGCTTCATCGAGTTCACCGCCCGCGACGGCGAGGTCGAGACGCTGTCTCAGCTCCTGCGCACGCTGGGCTTCACCCACGCCGCACAGCACCGCAACAAGCGGGTGGCGCTCTGGCAGCAGGGCGACGTGCGCATCGTCATCAACTCCGAGACCGAGGGCCATGCCAGCCATGTCTGGAACACCCGCGGCCTCTCGGTCTGCGACATCGGCCTGCAGGTCTCTTCGGCGGAAGACACCGTGACCCGTGCCAAGGCGCTCGGCTCCACGCCCTTTTCCCAGCCCACCGGGCCGGGCGAGCTCGCGATCCCGGCGATCCGCGGCCTCGGCGGCTCGGTGCTGCACTTCATTGACGGCACCAGCGGGCTCGATAGCGTGTGGGATGTGGAGTTTGCCAAGACCGACGCCACGCCCCGCAATGACGTCGGCATCACCCATATCGACCACCTCGCGCAGACCATGTCCTACGAGGACATGCTGAGCTGGACGCTATTCTACTCGACGCTGTTCGACATGGACAAATCGCCGATGGTTGACGTGATCGACCCGGACGGTCTGGTGCGCAGTCAGGTGGTGGAAAGCGAGGACGGCCGCTTTAAGATCACCCTGAACGGGGCCGAGACACACCGCACGCTGGCGGGCCGCTTTCTCGCCTCGACCTTCGGCGCCTCGGTGCAGCATATCGCGCTGGCGAGCGACGACATCTTCGCCACCGCCGAGCAGATGGCCAAGAACGGCTTCGAGGCGCTGCCGATCCCGGCCAATTACTACGATGACCTCGCCGCGCGCTTCGACATGCCCGACGGCCTGCTAGACCGGCTACGCGCCGCGAATATCCTCTACGATCGCGACGGCGAGGCGGAGTTCTTCCAGCTCTACTCGCGCGCCTTCGCCAGCGGCATGTTCTTCGAGATCGTGCAGCGCGGGCCGGGCTACAAGGGCTTCGGCGGTCCCAACGCGCCGTTCCGCATTGCCGCACAAAAGCGCCTCGGGCCGGGCAAGGGCATGCCGAAGACCTGATGCCAGCACTGATTTTTCATGAAGTGCGCGCTCTCTCGAGCGCGGCGACCCGGTGCTACCATCCCGGTCAAATGACATGCTGGCTCCATGCTGTGGAGGTCTCCGAGCAAGGCGATGACTGTCGCGATTCTTGAGCTCGATCTCCGGCTCGTGCGCAGTCAGCCGAGAGTGTCTGCCGGCTCCCCACGCGTTCCAGCCGTTCAATAACCCTCTTGGGCGCCGAAATCCCACCGGATTTCACGCATCGTGGTTGGACCACCTCAAAGCGGCTGGCAGAGCCTTATGCTTCACATGCCAGCATGCGCCCCGAGAGCGTGTAAGCCTTGATTATCGATAGATTATGTCCGCAAGCCGTGTTGGCTGGGTAGACTAAACACCTGACATCAGGACATCGACAGCTTTCGTAACGAGATCGCCTTGATGTGCGACCGTTCCGTCTCGGCGCAAACTCGACCGTCGAACAGCCGCAATCAGCCTTGTGGCAAGGATCAGACGCTTGCCGTCATGTTGGAGCTCGGGGTTAAGATGCCGAACCGCAGGGTAGTCGGGAAGAAGGGGGATGACGACGACCGCAGGATCAGGCGGTAGAAGTTCGCTTTCGACGACGACCATGAGAACGCCATTGTATTCCGCGACATCGAAACGGCTCAACCCTTCCACGAAGATCCTCCAGGAGCGACGATGATGTCAGCCAAGGGGTGCCCGTTTCGCTCATGCCAGTCTGACTGGGCAGTGAACGCATCCGCGTTCTCGGCAAGCCATTTCTCACGTTTTGCGGCGGCGACGGCCTTGACCAACGCCGCCTCGGCGACGGCAGAGATATTGAGACCGAGCTCCTTTGCAAGGTCGAGCGCTTCAGCATCAAGGGTCAGAGACGTCTTGCGCCGGTTTTGCAATACCATCCAATCATACTCTCTTTTGATACCTTAAATATATACCGCCTCGGCCCTGACACAAGACCTCGAATGCCGACACTTCAAGTCAGCCAACACGGCATGCGGACATCCCCTTATGTGTAAGAGGCCGTGGCTTTACTCAGCAGCACGTGTCGCCTCTGCTCGGACATTTATCGTCTCAGTACACCCGTGACGCTCATGTCGCACGAGCGATAGGAGGGGCCCGGCGCTGCAAGAGCTCCGAGGCCGGGGTGACCGGACATCGGAAGCGCGCCAGAGACAAGGCCTCTGCACTCATCTCAGGGATGGTGGTCAGCCCCAGCATACCCATGTCGGCGCGCAGCTCGTTCACCAGGAGTCGGATCGCGTGATCCACTCCGGGCTACCCGGCCACCGTTGCGGCGTAATTGAAGGGCCGGCCAAGAAACACGAAAGCAGCCCCAAGGCCGAGCGCCTTCAGGATGTCGGTGCCGCGCCAGAAACCGCCATCAATCATGACCGGCATATCCGGCACCGCCGCCACGACCCTGGGCAGCGCCCGCATCGGGGACAGCGCATGGTCGAGCTGGCGGCCGCCATGGTTGGAGACGACAATCGCGTCGGCCCCGGTGTCACGCGCCCGGATCGCATCCTGTGGGTGCAGGATCCCCTTGAGAACAAGCTTGCCCGTCCATTCCCGCCGCACCTGTTCGAGCTGCGCCCAACTGAGGCGCTCGCGACCGGAAAAGTCCCGAACCGCCAGGCTCGAGAGCAGCGGCGCGCCACGCCCGGCATCGGCGTTTTCGAAATACGGCATGCCGTGCTGTGCGAAAGTCCGAAGGAAAGTGCCGATCGCCCAGCCGGGATGAGTGATCCCGTCCCAGGCCAGCTTGAGACTGGGCCGCAACGGTGTCTTGTAGCCATTGCGCACGTTGTTTTCGCGGCTCGGCACGACGGAGCTGTCGACGGTAATGACGAAGGTGCCTATGCCGGCGGCGGCCACCCGCTTGAGCAGGGCCGAGACATCCGCCGCATCCGGCGGCAGATAGGCCTGATACCAGACGCCCGGCGCAGCCTCGGCGATCTCCTCCATGCGGATCAGGGAGGCGGCGCTGATGGCCATCGGTATGCCTGCGGCCTCTGCCGCTTTCGCCAGGGCGAGATCTCCGCGATAGCCACTGAGCGAGGAGACGCCCATCGGCGCGATGCCGAACGGGCCTGAGTAGGTTCGGCCCATGAGCCAGCCCCTTTGAAGTGGTCCACCCAGGATGCGTGAAATCCGCCGGAATGGTGGCGATCAGGTCACGCACCAGCCCACGATCAAGGTAGACCCGCTCTCCAACGACCTTCGCACCGATCGCGCTCCAGTCCGCAAGGGCCTGCGGGTCACGAAAGACCACGCCAACCTGCTCAAGGATGTCCATGGAGGCCGCATCGATCCGTTCGACCATCTCGTGATCGAGGACCTCGCATGGCGGCAAGGTGTTGTGCAGACCGGGCAGCATTGCAACATCGTGCTTGCTGCGGCGCGAGCGCCGTGCGGCGCGCCCTCCGCTCCGCCCCCGATTTGCCGTGACCTCTGTCTCCATGGTTGCGCTCCGGTCTATCCCTCAGACATCGACTTCGACTTGTCCAACCGGCTTCGAGCAGCAGGCAAGGATGTAGCCGTCCACGATGTCGTCTTCCGAAATGCCGCCGTTGTGGACCATGTGCACCTCGCCCTTGGTCTTGCGGATCTTGCATGTCCCGCAAAACCCGAAGGTGCAGCCCGAGGGGATGTTCAGCCCCGCACCACGGGCGACGGCCAGGACCGTGTCCGTCTCGGTGCAGTCGGCCGTGACATGGGATCCCGCGAAGGTGATCTGCGCCGCTGCCGACTCGTCCGGCGTAACGTCATCAAGGTCCGGCAGGTCTTCGGCCGTTTCCACCGGGGCGGCAAAGCTCTCCTGACTGTAACGCGCCATGTCATAGCCGAGGCCGATCAGCATCTCGCGCACGGCATCCATGAACGGCTCCGGTCCGCAGCAGTAGATGTCGCGCTCCAGATAGTCGCCGGCGACGATACCGATCATGATCTGGTTGAGCCGGCTACGCAGGCCCGTCCAGACCTGGAACGGGTCGTCCTCTTCCACGATGAACGTGAGCTTGATTGACGGCACGCGCGACGCCATCGCGGCCAGGGAGCGCCGTCCTATGATCTCACCGGGCCGACGGGCGCAGTTGATGATACTGACGTCGATATCAGTCCCTCTGTCGTAGAGGTACGTCGTCATCGCCAGCGTTGGCGTCACGCCGGACCCGGCCGAGATGAAGAGGTACTTCTTCTTCCTTGCGGTCGTATCCAGCGTGAACTGGCCGGCCGGGCCGATTGCCTTGACCCGCATTCCGGGCATCAGTTTCTCCAGCATCCAGCGCGTCCCGATGCTGCCGGGCTGTGCTTTCACCGTGATCGACAAAGACAGAGGTCGCGAAGGTGAGGAACTGATTGTGTAGGTCCGGTAGAGCGGCCCGCCGGGCACCGGCAGTTCCAGCGTCAGGAACTGCCCGGGCTCGTACTTGAACAGGTTTCCGGAGGGAGAGACGAAGCTTATGGTGACCGTGTCCGGTGCCTCTGGAACAACGGCACAGCACTCCAGCATCTCGCTATCGGTCCAAATGCCGCTGTTCGCGGTGGCAATGAGATCAGACGTGATCGACATGGCTTATTCTGCCGCCACGGTCAGCTTGCCGCGCCGGTCCGGCCCGGTGATGGCGCGGACGATGGTCTCGGCGTACCAATCGGTGAACTGGATGTTGCCACCTTCATGGGTCGGCGAATAGGGGCCCGGTCGGTAGGCAGGGCTGAGAATGCCGCGCTGGTTATTCTCAACCACTTCGCGGTCCTCATCGTTGGTCGCGAGCCAGACCTCGGTCAGGCGCTTGACATCGTAGTCCTGGCCCTCGACCGCATCCTTGTGAACCAGCCACTTCGTGCAGACCTCGGTCTCCGTGGCACTGATCGGCGTGACGCGGAAGATCAGGGCATGGTCAGACAGGAAATGGTTCCAGCATCCCGGGTATTTGTACTTCAAGAGACTGCCGGCATCTTTGAAGGGGATCGAGCTGTTCGGTTTCGTGACAGCGACCTTCCCATCCAGAGTGTAGCTCTCGCCCGCGCCGAGCAACGGGGTGCGAACGAACCGCCAGTTCCCCCGGACCGGATCTTCCTTGTGCGCGGAGGGAGCGCCGACCGCCTCGCAACGCGCGACATGGGTCTCGAGAAGCCCTGAAAGCTGTCCGGAGTCGTCGTTGCCGATGGCCCGCGGATCATCCGGGAAGGTCAGGCACAGCGAAGGGTGGTTGCCCGAGCAGTGATAGCATTCGCGGTTGTTTTCCCAGACGAGCTTCCAATTGCCCTTCTCGATGATCGTGCTTTCGAAAGCGACCTTGGAATTCTCCAGATCATGCGGGGCGAGATAGCGTGCTGCCTCGGCCTCAAAGTCCTCGAACTCGGGCGCCTCGTCCGGAAGGCAGATGTAGACCATTCCCGAGACATTGCGGCAATGAACGAACATCAGCCCGTGATCCGAAGCGACAAAGTCGGGGCCCATGTCACGCGCCCAGAGACGCGAGCCATCCAGCTCGTAGGTCCACTGGTGGTAAGGACAGACCAGCTTCGGCCCCCTGCCCTTCTTGGTCTTGCACAGGACCGAGCCGCGGTGCCGGCAGGCGTTGTGAAATGCGCGGATCTCACCATCGTTGCCGCGCACGATGACGACAGAATAGGCGCCGATCTCGTGCACGACGAATTCACCGGCCTTCGGGATCTCGCAGGCCGGGATGGCAAAGACCCATTCGCGGTACCAGATCTTCGCCATGTCGACCTCGAAGACGCCTGCGTCGCAATAGAGGTCCTGTTCCAGGGAATGGGCGGGGGTGCGGCGCATCAACAGCGACAGCACTTCGGATTCGCGCAGCATATGCGTACTCCTCTGAGCGGGCCGCAGAACACTGGCGGACAGGGTCATCTGGGGAAGAAATTTGAAAGAAGAGCGGGCGCTCGGCGTCTCCTCTTCTCTGCATTTCTGCACGGGATCAGGGGGGGCGTACTTCGCAAATCGCGACATGCCGGCCGGGATGTCGCGACATGATGACTGGGATTCAGTCGGGGACGGTCACTCTTGCGCGGAAACGTGCCATCTCGTCCGCTGAAGGCCGATGGCCGGAGTAGACTTCCACATAGTAGGGAACGCGCTGAATCCGGTCCTCGACGCTTTCCGCGATCCGCATCGAGATATAGCCGATTTGCACGAGGTAGATCGTCCGGGCGCGCACGTCGGCATCTTCTTCCCCGTGGCCCCAGCGGAGCAGCAGCTCACGCAGGGCCGACAGCCGCTTGGCGTCCGCCTCCTGCAGCATGTCCGCGACGTCCGTGTCTTGCTGCGCCCAGGCGCGAACCGCCAGTTCCAGCTGCCGATCGAAGCCAATGTCGCCCAGGAAGATCGAGATCACGCCAAGAATGGCTTCGGCCTCGGTCGCTGCATAGGCCCTGGTGATCTCGAGAAGCGGTTCGGTCGTTGTCGCCTCCCAGCGCTGCAGCAGCGCGAGCAGCAATGCGCGGCGGTCCTTGAAGAACCAGTAGTAGCTGGTGCGCGACAAGTTCAGGGAATTGGCCAGCGGCAAGATCTTCACGGCGTCGACCCCCTTGTCGATCAACGCGTCATAGGCTGCATCAAGCCACAGTTCCGGCGAGCCACGCCAGCCGCGATCGGGAAGAGGGGTCTTGTCGGTCATCGCGCCATTTTCCATGACCCTTACGGGATGTCCAGAGATTGTACAGTGGTGTCGAATTTTCACATGGTCCCGTCGCATTCTGCTTCCTGCCGGACACGACATAGCTGTACATTTTTCCGTATCGTTTCTTACCCGGCACCCTCGGAGGCACCCGCACATGTCGAACGACCCGCTTCTCCAGCCCTATCAGCTCAAGCATCTGACGCTGAAGAACCGCATCATGATCACCAGCCACGAGCCGGCCTATCCCGAGGACGGCATGCCCACGGACCGCTACCGCGCCTATCACGTGGAGCGCGCCAAGGCCGGCGTTGCGCTGACCATGACCGCAGGATCGGCCAGCGTGTCGCGCGACAGCCCGCCGGTGTTCAACAACATCCTCGCCTGGAAGGACGAGGTCGTGGGGCACATGGCCAAGCTGGCGCAGGAATGCCATGACGAGGGCTGCGCGGTGATGATCCAGCTGACCCACCTCGGCCGCCGCACCCGCTGGGACAAGGCCGATTGGCTGCCCGTCGTCTCGCCGGGCCACGAGCGAGAGGCATCGCACCGGGCCTTCCCGAAGAAAATGGAAGACTGGGACATCGCCCGCATCGTCGAGGATTACGTGCAGGCGGCCGAGCGCATGAAGGCGGCCGGGCTCGACGGGCTCGAGATTCAGGCCTACGGGCACCTGATGGACCAGTTCTGGTCGCCCCTGACCAACGACCTGGATGGTCCCTACGGCGGCAGCCTCGACAACCGCCTGCGGTTCACCTTCGACGTGCTGCGCGGAATACGGGAGCGCTGCGGCGAGGATTTCCTGCTTGGCGTGAGATACACCGGTGACGAAGATCTGCCTGGCGGGTTCGATGCCAAGGACGGGCTAGAGATCTCGCGCAAGCTCAAGGACAGTGGACTGGTCGACTTCCTCAACGTGGTGAAGGGCCATATCGATACCGACGCAGGTCTGACCGACGTGATCCCGGTGCAAGGCATGCGCAACGCCCCGCACCTCGATTTCGCAGGTGAGATCCGCAAGGCCACCGACTTCCCGACCTTCCACGCCGCCAAGATCCCCGACGTGGCCACCGCGCGCCACGCGATCGCCTCTGGCAAGCTGGACATGGTGGGCATGACGCGCGCCCACATCGCGGACCCGCATCTGGTGCGCAAGATCGTCGAGGGCCGGGAGGATGACATTCGTCCCTGCGTGGGCGCCAACTATTGCCTCGACCGGATCTATCAGGGCGGCATGGCGCTTTGTCTGCACAACCCCTCGACCGGTCGCGAAATCGAACAGCCACACATGATCGCCAAGGCCGACACGCCCAAGCGCGTCACCATTGTCGGCGCGGGCCCCGCAGGCATGGAAGCCGCCCGCGTTGCGGCTGAGCGCGGCCACAAGGTGACCGTCTTCGAGGCCGCGGACCAGCCCGGCGGCCAGATCCGCCTGACCGCCCTGCAGGAACGGCGGCGCGAGATGTCCTCGATCATCGCCTGGCGTTTCGATCAGTGCGAGAAGCTGGGCGTGACCTTCAACTTCAACAGCTTCGCCGATGAGGCCGACGTGCTGGCAACCGAGCCCGACGTTGCAATCATCGCCACCGGCGGCCTGCCCCACACCGAGGTTCTGACCAGCGGCGACGACCTTGTGGTCTCGGCTTGGGACATCCTCTCAGGAGACATGAAGCCGGGCAGCAACGTCCTGATCTTCGACGACGCCGGAGACCATGCGGGCCTGCAGGCGGCGGATATCATCGCGGCCACCGGCGCCCGGGTCGAGATCGTGACCCCCGACCGCGCCTTTGCCCCCGAGGTAATGGCGATGAATCTGGTGCCCTACATGCGCAGCCTCCAGGCGAAGGACACCACTTTTACCGTCACTTGGCGACTGACGGACGTGCAGCGCGACGGCAATGGGCTAAAGGCGGTTCTGGGGTCGGATTACGGCGGCGTGACCCGTACCCGCGAGGTCGACCAAGTGATCGTCAACCACGGCACCCGGCCGCTGGATGACCTCTATTTCGACCTCAAACCGAAATCGGTGAATCTTGGCGAGGTCGATCACGAGGCTTTGGTGGCTGGCGCCGCACAGAAGGTCGCAACCGGGCCGACTGACAGCTTCCAGCTGTTCCGCATCGGCGATGCGGTCGCGGCGCGAAACACCCATGCCGCCATCTACGACGCACTGCGCCTGGTGCGCACCGTCTGAGACACGCCATGTCCTGAAACGGAAAAGGGGCCGGCATTTGTCCGGCCCCTTTTCTGTTGTGTCTCTGCCTTGGGTCGGCGGCGGGATGAAAACTCTCGGCAGCAGGTCGCGCTGGAGGGGCTCGCATCTGCCCCGCCGGGTGTTGCCCGGACGATCCGAGCATCCACCGCACGGCCGCTGCCTTCGCGCGGGCACCCGCCTGTCGCGACGGCAAGGACACGCCGTGGAACTTCCCGTCGCCCCGTTGGTTTTGCGAACAGACGCAAGCAATTAGACGGAGATACCATGCCCCGCGCAATTCTTCCCGCCATCGCACTGACCTTCGCCGCTGGCACCGCACTGGCCCAAGGCCTTGATGTGGATGTACTCAGATCGGTGGACGATGCAAAGATCCTCGGACCGAACGGCGATCAGGTCGGCGAGATCGAAGAAATTCTCGTAGACGACTCCGGCACGCCGACCGCAGCGGTGGTCGAGGTCGGTGGCTGGCTCGACATCGGTGATGAGGACGTGGTGATCTCGTTCGACAATCTTCAGTATGACAACGGGACCTACACGGTCTCGATGACCGCCGAGGAAATGGAAACGCTTCCCAAGTGGGATTGATCGGCGCTCGCGAGACGAGACCGACTGACACATCCGCGGCGCGCCTCGATCTGGGGCGCGCCGTTCTTGCTTTGCGTCGCCACGCAACGCCACGGGCAAATGAAAGCCGATGGAGGTGGACACTTGCAGGCATAGTTACTGACGATCCGAGCCGTCCCGCAAGATCCACATGATGCTCTGCCGGCGTACTCACGGGGGCTCCGCGCCCGGCGCGCCTGCCCAGAAGGACCGTCCCGACTACCAATCTCAAATGCTCTGCCGATTGGGAACTGGACCGTTTGCAGCTGGAGCTTTCGGCTGGGCTGCCTCGGCTGGGATAGAAGCGGAAACGCATCAAAGCATCAAGCTTCGCGGAGGTGCAGGAGGCCTTCATCCTGATGAAGCGGGTCGCGCAAGAAGCTGGCCCCTAGGCAAGCCTACAAGGGCACCGAGAGGCTTGCAGGGTCGATCTTCGCAACACGTCGCAGCGTTGCCACGCGCTGCGAGCGGCGCGCAGATGGGGCCGGATTCGTCCTACTTAGCTGCACGACAGAGGCCGACCCGCCGTCCGGCACAATCGCCCGCAGAACGAGAGCATCGGGCAGCGTAGATGGGAGAAGAGGCACCCAGCGATGTGGGCGCCTCCGTCGGTCTGGGTCCGCCGCTCAGCGCTGCGCCTTCGGGGTCCAGGAGAATTTCTGCATCGGCGCGTCCACCGGCGTATGTGCCACGTGGTTGGTGTAGTTGCTCATCACCTTCTGGGCAAGGCCAAGGATGATATCGAGCACCTGCCGCTCGCCGTAGCCCGCCGCGTAGAACGCCTCGAATGCGTCCTCGCTCGGGTTGCCACGGGTCTCCAGCATCGCCAGTGTGAAGAGACGCAGCGCCTCGAGCTTGTCGCTGGGCAGCGGGGTCTCGTCGCGCAGCGCATCGGAGATCTCGTCGCTCACGCCCATCATCTTGGCGATGCCGGTATGGGCCGGCACGCAGTAATGGCATTCGTGGTAAACGTTGATGGTCTGCCAGACGACAGTCTTCTCGTCAGCATCAAAGGCCGTCTCCTCGGCAAAGAGCCGGTGCAGCGTCTGGTAGCCGTCGAGCAGCGGCGGCGAGCCCGCCATCACCGAATGCAGCCCCGGCAGGCGGCCGAAAGCCTTCTTGGATTTCTCGATCAGCGGCAGCGACTCCGCCGGCGCGTTGCTGACGTCGAAGCGTTCGAACTTGGTCATGAGGTCTGGCCCTTTCTCTTGGCTCTGAGGTGCGATACGGCGAACCTGACCATTCTTGAGCGATCACTCAAGTAATATTAGAGTGATCGCTCAAAAACTCCTCCGCCCCTTCTGTTCGCCCCGACGAACGCCTAAGGTGCCGGCATGGCACGCACCGCTTCCTATGACCGCGAGGCCGCGCTCGACGCGGCGATGACCCTGTTTTGGGTCAAGGGCTACCACGCGACCTCGCTGAAGGATCTCGAGCAGGCACTGCAGATGCGGCCGGGCTCGATCTATGGCGCGTTCCAGAGCAAGGAGGCGCTGTTTCGTGCCACGCTCGACCGCTACGGCGCGCGCATGGCGAACGATCTCGAGACCCTGCTGGCCCATGCGGACTCGCCGCTCGAGGCGCTTCAGGGCCACCTGCGCAGCCTCGCCGAGCTACGTCCCGGCGATCGCCCGTCGACCGCCTGCATGCTGGTTAAATCGCTGCTCGAAGTGCCCGACGAGGCGGAACTGCGCGCCGTCGTGCTTGGGCATCTCGACACCGTGGAGCACCTGCTGGCCGAGGCCCTGCACCGGGCGCAGGCGCTTGGCGAGCTGGCGCCGGGCAGCGATCCCGACCGCATCGCGCGGCGGATACAGACCTATATCTTTGGCCTCAAGATCCAGGCGCAACGCGAGCGCGACCCCGAGCGCATGCGCCTGCTCTGCGCCGACCTCGCCGACGAGCTCGGCCAGCTGCGCCGACCGCAGGCGGCGTCCTCCGCAAGCTGATCCAGCGCCAAGCCGCCTCGGAGGCGGCGCTGAATCTCTGACGCTAGAGCCGCTGCGCCGCCTCGCGGATCAGGCTTGCGGCATGAGCCGCGCGCGCCGTCGCGGCGCGTCCCTTGCGGTTGACCAGCCAGAGCTCGTGCCAGCGACGCTGCGCCATTGGCACCACGCGCAGAGCCTGCTTGCCGGCAAAGGCCTCGACCCCGCTGCGCGGCAGCAGGGTATAGCCGATCCCATCCGCGACCGGCGCCGGGATCTGCCCGATCTGATTGAGAAACCCCCGCAGCCGCAGCCGGTCGGCCCCGGGATAGGCGTCGGGAAAGTTCAGCCCTAACAACTCGTCGGCATAGGCAAAGCCGTCCGGATGCGCGATGAAGCCGAGCGCCTCGAGATCAGTGAAATCCGGCATCCGGTCCGGCGCCTCCTTCGGCAGCACCAGGCAGAGCTCCTCGCGTCCGAGATACTGCCCCTCCAGCCGCGCGTTGCCTGGATCGGCGCCCAGCACGCCCAGATCGAAGCGCCCCTCGAGAAGCCCGGTCCGGATCTCGCCCTGCGGCGCCGCAACCAGCCTGATCGTCAGCGCCGGGGCCGATGCCATCCAGTCCAGCAGCAGCGGCGAGAGCAGCATGGCAAAGCTGCCGGAACAGCCGATGCAGAGCGTGCCGGCATCCCGGTCATCGGTCTCGATCGCCTCGCGCAGCCGCGCCTCCGCGCCGCGTCGCGACAGGCCGAGCGCAAACACCGCGTCTCCGGCGGCGGTCAGGGTGAAGCGCTTACCCTCGCGCGCAATCAGCGGCTGGCCGACCTGATCCTCAAGCTTCCTGAGATGTTGCGAGACGCCCGGCTGGGTCATGTTCAGCCGCTCTGCGGCGCGGGTGAAATGCCCGGCTTCGCAAAGCGTGGTGAAGGTCTCGAGCCAGGTGGCGTTCAGCATGTTATATAACACAGAATTATCATTTATATGCCATATGATAATTTCATATGCAGGTACGGGATGTCTACCTCCGGGGCATACAGCCACCCAAGGAGACACCCAATGCAACAGACCCCCCGCACCTTCTCGCATATCGGGCTTTCGGTTTCCGACCTCGACGCCGCGGTCAAATTCTACTCGGAGGTGCTCGGCTTCTATGTCGTCATGGCGCCCTCAGAGGCGGTCGAGGATGAGAGCGCCATCGGCGTCATGTGCACCGACGTCTTCGGCCCCGGCTGGGGCTCGCTGCGTATCGCGCATCTCACGACAGCCGACGGGATCGGCATCGAGATCTTCGAGTTCCCGGGCAATTACGCGCCCGAGGAAAAGCTCGAGCACAAGCGTCACGGCACCTTCCACTTTGCGGTGCAGGATCCCGATGTCGAGGGTCTGACGCAGCGCATCGTCGAGGCCGGCGGCCGCCAGCGCATGCCCGTCCGCGAGTATTTCCCCGGCAAGAAGCCATACCGCATGGTCTATGTCGAAGACCCGTTCGGCATCGTCTTCGAGCTTTACAGCCACAGCTACGAGCTGACCTACTCCGCCGGCGCCTATGAGTGACGAGTGGCACTCCGCGCGGCCCCGCCCCCCTCGCGGGGCCGCGTGATCCGGCCCGGATCCTAGGCCGGTCACAGCTTCGCGAGCGTTACTAGACGACCGGTCTATTATTGCCTATCTCGCTGCGCATGACAGAGGAAAGCAAATCGGATCTGACGCGGAAGCGCATTCTCGACGCCGGACGCGGCCTGCTGCTGCGTCACGGCTTCTCGGCGGTGGGGCTGTCGCGCATCCTCGCCGAGAGCGGCGTGCCGAAGGGGTCGTTCTACTATTACTTCGCCTCCAAGGAGGCCTTCGGCGCCGCCCTGCTCGAGGACTACGTCGCGGGCTATCTCGCGCGTTTCGATGCCCTCATCGACAGCCCTGGCAGCGCCGGCGACAAGCTCGCGCGGTTTTGGGATGCGTGGCTGGCCGAGGCCGGGCGCGCGGGCATCGCCGGCGAATGCCTCGTGGTGAAGCTCGGCGCCGAGGTCGCCGATCTCTCAGAGCCCATGCGCGAGATCCTCGACTGCGGCGTCGACGCACTCGTGGCGCGCATCGCCCGCCTGCTGTGCGACGGCGCAGAGGATGGCAGCGTCGCCCGCTTCGACAATCCCGACGCCACCGCCCGGATGCTCTACGCCAGATGGCTCGGCGCCGCGGTGCTCGCCAAGCTCGCCCAGAGCGATGCGGCCCTGCGCATGGCGCGCGAGGAGACCTCTGCCCAGCTCGCCCCCTCCGGGGCTGAAACGACCGACTGAAAGGAAGAACCAGCATGTTCGCTGCCATCCACGACACCTTCGGCGAGCCCGCCGATGTTCTTGACGCGCGCGAGATCGAGCGCCCCGAGCCCGGGCCCGGCGAGGCGCTGATCCGCATGGTGCTGTCGCCTATCCACAATCACGACCTGTGGACGATCCGCGGCAGCTATGGCTACAAGCCGCCGCTGCCCGGTGCCATCGGCGGCTCCGAGGCGCTAGGCATCGTCGAGGCGCTTGGCGAAGGCGTCGATCCCGAGCTGCTCAGCAAGCGCGTCGCCGCGGCCGGGGTGCACGGCGCCTGGGCCGAGTATTTCACCGCCCCCGAGGCCGCGCTGCTGCCCCTTCCCGACGCCATCCCCGACACCGCTGGCGCGCAGCTCGTGGCCATGCCGTTCAGCGCGCTATCACTGCTCGAGACTCTGAAGGTCGGTGAAGGCCAATGGCTGATCCAGACTGCCGCCAACGGCGCGGTCGGCAAGATCATGTCCGGGCTCGCCAAGGCGCGCGGCATCCAGCTGCTCAACCTCGTGCGCCGCGACGAGGCCGCCAACGAGCTACTCAAGGCCGGCATGACCAACGTGCTCTCGACCGCTGATCCCGACTGGAAGTCAAAGGCGCGCGCGCTGATCGGCGAGGACGGCGCGTTCTCGGCCATCGACTCGGTCGGCGGCGAGATGGCCGCGAGCCTCGTCGACCTGCTGGGCACCGATGGCGAGCTGGTGGTCTTCGGCACCGCGACCGGCGCGCCTCTGGCGCTGTCCTCGGGCGATCTCATCACCAAGCACATCACGGTGAAGGGCTTCTGGGGCGCGCGGGTCAGCCAAGAGATGGCGCCCGACACCCGCCGCCGCCTCATCGGCGAGCTGGTCGAGCTGGCCGCACGTGGTGAGCTGCCGCTCGAGACCGGCGGCAGCTACTCCCTGTCGCGCAGCGCCGACGCGATGAAAGCCGCGCTGACCCCCGGTCGGGCCGGAAAGATCATGCTGCGCCCCTGAGCCCGGTAGGTGTCTTGCGCGGCTCTTGGTAAGGGGAAAAGCGCCTACAAACCCAGGGCCTGCCTCACCCCGGAACTCGGCACCCAGCTCAGTGGGCGTGTGCTGACCATGCCGGACACTTGGGTCAGAGTCATTCCGGCTGAACAATCCCCATGATCCGCCTGAGCGAAGCTTTGTGGCGGGCAACCACCTTGTCACGGCTCGTCCTTTGACGCGCTTGGCGCAGATTATCCAACTTTCCCAGATAATCCGCCAGCGCGCTGCGGTGCAAAGCGCAGTGACACCGGTTGCGCCATGGCCTCAGCCCAGACTGGCGCCGGCTGCGGCCTGCCAGAGCAATGCGAGGCCGATCAGCAGCAGGATGCCGTTTATCACCCGGCGAAAGCTCTGCGGGTCGATCCGCCGGATCAGCCAAGCGCCCGCCCAGCTCGAGCCGATGGCGAGGGGAAGGAAGAGCGCGCTGGTCTTTAATGTCCCGAGGCTGAACAAGCCGAGGGCGACGAAGCTTGGCAGCTTCATCAGGTTCACCGCGGCGAAGAACATCACGCTGGTGCCGACATAGACCTCCTTGGGCAGCCGCTTCGGCATGACGTAGATCTGGAACGGCGGCGGCCCGGCATGGGCGATGGCACTGGTGAATCCGCTCGCCGCACCGGCTGCAAGGCCAAGAGGCCAGTCGAAGCGGCGCGCGCGCGCTATTTGCGGGACACCCCGCCGGTCGACCGCCACCTGCCAGAGCGCGAAGGCGACAGAGACCATGCCCAACACCGCCTTGACCGTCCATTCCGGGACTTCCGTGGCCAACACGTAGGCCGCAAGCACCCCAGCCGCGCCGCCCGGCAACATCCGCCGGATCACCCGCCAGTCGATGCTGCGGCGATAGATCGCCACCACCAGCGGGTCCTGCACCAGCAGGATCGGCAGCATGAGGCCTGCCGCGGTCAGCGGGTCGGTGATGGCCGCGACCATCGGCGTGCTTGCCATGCCGATCCCGGCAAAGCCGCCCTTCGACAGGCCGAGGATCACAACCGCCAGTGTCATCACGGCAAGCAGCAGAGGGTCGGTCAGCATGGCGTCCTGTCAACGTCGCTCAGTGCAGCCCGCGCAGGGCAGTCGGCTCGACCACGAAGCTCGAGCTCTCCGCGATGAACTCCTGCGCGTGGCTAAGAACCGTGCGCCCGGCACCCGAGGCGAAGGCGGCGTCGAGGTCCGTGGCATCCTTGGCCCAGATCTCGACGACGCCGTCAGCCATCATCCGCCCCTCGTCATCACGCGGGCCGTCCAGCACGAGATTCTGGCGATAGCCAAGCAGCCCCGGCATCCGCTTGACCAGCGCCGCATGTAGACCGAACCATTCTTCCTGAAAGGCCTCCGTCGACAGCTCCGCACGTTTGCGCAGCAGCGAAATGCGCTTGAACCCAGCGTCGCGGTCCGGCGCCAGGACGCTGTTCTGCAGGCACAGGATCGGGTTCATCTCACGGATCAAATGCCCCGGAACCCCCATCGCGAGATCAAGTTCACCGCTGGCGGCGGCAGACATCCCGGAAGAGATCGTCGGGCAGAAGAACTGCGCGATGCCATCCAGCGGCGCGGTTTCGTCCTGCGGTCCGTGAATCCGGTTGAAGACCATCCCCCGGATTTCCTCCGCAGAGGCCCCGCCCGAGGCGAGCTTGGCCAGTGGCCCACGCATGGTCTCGGCGCAGAGTTCGTTGGCAGTACGGATCAGGGCCATGACAGAAATCATGTCGTCTCCTCTTGAGCAAAATAGGACGAACGGCCCCGGCGTTTGGCCGGGGCCCGTGGAGTCAGCCGCGCGCGATCCAGCGCAGCAGGTCCGGGAGGTGGCGCACACTCACCGCAACGATGATGGCGCCAGCCTGCACCAGCAGCTGCACCGAGGTTTCGGCCCCGAGTGCGAGCACCATCTGACCGAGCAGCGCCATGAACAGCGCTGCCGCCCCGCTGGCGATGACGCTCCCGCGCCCGCCGCTGAAGGGGGTGCCGCCAACCACCACCGCTGCGATCGCAGGCAGTAGGTAATCGATGCCCGCAGTCTGCGAAGCAGAGCCGATAAAGCCGGTGAACAGCATCCCGGCCACGGCGAAGCACAGCGCCGCCACCGCGTAGGTCGCCACCTGGTAGCGCAGGATGGGGATGCCCGCGGCGGTCGCGGCGGCGGGGTTCTGCCCGACGGCGACAAAGCGTCGACCGGCGATCGAACGCTTGGTCACGACGCTGATCACGAGGATGAAGAGCAACGCCAGCACAAGGGTCATCGGCACACCGAAGAGCTTAGAGTGCGAGAACTCGGCCAGCTCCGCAGGTGCGGTCATCGGGCTTCCGCCCGACACCGCGCGCACCGCACCCATCAGGATGGCATTCGTCGCGAGCGTGACCACGATCGGGGTGATGTTCACCTTGGCCACCAGAAGGCCGTTCACGATGCCGATGCCAAGCGCAATGAGCAGCGTGAGCGGCACCGCAAGCAGCGTCGATCCGGTCATGAAACCGATCTTGGCGAAGAGAAGGCCGGCGATGGTCATGGTGCCCGGCAGCGACATGTCGAGGCCCCGCTGCTGGATCACCACCGTCATCCCCACCGCGGTAATCGCAAGGATCGCCGCGAAGGGCAGAAGCGAGCTGAGTGCGGCGGGCCGCACCACGCCGGGTGCGACGACCGAGCAGATCAGGAACAGCGCGAACAGGCCTCCCCAAATCCACGAGAACTCGTTGAAGAGCGTCGCCGAAAGCCGGGCGAAGCCAGCGTTGCCGGCCGGTGCGTCACCGGCCTTGTTGAGCGTTGTCGTCGTCATGCCTGCACCACCTTTTCACGGCTCTTGGAGTAAAGCGCCACGGACGCGAGAATGAGGAAGCCAAGCAGATACTGCTGCCATTCCTGGCTGAGCCTCAGGAAAACGGTCACCGAGTTCACCTGGGTGATGAAGATCGCCCCGAGCAGCGCGCCGACGAAGGATCCGCGCCCCCCGAAAAGGCTCGCGCCGCCGATGACCACCGCCGCGATGGAGCCGAGCGTATAGGTCAGACCGGCCCTCGGGTCCCCAATGCCCACCTGGGCAATCATGGTGATCGCGGCCAGACCTGCGAGGAAAGAGCAGCCAACATAGGCCACGAAGCGGGCAAACTTCGGTCGGATGCCGGCGGTTCGCGCCGCTTCCTGCCGCGAGCCGAGGCCGCGCATCGATACGCCCATCTCTCGCCGATAGAGCCAAAATTCCAGCACTAGCGCCAGCAGGACGGCTGCGATGAAGGTCATCGGCACGATGCCCACCTTCATCGAAAGCGCCATCATCACGTCACCGTCGATCATGCCACCCGGCACCGGGCGCAGGATCAACGAGATGGCTTGGACCGCCATGAAGGTGGCCAGCGTCGCGACCATCGGGTGCATCCGAAGGCCTTCGACAAGGATCCAGTTTACGACGCCAACCGCCATCGCCACCAGCAAGAGCAGCACCCAGCCGGCGACATGTGAGCCCGGCCCCAACTCCTGCAATAGGAAGAATGAGCCGACGACCTGACAAAGCCCCATCGTTGGCCCTACTGACAGGTCGATGCCGCTGACCATCATCAGGAACTGCTGCCCATAGGCGACCAGCGCCAGCGTGGCGGCAAAGGTCATCATTCCGGTCAGGCTGCGAGGCGAGAGGTAGAACGGGTTCCACATCCCGGCGATCGCACCCAGAAACAGGATCGCGGCGGCGACCATGACCAGCGGCGCGCTGTTGCTCGCCGCCCATTTCCAGAACGCCGCGACGGGGCGATGATGACGGTCGCGCTGTTCGGTGGATTTCAAGACCGAAGACGTGATGCGATCTTCGGTCACGTCGTCGCCCGAGAGCATGTCGACCACGCGACCACGGGAGAAGATGGCGACATGGTCGCTCAGCCCAGCCACCTCCTGCGCGTCCGAAGACACGACGATCACAGCGACACCGCTGCGGGCGGTTTCACGGATGCTGCGGTAGATCTCCGCCCGCGCTCCGACATCGACGCCCTGCGTCGGCTCGTCGACCAGCAGCACCTGCGGCTTGGCCGCAAGGACGCTCGAGAGCACGACCTTTTGCTGGTTGCCGCCGGAGAGGGACTGGATCGGCGTCTCGCCATGCGGCGTCTTGACTGCGAACTGCCGGATCGCATCGACCGTGCGGCGCTGTTCGCTGCCGCTACGGATCAATCCGAGGGCCGCGTCCTCTTGCGGGCTGCGGATCGAGAAATTCTCGCGGATCGAAAGCTCTGGGAAGATCCCTTCGCGGTGCCGGTCCCCGGGCAGGTACGCGATACCGTGTCGCTTCGCGCCCTGACTGTTGCGGATCGAGATTGGCTTTCCAAGAAGGGTCACGTCGCCCGCCCCGCGATGGATGCCGGCCAGTGCCCGCATGAACTCGCGCTGCCCGTTGGCATCAATGCCCGCGAGACCGAGGATCTCGCCCGCGCGTATGTCGAGATTGACGTTGCTGAAGCCCGGCCCCGAGAAGCCGCGGGTGGACAGCACTGTACGCGTGGAGGCCTCGGACGCCTTCGCGGGGAAGGTCCGGTCGAGATCGCCACCCACGATCAGCGAGACGATCTGATCCTCGGACATGTTCCGGGCATCGAAGGTCCCCTGCCCTTCACCATCGCGCAGCACGGTCAGCCGGTTGGCGATGGCCTGAACTTCGCGGATCCGGTGCGAGATGTAGATCACCGCTGCACCGCGCGCCGTGACCGCGCGCACGCGTTCGAAGAGCCGTTCGACATCCTCCGAAGCGAGGTGCTCGGTCGGCTCATCCAGCACGAGCACTTTCGGCTCGCATTCCAGGGCCTTCACGATCTCGACGATGAAGCGCTGTTCCGGGTTCAGCGTGGACACGTGGTCGCGCGGGTCGATCGTGACGTCCTCGCTCCAGTGCTTGAGCAGTCCACGCGCCCAGGTGTTGAGCGCAGACAGCGAGGGCCGCTTGGCATGTGGCATCCCGAGGAAGAGGTTCTCGGCCACTGACAGGTCCGGCATCAACGCCGGCTCCTGCCGCACGATGGCAAGACCGAGCTCACGCGCGCGATCCGGGTCGCCCGACATCGGGTCGCTGTCGATGTGGACTTCGCCCTCGGTCGCGACCAGCGCCCCCGAGGCTACCCCCATCAGGGTCGATTTCCCTGCGCCGTTCTCACCTACGAGGCCGTGAACCTCTCCGGCGTAGACGTCGAAGGTAATGTCGTGCAGAGCCCGGACGCCCGGAAAATGCTTGGAAACGCCGCGCATCTCCAGAAGTTTTCTCGCCGAACTCATGCCTGCCCCCTCGTCGCAGCACGACCACAGGCGGCGGCTCGCACCACAGCGGTGCGAATGGCTTCGCCATTCTTTGTCATGATCTCTCTCCCTTTAGAGACCCAACGGCATCGCCGCAGGTCTCGCTCCTCGGCTCAAAGTTTGTCGACGAATAATACATATGTCAATATAGTATGACATGATGGGCCCCATCCGCCATGGCATTTGGAAGATAAGACATTGCTATCGCGACACTTTTCTCTATGTGCGCGCATGCGTCGGCTCAGATTGACAGCTTGGAAGCAGAAATTCTTCTTGGATTCGCGAATTCGTTTGTTAAGTTTAAATCGTTTCGTTATTGCCAAATCACGTAGGCCGGAGAATCTCCGGCGACCGAGACGACCGAGGGAGGAATCATGCTGGGAATCAAAGGTGCGGTGGCGGTGGTCACCGGCGCCGCTCAGGGCAATGGCAGGTCCATCGCCCTTGGGTTGGCGGAGGCCGGGGCGCGGGTTGTGGTCTGCGACCTGCAGGAGCAGGCCTGCTCGGACGTCGCCTCCGAAATCTCCGCGGCCGGAGGCGAGGCCATCTCGCTTGGGCTTAACGTTGCGGAAAGGGCCTCCTGTGAGGCGCTCGCGCAGGAAACCGAAAGCCGCTTTGGCGCGCCAACTGACATTCTGGTCAACAACGCCGGCATCATCCGCCGCACCCCGCCGGACGCAGAGAGCTTCGAAGACGACTGGGATGCGATGATGCGGGTCAACGCGACCGGCTGCATGAACATGGTGCGTGCCTTTCTGCCCCAGCTCAAGCGAACCAAGGGCCGGATCGTGAATCTCGGCTCGATCATGTCCGTCTCGGGCGGACCGGGGCTCGTGGCTTACGCGGCCTCCAAGGGGGCGGTGCTTCAGATGACCCGCGCTCTCACCCACGATCTGTCCGAGCACGGGATCCGTGTGAATGCCATCGCGCCCGGTGTCATCGAGACACCAATGACCGCGGCCACGCGCGAGAACCCCGAGGCGATCGGGCGCTTCATGGCACACACGCCGATGCGTCGGCCCGGCCAGCCCTCGGAGCTGGTCGGCCCGGTGCTGTTCCTGGCCTCGGAGGCCTCGAGCTACGTGACCGGCGCTCTGCTGCCGGTCGATGGCGGATATCTGACGGCATAAAGGGGAGAACCGATGAAACGAGAAGATGTAGACGTGCTGGTCGTTGGCTCTGGTGCGGGAGGGCTCGCCTCGGCGGTCTCGGCGGTGCACCGAGGTCTCAAGGTGATCGTGGCGGAAAAGGAAGCTGTCTTTGGCGGCACAACCGCGCGCTCGGGTGGCTGGAGCTGGATCCCCAACAACGCCCCCGCCAAACGCGCCGGGGTGCAGGATAGCGTCGACAAGGCGCGGACCTACCTCAAGCACGAGGCCGGCGAACACTACGATTCAGCAAAGGTCGAGGCATTCCTGGAGGCCGGGCCGAAAGCGGTGGATTTCTTCGAGAGCCAGACATCGCTTCAGTTTGACCTCGGCCCGACCTTTTCCGATTACCACCCGACCGCGCCGGGCGGGATGGATGGCGGTCGCTCGATCGTGGCTCGGCCCTTCGACGGGCGAGAGCTGGGAAAGGAGATCAAGCGCCTGCGCCCGCCACTGCGCGAGATCACCGTGCTGGGTATGATGATCGGCTCGGGCAAGGAGCTGCTGCATTTCTTCAATGTGACGCGCTCTCCGATCTCGGCGCTGTTCGTCACCGGGCTGGTTGCGAAATTCGCCCGTGACGTGACCTTCCACGGCCGCTCGATGCGACTGATGAACGGCAATGCTCTGATCGCGCGGCTGGCGAAATCCTGCTTCGACAAGGGCGTCCCGATCTGGACCTCGGCTCCGGTGCGGACGTTGATCCGCGACGACAGCGGCCGCGTCACCGGTGCCGTCGTGAACCGGCCCGATGGTCCGGTCGAGGTGCACGCGCGAAAGGGCGTGGTGCTCGCAGCGGGTGGCTTTCCGCAGGACTCGGTGCGCCGCAAGGAGCTGATGCCGCATGCCCCCTCGGGTCACGAGCATGTGTCGCCCGCCCCTCCGGGCAACACGGGCGACGGCCTGCGCCTTGGCGAGGCTGTGGGCGCCACGGTCAACACCGAGCTGCCGAACTCGGCGGCCTGGGTGCCGGTGTCGCGCCCGCCGATGGGCAACGGCCTACTCGGCACCTTCCCTCATTTCGTTGACCGCTCGAAGCCTGGGGTGATCGCTGTGACGCGCTCGGGCAAGCGGTTCGTGAACGAAGCGCAGAGCTATCACGATTTCTGCCAGGCCATGGTCAAGCGCTGCCAGGAAGAGGGCGGCCCGGATGCCGAACTGGCAGCCTGGTTCGTTGCCGATCATCGGACCTTCCGCAAATACGGTCTCGGCTTCGCCAAGCCGTCGCCGGTGCCCTACAAGAGCCTGGTCAAGCAGGGCTACCTGATCCAGGGAAAGACCATCGCCGATCTGGCGCGTCAGATCGGCGCGGACCCGGCGCAGTTGGAGCAGACCGTGGCAGAGTTCAACAAGCACGCGGTCAAGGGGGAGGATCCCGAGTTCGGCAAGGGTTCGACGGCCTACAACCGGTCGCTGGGCGATCCGCAGCACAAGCCCAACCCCTGCGTCGCACCGGTCAAGAAGGGACCGTTCTACGCGGTGCGGCTGTATGTGGGTGATCTCGGGACTTTCGCGGGCCTCAAGACCAACGAGTACGCCGAGGTGCTGAACGGCAACGGCCAGCCAATCGGCGGGCTCTATTCGGCAGGCAACGATGCGGCCTCCATCATGGGCGGCAACTACCCCGGCGGCGGCATTACGCTGGGACCAGCGCTGACTTTCGGCTACATCGCCGCGCGGCACATGTCCGGCGCCAACGCCTGATCCCGGTACACACCCACGAGAGAGCGGCCCCGCAGCACGACGCTGCGGGGCCGTTCCTGTCTCTTGCCGAGGCCGGTTCGGAAGCGCTGAGCAGACAGCGCGGAGAGCAGGTTGTATCCTGCGAAGACAGGGATGGGCGCCGACGTGCCGCGGGCACCCACGGAACCGACTGTTCGCTCGGAGGGCTTATGTGCATTCCCTTGCCCGCGAGAGCGAAAGACCTTCCCTGCCCAAGACTTTTTTTGGGGGGGGAGCGCATCATGGCTCCTCCCTTGTGACGATCAGCCAAGAGGCCGTCGGCTCTGGGGCGCACCTATCAGGCCGCTGAAAAGGTCTGCCTTGAGGAAGGGTTTCCCTTGAGCAGGAGCTCGATGCGGCCTGGTTTGCGAACCGGCAGTCCGAGTAGCCGCTTGCCGGCTCAGTTGGCGAGCAGTTT
>NZ_JAEKJV010000022.1:0-65783 GCF_017309175.1 Salipiger bermudensis | reverse complement strand
AGCTTCCTGGAGCCGCGACGGACTGCTGAGAAGGCGCTGGTGGCGGTGATCCAGGAGGCTTACGTCCACGGGGTCTCTACGCGCTCCGTAGACGATCTGGTGAAGGCGATGGGCGCTGGCGGCATGTCGAAGAGCCAAGTCAGTCGCCTTTGTGTCGAAATCGACGAGCGGGTGAATGCATTCCTCTCCCGGCCGCTCGAAGGCGCCTGGCCCTATCTCTGGCTCGACGCGACCTACGTGAAAGTGCGCGAGAGCGGGCGGATCATCAGCCGCGCCGTGATAATAGCGGTAGCTGTGAACGAGGACGGCAAGCGCGAAGTTCTCGGCGTCGCCACCGGTCCATCCGAAGCAGAAACGTTCTGGACCGACTTCCTGCGCTCTCTCGCCGACCGTGGCCTGCGCGGCGTGAAGCTGGTGGTCTCCGATGACCACAAGGGGCTGCGGGCTGCCGCGCGGCGGGTGTTCGACGCGACGCACCAGCGCTGTCGCGTTCACTGGATGAGAAACGCGCTTGCCCATGCTCCGACCAAGCAGCGCACGGCCGTGGCGGCAATGCTGAAGACGATCTTCGCCCAGGAAAACAAGGCGGATGCCGAAGCCCAGTGGGAGGTCGTGGCTGACGCGCTGCGCGAGAAGCAGGCGCGGCTCGGCGCCCTCATGGACGCCTCGCGCGACGACGTCCTCGCCTACATGGATTTTCCGCGTGAGCATTGGGCCCAGATCGCGTCGACGAACCCACTGGAGCGGGTGAACCGGGAGATCAAGCGCAGGTCTGACGTCATCGGCATCTTCCCGAACGACGAGGCCATCGTCCGTCTCGTCGGCGCGCTGATGCTCGAGACCAATGACGAATGGACGGTTGCGCGGAGATACATGTCGCTTGAAAGCCTGGCGCGTGTCACCGACACTACAACCGTCAGGCTGTCCGCCGTGGCGACCTGATCAGCCTTGGACCTCTCCGAAGGTCGGCGCTCTTACACCATCTCTCGGGGCACTACCGTCCCCGAACATAACGCCAATATATGTCGGGGGACCTTTGTGCGTTTGTCGGACCGCCGCCGCATTGGCGGGGATTTGCGTATCCGACTGTGCAAAACCGTCTTCCAGGCATGCTCTCAGCCCGCGACGACCGCTCTTGCATGCCAAGGCTTCTGCCTGCCCGCATGCAGACAGGCCTCTCTTTAGAACCATCCAGCTCATCAGCTGGACGCCCCTCAAGAGAACCGAACCCTCCTTTTTTGCGACCGCTGCAACGGACCCATCTGCTCGTCATGACAGATACACATGACTTCACACTCACCGTCTCGGACATAGCGGCCCATTTCAGTCTCTCCCACCGCACGATCCGAGATCATCTCAGCTCTGGACGATTGAAAGGCGTTCGCATTGGCGGGCTTTGGCGGGCACGCTGGCGCGATGTCTGGAGCGCTGAGACAGGCCCCGCGCCGTGGGGCCACAAGATGGACGCCTATCGGCAGCCGCTGCTCACGAAGGCGCAACTCGCAGCGCGATGGGCCGTCAGCGAGCGCACCGTCGAGCGCTGGATCGCCGCCGGTCTGCCGACCCGCAACGTATTCACCAATGTGCGCGTCGCGCCGGTCGATGCCGAGGCCTGGATATTGGGCGGCGCGCCCTCACAACCGCCAAGCGCCCGCCACGAAACCGGGCGCCGGAGCCGAGAGACCCCGGCTCCAGCTCAGGAACGGCTGTGAAGGCAAAGCGGGAAGGGCACTGGCAGGGCCCGTCCTCATCCCGCCGCATGCGCGGCGCGGATCTCCTGCCAGCTGCGTTGCGCGGCGGTCTCGACACAGAGTGCCCGGTATGCCTCGCCTGCCGCCTCCGTACTGTGGCCGAGCAGCGCAGAGACAACGCCCGGCGCCTTGGCTGGATCGTGGAGACGGAGATAGTCTGCCGCGAGCGTGCGCAGATCATGCAGCGGCACGCCGATGGCCTCTCGCACCTTCTCGCTCGGCCAGCGTCGGTCATAGCCTTCTGCTTCGAAACGGAGCCAGTTGCAGCCACGGAGAGCGTCATAGCGCCTTTGCGCATGACGTCTGGGCCGGCCCCCGAGAAGATGGAGGTCGAGCACCTGCGCGACCTCGGGCCAGAGCACGCCCGCATCGAGCCAGACGCCGGTCTTTTCCTGCCGCCACCGCAGGTGCCATTCCCCCCAGGGCTCGCGGAGCAGCTGATCTCCGAAGGCCCAGGACGCAACATCCCCGGTCCGTGCCGGCATGTTGACCGCGACGGCCAGCACCGCCGCCGTGGCTCGCGCCACCTGCGCCTCCGCCCGCCAGCCAGGCTGGGCGTCGGCGTCGTCCAGCTTGCGCCGGACAACGCGGAGGATCTCTTTGTAGCCGCCCGCCTCGTAGAGCGCTTCAAGCCGGGAGGCCTTCCGCTTCGGCTGGCGGCGCCCTTTGCGCTGCAGATTGGTCTGGATCGCCCGGAGCCCATCCAGAGCCTCTGCGTCGAGCCCGCCATGGCGCCCGAGACTGACGAGCGCGCCGATGTAGTTCGCTGCCGACCGCGCAGAGACCCCTGCCCCGGCCAGCGCCTCGGCCAGCTCCCAGCCGAAGAGCCAGCCAAGCCGCGGCGGGCAGCGCAGCCCGGGGACCATGTCCGCGCAGCGGTTGATCGACGCGATGTGCCGGTCGAGCGAACTCTGCCGGATAGGCGCCGCGCGCAGGCCGGGAAGCAGGGCGAGCCAAGTCCGAGGCCAGTTCCGCGCCTCCCGGGCGGTGTTCCCTGTCTCTGCCGAGGCGCTTCGCCTCTCGCCCGCGCCGGAGCGATGGCGGTACCACTCGCGCCGCAGGTCACGCCCCTCGGCGAGGCAGGTCTCGGGGGCATGTCGCTCGAGCACGCGCAGGAGCAGGCCAAGCGCGGATTCTGTCCGGCACGCCGCCTGAAAGCTCCCCCGCGAGGGCAGGTCGGGATCCTCATTCCGCTGCGCTAGAATGTCGTGAAACCGCGCGACTGCGGTGACTGCTCCGGGTGGCAGCTCTGCCCGCTGCGCCATCATGGATGCGCGTAGCGATGCCGGTACCCGCGCAAGCCGGGCCCGGGCGATGTCGTCGTTCATCGCATATGTCTCCTTTTGAAATTCTGGAACAGATCCGGATGCGCCGCGAGCAACGCTGCCCGGGCCTCCCGCGCCGCCGCCTGACCATCGTCGCGGCCATAGTGTTTGCGCGCGACTGGCGCGCTGTTGCCAAGCACGGTCGCAACGAAGCCATAGTCACCGGGGCGCAGCGCGAGGATCAGAAGCGCCACGACATGGCGCATCCTGTGCGGGGTTTCCGCTACCCCGAGCACGCGCGAGGCATCGCGCCACAACTCGAGGAACGCCGAGGGCGCATAGCACCCGCGTGGCAGCGCCACCGGGTCTCCTGCGTCTTGGCTCGGCAAGGCACTGCCTGGAAACAGGTACGGGCTCGCGGTATCGAGCCCTTGCAGCTCGATCAGGCGTGGCCGTCCCCGCTCCATCCAGTCGCGCAGGATCTCGGCGTCCTGCCCCGTCACCTCGACGGTGACCGGATCGGCGGTCTTGATCTCCCACGGCGCGAAGCGAAACGTCAGATCAGTCTCCCCCGGTCCCGAGCGCTGAAGATTGGCAGGCACATCGCCACAGGTTGTGATCCGTGCATGACGCAGGCAAGCCGTGCGCATCGGGCGCGACATCTGCAATGCGTAGCCCGCCGCTCCGGCCAGCCCGCGCAGCGCAGTGATCTCACGGCTCACCGCCGCGTCCGACCGTGCCGCCGCCAGGTCGCGGCGGGAGGCTTCGGCAATGCGCGCTGGCGCATTTGACCAGATCGTTGCCAGACCCGGCTGGTGCCGCAGCATCGCAGCAATCCGGTCGACCTCCATCAGAGTGCCTTCACCACGCTGCGTTTTGCGCTTCCTGAGCGGGTCATCGTAGTGGATCTTGCGCAATAGCGAGACGATTGCCGCGATGCTCTTGTCCTCGAGCCCATGCCGGGCCAGCGTCGTGAGCGAGGTCAGGCGGGACTTCAGCGTCGTGGACAGCAGCGGGTCCTTGAGATCGTGCGCCGCCTCTGACCGGGACATCTGATCATGGATCGCGGCGGTGATCGTATTCCGGGTACAGACATCCCGCAGATCGTGCAGCATCGTGAGATCACCCCCGGCATCTTCGAAAGCCCGTACCAGCCAGGTGACCGCCTCGCGATAGGTCCGGCGAGCCAGGTCGGGCTTGCCGACCTCCCGCCTCCCCGAATTCACGAGGTTGTCCGCCTCCGACATCACCTGTTCGGGATCCTCGCCGGCCTCGAGCCGGGCCACCAATGCCTCGGCATAGTCCCCTTCTCCCGCGAGGCAGCGATCCGCGGCAGCCTCGAACGAGGCACGGAACGGCTCGGGCAGAAGCGCCCAGTCCATTCTGCGGGCCCGCGACGACTTCACCGGCCCTGCGAGCGGTGCTACAGGCAGAAACGCTCGAAGCTCGGGCATTTCATTCGTGAGACCCCGCAGACCGTTGAGGAAGGTCACGGATCTGGCGAGGATCTTTCGCTTGTCAGCGGAGAGCTCGCGGGCGATCCGGTCGATCTCTTCCCGCGTCAAATCCTGCGGCTCGCAGCGGGCCCGTGCCCGCAGCAATGTCAGGCTGCGGTGGCGCCCGATGTTCCAGCGCGCGCCGGAGCCCGGTCGCCCCTCATGTGTCTCGATCAGCGCCATGAGAGCGGTGTATCCCGCGCGACTGCCGGGATCAGAGGGCTCGTTCCCGCCCGCCGCCGCGACAAAGCGCTTGAGCAGCGCGCGCACCCGCGAGTCCGCCCGCCGCCCGGTCTTCTCCTTGTCGCGGGCCCGCGGTGAGACCAGCGCATAGCCGTGCCCCGCCACCACGCGCTCGAACCAGGCCAGCTCCGCCGGCAGTGTTCCGAGATCCGCATCGAGCATCCCGAGCCGCGCGGGGATCAACTCAAGTGCCCGGATCGCATCCGCTGCTTCGCCGGTCTCGCGCGCCCAGCCGAGCATATCCGTCAGAGAGGCCACATTGTTCATTATTACAGTTCCCCTGTCTTCGCCGGGCCGCCGCGCAGCCCCTCACGCCGAGGGGGGGCTACGGGCGGATTCGGCGGAAGCGGTCTCCTGCCTCGATCAAGCGAAGGCGACGGTGTATTCCACGATCCAGCGCCGCCCGGCGCCGTGGTTCACGGAACGCGCATCGCAGGCTTCGTCATCGCCACCGATCGACGGAAATCCGGGCTCGAACCCCGGCAGCCCGCAGGTCTCGAGATGCTCGAGGGTGGTGATAAGTTTGCGGGCCCGGAAGAAGTGACCAGCGTCAATGCAGTCATGCAGCTGAGCCGTGACAATCCCCGTCAGCGTCGCCACGTCCTGATTTGCAAGAAACAGTCCCATCTGCCGGGTCTCAAGCCCGCCAAAGGTCTGCGCGATCGCGTGAAGACTGCTCTGCCAATCCGCCATGCAGAGGTCAGTGTGCGTTTCCTCACCGCGGCGGAACACTTGGCCGAAGCGCTCGGATACGATGCGTCTCACGTCGATGATCGGGAAGTCCTCGCAATGCATCCATTGCTCGGTGGCAATATCCTCCGCGATCTCCGCAAAGGTGGCGCGATCCGTCGCCTCGGCCAAATCTTCGAAGCCGCTCTCGCGTTCGTCGAAGAGCACATATTTTCCAAGCGTGTAGATCCCCATGTCTCATTCCTTTCTCGCTGGTTTCCGGGGCGCAGGCCGGGGGCATTCCGCCGGTTGCGAGAAGGAAGTGGTACGGGTCAGATATGTGCAAAACGAGATTCGGAAATTATTTTCCATAATCCATAAATATCTGTATTATAATGATTTTTTCAATTATTTAGGTCACCCGGATCGCGCCCTCCCGATCAGAGCGGTCAGAGGCGTTGGCCCCGGGTGCACCAAGGTGCCCGGGGCCGGATCGTCACATATCCGCTTCCCGCAACCGCGCGGTCACCTGCTCGGATCTGCGCAGCGCGTGCACCTGTTCGAGCGCGTTCAGAAGCCTCCGGACAGGTGCCGCCGTATCATGCAGGGCGCGCGCGTCAGGGGTCAGAACAGTCTCCAACCAGCCTTCCGACACGCAGTGCTCGTCGGCATGTACTTCGATGCGTTCGCCTGCCTTGATCTCACGATCGACACGATCGAGCAGAGTCTCGAGATCGTAGCGGTCGCGATCCTCGAACAGGTCATGTGCGAGCACTCGTCGCGACAGCGACGCGCATAGGTTGCGGTATCGCGGCAGGAACACCGCGAGCGCCTCCAGCGCCTGTCTTGCCTGACCCGAGGCCGCCAGCGCCGTGTATACCGCATCTTGCAGCGGATCGTCGTAAAGCAGATCAGACATGGCGCTGCTCCCGCGAGATCGTGCGCCCCCCGCGACGGCGTTCGACCGTCACCGCGCAGCGCTCTCTGCGACGAGACCACGGCGTTGCCCGCCGGCCCGTCTTTCTCGGTGATGCTTCGAGCCTCTTGCGTACGCCCCCGAGTTGCGCGGCAGATCGACCTGTCAGCGTGCCGAGGACGGGCGTCTTGCGTGTCGGATGTATGTCGAAGCCCGAGTTGTCGAGAGATACGAGCAGCGTGCGCCCCGAATTGAACTGCGTCGGCTCATGCAGAGACGCCGCGACGAGTTCCTCCGGCTCGAGGACCAAGACCACCTGATCCGCAGGCAGCTTCCGGAAATGGGTCGTACCATAGGCGAGCAGCGCAAAACGCTGGTCACCGATCGTTCGCACCGCGAGCACCAGCGAGGGCCGGATCTTGGGCCTGTCCCGGCCCTCGGTTTCATGCGGAAAGCGGAACGAGACGATCGCCCCTCCGCGCAGGCTGGCGTGCCATGGCTGGCTGGTGGGCGAAATGCAATGAGACATGAGGTGAATCCTTCTGTCGGGTTACAGTGACACCACGTCCGGCGGCTTCGGCGAGGACGCCTTTGTCCAGCGACGCGGCATGAAACGCGCGTCGCCGGACAAAGGCGCTCACCGCCCTGCCCTTTCCTCGAAAATGTTATGGGTGAGAACTGCCCGTTGCTCGGCCATGGAGATCAAGCCGCTTCCGGCGCGCCGGGGGCTGACATGGGCATCGGCAACCTGCCAAGGCGAAGGACGCCAGCCGTGACCTGCCGCCGAAACATGCCTCTACCCTACAAACTTTTTATTGTAGTGCACGGCAGCAGCGACAGCTCTGCACAAGGGCTTTTCGCCAAGATATCGAAGCCGAGTGAACCGAGACCTCCTGTCACAGAGCCCGGCTCATTACGCAGGATTTCCAATGATCTCAGAAACATGCTCTAACCCCAGCCGATACATAAAGCAGAGCACAGCATGCCCCTCCTGATCTTCGGCGCCACCGGACAGGTCGCCACCGAACTCCGCGCACGATGTCCGCAGGCTCGTGTCCTGTCGCGCAGCGAGGCCGACCTGGCCGATCCTGAAGCCTGCGCCGCCCGGATCGCGGATCTCGCGCCCGAGGCGGTGATCAACGCCGCCGCATATACCGCCGTGGACCGCGCCGAGGAGGAGGAGACGCTGGCCACCATCATCAATGCCGATGCCCCCGCCGCCATGGCCCGAGCCTGCGCGGCGCAGGCCATCCCCTTTGTCCATATCTCCACCGATTACGTCTTCGACGGTGCCGGAGAGGCGCCCTTCTCGCCGGACGCCCCGGTGGCGCCGCTCGGCGCCTATGGCCGCAGCAAGCTCGCCGGAGAACGCGGCGTGACCGAGGCTGGTGGTGTGCACGCCATCCTGCGCACCTCCTGGGTGTTCTCCGCCCATGGCACGAATTTCCTCAAGACCATGCTGCGGCTCGGCGCCGAGCGAGACGAACTGCGCATCGTCGCCGATCAGATCGGAGGCCCGACCCCGGCCGGCGCCATCGCCGAGGCCTGCCTCGCGATCACCGCACAGCTGTCCGAGGATCCCGCGAAACGCGGGATCTACCACTTCGCCGGGGCCCCGGATGTGAGCTGGGCCGGGTTCGCCCGCGCGATCTTCGCCGCCGCCAGGCTCGACTGTGCGGTCACCGATATCCCGTCATCGGACTATCCCACCCCGGCCCGGCGCCCGCTCAACTCGCGGCTCGATACCAGCGCCACCGAGGCCCGCTTCGGGATCGCCCGCCCCAACTGGCGCGCGGCAATGCAGGAGATCATTGCCAAGCTGCAAAGCGATCCCGCATAGTCCCGAAAAACAAGACCGCGTAACGAGGACCGGGCAGAATGAGTGACTATTTCGAGGATATCCGGCGCGCCGTCGCCGATCGCGATGGCGCGGTGGACTATGACGATCTCGCCTTCGGCGTCCTCGCCCGGGTCTGGCGCTCGCCGGTCAGCGAATACAACTTCGGCGCCGTCGACACGATTGACGAGACCGCCTCGGGCTGGATCGACATCTCCGATCCCCTGCGCCAGACCAACCTCGCGGTCTACGAGGGCGACAACGTCTCGTTCTATATCGGGCTGATCAACCGCGAGACCGATGAACCGGTCTATTCCTGGACCCGCACCCTGGGCAAATCCTGGTATGTCGACCACGAGGTCGAGATCGAACTCGACGGCATCGACCAGGGTGAGGCCAAGGACACCGCCTCATGGCGCCTGTTCTACTCTGACTTCTTCCTCCAAGAGAGCGAGCGCTTCGTGGGCGTCGACGGCTATGACAGCTACCTGCTGACCCAGACCCGGCATTCGCTCTACGACTGGGAGATCTGGGATTACGATTTCGGCCATCTCTCGCTGACCTCCTCCTATGCCGGCCCGGGGCAGGCCGAGCCCGAGGAGGGTGAGCGGACCATCGAGACGGTCTACATCACGCCCACTTGGTCCAACCCGTTCTTCAACTTCATCGGCGAGGTCACCTACCCGGCGCTGGTGGCCGGCGAAAACAGCGGCCTCGATCCTGCCGGCCCGATCCCGGCCACCACCGGCTGGGACGAGATCGTCATCGGCACCGGCGAGTTCGACGGCACGATCTCGACCATCGCCAATGCCGCCTTCAACTACATCGACCTGCCCGACGGGGTGTATTACAGCTCGCGCTACTCCGAGGCGGTGGCCCCCGAGGTCTCCGACACTTCCGGCCGCGTGGTGGTGCCCGAATACGAGGTCTTCGCCCGCGCGCCGGGCTATGCCGTTCCGATCGACGCGCTGGCCACTGTCATCGACCCCGACAGCGAGGGCCAGCTCGAGCTCTACGCCGGCTATTACGGCGCCCCCGACCTGCCCGCCTCGGCCTATGGCGAGGTGACCGTCGCGAACGGCATGCTCTACTACCGTCCCGGTCCGGAGTTTGAGCAGATCAATTTCGACTACGTGCAGTTTTACGTCATCGACCAGGACGGCAAGTGGGCGAGTGGCTCCATCGACATCACCTCCTACGAGACGATCCTGGTCGGCTATGGCGGCGACAACCCCTATGGCGACATCAGCTACAGCCATCCAGAGCCCGGCGATGACGATTTCACCGAGTCCATGCTCGACGAGACCTACCGTGGCGGCCAGGGCAAGGATTACCTCAACGGCGGCTGGGGCAACGACACGCTGATCGCTGGCGACGGCAACGACTTCCTGCACGGCGATCTCGGCGGTGACAGCCTCGACGGCTCCTTCGGCCGCGACACGCTGATCGGTGGCGAGGGCGACGACACGCTGCGCGGCGGGCCGGGACAGGACATCGCCTATTTCCTCGACCCGCTGAGCGCGGTCACGGTCGAGCGCTCCGGCGAGGCACTGCTGATCACCTCCTCGGAGGGGGCCGACCTTGTCGGGCCCGATGTCGAGACCCTCGCCTTCGACAGCGGCAGCTGGGAAAGCGTGACGGAATACAGCTTCGCCGAGCTCTACGGCGAGGATGTCACCCCCGAGCCCACCCCGACCGAGACCGTGCGGGTCTATGGCGGCGATGGCGGCGGGCGCATCGTCGGCAGCTCGATCGGCGATTTCCTCTACGGTGACGGGCTGCAGGCGCGCTACTTCATCGACACCGCCAACGCGGTCTACCGGCTCTACCAGGCAACGCTCGACCGTGCCCCCGACACCGGGGGTCATGCCGCCTGGACGACCCGGATCGCGATGAACGAGGCGGCGCTCGAGGACATCGCCAGCGGCTTCGTCAACAGCGCCGAGTTCCAGGCGACCTACGGCGCGCTCGATGACGACGGCTTTGTCGAGCTGCTCTACCAGAACGTGCTCGGCCGCGCCGCCGATGCCGGCGGTCTCGCCAACTGGACCGGGCAACTGGCCCAGGGCACGAGCCGCGCCGAGGTGGTGCTGGGCTTCGCAGAGTCGCCGGAGTTCCGCAGCAGCACCGCCGCCGAGGCCACCGCCTTCGCGGTGCAATCGGACCCGGCGAGCTGGAGCGACGAGGTGTTCCGGCTCTACCAGGCCACGCTCGACCGCACGCCCGACCTCACCGGTTTCGAGCTCTGGTCCGAGCGGCTGAGCGAGGGCCGGCCGCTGGTCGAGGTGATCCGGGGCTTCGTGGGCAGCGCCGAATTCCAGGCCCGCTACGGCGCGCTCGATGACGAGGACTTCGTGAACCTGCTGTATCAGAACGTGCTCGGCCGCGAGGCCGATGCCGGCGGGCTGGCCAACTGGACCGGGCAGCTCGCCGACGGCATGGACCGGGCCGCAGTGGTCATGGGCTTTTCGCAGAGCTCCGAATTCGCCGCCGCCACCGCGCCCGATCTCGCCGCGTGGCTGCACGCGCAGGGCCCCCATGACGAGCTTGCCGGGATCGGCGGCAGCGACCAGATGTTCGGCGGCCGGCTCTCGGACGTGTTCCTGTTCTCGCCGGAGCTGCCGGGCGACACCACGATCCGCGATTTCGAACCCTGGGACGTGCTGAACCTCTCGAGCTTCGGCTATGCCGATGCCGCCGAGGCACGGTCGCATTTCACCGCGACCGAGGACGGGCTGCTGTTCTCCGACCGCGGCGTCGAGCTGCTGGTGCAGAGCCTGCCCGGCGAAGCCCTGCCCGATCTTGCGACGATTTATATCGACATCGGCACCGCGGCCTGATGCGCCCCGGTCGTCCGTCGCCCTGCCCGCTCCAGGCAGGGCGACGGACCGGTCTCAGACCATGATCGAGACGTCCTCCATGGTGGCGAGATCGGTGTTCATGAAGATCACCCGCACGCCCTGGTCGGCGAAGATCACGTCATTGGCGGTCTCGGTCAGGTTGCTTGCCACCGCCGCGGCGCTGCCATAGCCGAAGCCGGTGAACTCGAGGCTGTCCCAGGCGTCGAGCTGCAGCACCCGATCAGAGCCCTTGTCGGCGGCGTCGAACTGGAACGTGTCGGCCAGGAGTCCGCCATGGATCAGGTCGTTGCCGGCCCCGCCGCGGATCGTGTCGCCCTCCTGCGCCGCCATGAAATCGTGGAACGGCTGCGCGGTGTTGGCGATGAACTCGCCGCTCTGGGCAAAGCCACGCACCACCTCTTCGCGGCTCATGCCCTCGGCCAGCTGCGTGTTCCAGTTGGCCAGACCGCCGGCATCCGGGTCGCGGCCCAGGACGTTGTTGTAGAGCAGGGTCACGAAGGCGGCGTTGTTGAGCGCGCCATAGACGTTCTGGAACTCGGCGCTGTTGACGAAGCCGGCGGCGACATCAGTGTAGTCCATGCCTTCACCGAGCCGGCCGGACCAGTTCTCGAGCCCGGTGAGATCCGGGGCCCGGTCGAGCGTGGCCTGGAACAGCCGATAGACATCGTCGGCGAAGGGCGCCGCCTCGGCGGCGACATAGGCGCTGGCGGCGTCGTTGGTGTTGGTCTTGAACTCGGCGCTCTCCGAGAAGCCACGCACCACCACGGCCCGCGAGGTGCCGGTCTCGAGCTGCGCCACCCAGCTGTTGAGCCCGTTGGCATCGGCCTCGCGGTCCAGCACGTTCTGATAGAGCAGGTTGACGAAGGCGGCATTGCCGAGCGCGCCATAGGTGGCTTGGAACTCGGCGCTGTTGACAAAGCCCTCGATGACCTCGAGCAGGTTGGTCTCGCCGCTGGCGAGCTGGCCGCTCCAGTTGTTGTAGCCGGTGCTGTCGGGCGCTCGGTCCAGCGTGGCCTGGAACACCCGGAAGATCCTTGCACCGGTGGCGTCCGAGACATCCTCGACCTCGCCGCCGAGCAGCAGGTCGGCGCCGGGACCACCGTTGATCTCGTCCGCCCCGGCGCCGCCGATGACGGTGTCGTCGCCCGCGCCGCCCAGCACCGTGTCATCGCCCTCGAGCCCGCGGTAGTGGTCGGCCCCGGCCAGCAGGTTGATGCTGTCATTGCCCACCGTGCCGACCAGCACGTCGTCGCCGGTGCTGGGCATCAGCGGCCCGGGCCGGATATAGATGGTCTGATCCGCAACAGAGCCGGCATAGGGCGTGCCGGCAACCGGGGAAAGCGACAGGGTGAAGGCCTCGGTGCCCTCTTCCACCGAGTCTCCCAGCACCTCGATCCCGACCGTCGCCACGCTCTCACCCACGGCAAAGCTGACCTGCGTGTCGAGCAGCCGGAAATCGCTGCCGAGCATCGCCGTCTGGTTGCTGGTGCTGACATTGAAGTCCAGCGCCGCGGTGGCCGGTACGGACAACACGATGGGGATCTCGTAGGTGAAGAAGGACACCCCCTGCTCGCGCAGGATCATCGGCTCGATGCTGGCGATGCGGTTCAGCCCGACCCCGTCATCGTCGAGGATGGTGCCCAGGGCCCGGACCGAGGGCGCCCCGTCCGCCAGGCTGGCATTGCTGACGTTCGACAGCTCGAGAAACACCGTCTCGTCGCGCTCGTCCTCGCTGTCGTAATACTCGGTATGGATCGCCACGCGCTTGTGGGTCTCCCCCGGCGCAAAGGTCAGCGTGCCGGTGTTGTAGCCGTTGTCCAGGCGGTAATCGAGATCATCCTCCTGAGCGGTGCCCAGGATGGTCTGGTAATCCACCGTCACGTCGCGGGTCGCCGCTTCGGAGAGGAACACGTCGAAGAGCAGCGCGCCGCCCTCCACGGTGCTGGCCGGGGTCAGGGTGATCGAGGGCAGCGGCGCGGTGTCATCGTCGAGGATCAGCGCCTCGCCTTCCACCGCAACGCCGTCGAGCTCCGACACCGAAGAGGTGTCGACCCGCAGGCCGAAGCGTTCGGAGAATTCAGCGGCCGTGTCGCCCTCGATCGGCACCGAGACCACCTTGGTCTCTTCGCCCACGGCAAAGCTCACGCTGCCGGTCTGCGCCTCGTAATCCTCGCCCGCCCGGGCGGTGATGTCGAAGGTCTCGTAGGACAGAAGCATCGCGTCTTCCGCCGGTCGCGACAGGCGCAGCTCGAACTCGGCATATTTGGTGCCGTCATCGCCCTCGGTCAGCACCACGTCCGAGACCAGCAGCGCGAGGTTGTTGCCGACGCCGTCATCGTCGAGGATCACCCCGGTGGCCCGCACCTGCGTCTCGCCGCCGGCAAGGCTGGCATTGTCCGACACCCCCGTCAGCCGCAGCACGACGCTCTCGTCGCGCTCATCGACATTGTCGTAATACTCGGTGTTGATGGTAACCATCTTGCGGGTCTCGCCCGGTGCGAAGGTCAGCGTACCGGCGTTGTAGCTGTGCTCCAGCGCGTAATCGAGATCGGCCCTCTGCGCCGTGCCCAGCAGGGTCTGGTAATCCACCGTCACCACCTGGAACGAGCTCTGCGACAGGCTGACCTCGAACAGCAGCGCATCGCCTTCGGTCGCGGTGGCGGCAGACACCGAGACCGAAGGCTGCGGCGCGGTGTCGTCGTCGAGCAGCACGGCCTCGCCGGTCAGTCCCTCGACCCCGACATCGAGCGCGTTCGGCTCGTCGACCACGAGGGCAAAGCGCTCGGTCATCTCCGCCAGCGTGTCGCCGAGCACCGGCACCGAGACGGTCTTGACCAGCTCGCCCGCGGCAAAGCTCACGGTTCCGGTGGTCTGGGTGTAATCGTCCCCGGCGGTGGCCGAGATGTCGCGGGTGCGGTAGCTGACGGTGAAACTCTCGGGCGCCGGACGCGACAGGCGCAGCTCGAACACCGCCGCCTTCTCGCCGCTGTCGCCCTCTGCCAGCGTCACGTCCGAGACCAGCAGCGCCAGATTGCTGCCGTCGCCATCATTGTCGAGGATCACCCCGGTCGCGCTCAGCTGGGTTTCGCCACCGGCGAAGCTGGCATTCTGGCTCAGGTCGCTCAGCCGGACCGAGATGCTCTCGTCGCGCTCGTCGATCGAGTCGTAATACTCCGTGGCGATGACGATGGTCTTGTGGGTCTCGCCCGGGGCGAAGGTCAGCGTGCCACTGTTGTAGCTGTGGGTGAGCGCGTAATCGAGATCGGCGGCCTCGGCGGTGCCGAGGAAGGTCCGGTAGGACAGGCTCACCGCGTCGAAGGTCGACTCGGAGAGCGTCACGTCGAACACCAGCCCGTAACCTTCGGTGCCGTGGGCCGCGCTGATCGTGACCGAGGGTTGCGGCGCGGTGTCATCGTCGCGGATCGTTGCCTCTCCGGCCAGTGCGGCAGGGTCGATATAGGGGGAGAGCGGCGGGTCGACCACCAGCGAGAACTGCTCGCTGGCCTCGGCCTCGGTGTCGCCATAGATCGGCACCCGAACCGTGGCGACCTGGTCTCCGACGGCAAAGGTGTGGCTGCCGATCGTCTCGCCGTAATCCTCGCCGGCGGTGGCCGAGATGTCGCGGGTGCGGTAGTTGACGGTGAAGCTCTCGGTCGCCGGGCGCGACAGGCGCAGCTCGAACTCGGCGTAATTGCTGCTGCCGTCGCCCTCGACGACCGCCGGATCAGAGACGAAAAGGGCCAGGTTGCTGCCGACGCCGTCGTCGTCGAGGATCACCCCGGTCGCGGTCAGGTGATCCGCGCCCCCCAGGAAGCTCGCGTTCGACGACAGAGCGGTCAGCAGCAGCTCGATGCTTTCGTCCCATTCGTCGGCGGAGTCGTAATACTCCGTATCGATCGACACCGTCTTGGTCAGCTCACCGGGTGCGAAGGTCACGGTCCCGGTGTTCCGGCTGTGGTTCAGGCCGTAATCGAGATCCTCGTTCTGCGCGGTTCCGAGACGGGGTTGATAGGACAGCGTGACCGGATCGACAGCCGGCTCGTCCATGGTGATGGTGAATGTGAGCGCGTCACCTTCATCGGCGGTGGCCGGGCTGACGGAAACAATAGGCATGGAAATTCCCCCTCTGAAAAATTCAGTCTGACTGGATACGGTGTCGTGAAATGGTGCGCCAAAACGGCTGACGAAAAATATTACCCAGAGGGAAGCAGATTCCCTTCAAGCTGGCAATGTCGTTCGTAGGGAAATCCTGCAGAAAGACTGAAGCAAATCGGTAACGCCGGGTCCAGAACGCCCGCCATATGCAAAATTCTCCTTTGAGATCACGGCGGACTTGGCTTCCATGCCGGGTGGGGACACTGCCACGCAGCGTGGCAACAGCGCGCCGAAACACGCGCCGACCTTCCGAGAAACGGCAAACGCATACAGACGACTAAAAGGACCCATTATGCTTATCACTTTGTCCGGTGACTCCTACGGCTTTTTCGACAACGCATTCTATAATCTCGACACAGACGATTTCGACGTCGACTTGGTCTCGGCCAGTTCGAGCCGCGTGGTGGTCGAAAACCCCTCGACCGGCGCCGTCACGGCCTTTGTCGGAAGCGGTCTCGTCGCGTCGAGCAACGACGACGACATTCGCGGCACCCTGAGCGCGCTGGAATTTTACGATGCCGATGGCGACCTGGTCGCCAGCATGACCGGTATCAACTGGGAGCTGCGCGCCCTGATCGCGGCGCTGGACGATGCGCTCACGGATGGGGACGACGACGCGCTGATGGCGCTCATCGGACGAAATGGCGAGGTCACGGTCGACGCCACCGCCGCCACCGGCCGAACCGATCTCTATCTCGACAATCTTGATGTGCCGATCACCTTCATCGGCGGCGGTGCGGATGACGAGGTCGCCACCGGCGACGGCTCGGATTTGATCGAGACCGGCGACGGCGACGATTACATCGACCCCGGCGACAACGATGACGAGGACACGGTCGATCCCGGTCTTGGCGACGACACCATCGACGCCTTCAGTATGGATGACGGCTTTCTCAATATCGACCACGCCGAGATGGTTGAGTCCGGTCATGGCATGCGCTTCGACATCGACGGCAATGCCAACACCGCGCTGATCACCAAGACCGGCGGCAACGGCACCACCACAATCTACGATGTCATGAACGCGATGGAGGCCGACGGCCTGGCGCTTTCGGGCACCGCCTCGGACGACACCTTCAACGCCACGGTCAGCAATGATGGCTGGCTGGCGCTGAAAGGCGGCCAGGGCGACGACAGCTTCGTGCTGGGCGAGTCCTTCGGCACCGTGCGGCTCGACTACAAGACCGACAATTCCGGCAACACCCCGACCCGTGGCATCGTCATCGACATGGGCACCGGCATCGTGTCGGAGGACGGTTTTGGCGGGAGCGACACGATCACCACCGCCGCACCCTATGTCGACGAGGTGACCGGGGAGCTCTACTTCTCCGGCAGGATCGAGATCCGCGGCACCGCCCATGCGGACAGCATGACCGGCAGCGCCCGCGACGAACGCTTCATCACCCTGGGCGGCAACGACACGGTGAGCGGTGGCGACGGCTGGGATACGCTACGTTTCGACCGGAGCGGCATGACCGGCGCGGTCGCCGTCGATCTCGAGGACGGCACCGCCATGGGCAGCTGGCAGGGCACCGACTTCCGGCAGACCATCTCCGGGATCGAAGATCTGCGCGGCACCCGCGAGTTTGGCGACAAGCTGTCGGGCAGCGATGCCTCCGAGAGCTTCTTCGGCAATGGCGGTGACGACGCGATCTTCGGTGACGGGTTCGACCCGACCTACGCCATGGACGAGGCGGCATCCGTCTACCGGCTCTACCAGGCGACGCTCGACCGCGCGCCCGACCTCAGGGGCCTGACCAACTGGAGCGAGCGGCTGTTCACCGGCGAGAGTGGCCTGCAGCAAGTTGCGACCGGCTTCGTCAACAGCGCCGAGTTCCAGGCGACCTACGGAGCTCTCGATGACGCAGGCTTCGTCGAGTTGCTCTATCAGAACGTGCTGGGCCGCGCCGCCGATGCCGGCGGCCTCGCCAACTGGACCGGACAACTCGCCGACGGCACCAGCCGGGCCGAGGTGGTGCTGGGCTTCTCGCAGAGCGCCGAGTTCACCGACACCACCGCCGCCGAAGCCCGCGCCTTCGCCAATGCCAGCTCGCAGGCGGGCTGGGGCGACGATGTCTACCGGGTCTACCAGGCGACGCTCGACCGCGCCCCTGACATCACCGGGTTCAGCAACTGGAGCGGTCAGCTCGCAGAGGGCCGTGCCCTCGACACGGTGATCAACGGCTTCGTCAACAGCGCCGAGTTCCAGGCCACCTATGGCGCGCTCGATGACGAAGGCTTCGTCGAGTTGCTCTATCAGAACGTGCTGGGCCGCGCCGCCGATGCCGGCGGGCTCGACAACTGGACCGGACAACTTGCAGAGGGCACCAGCCGGGCCGAAGTGGTGCGCGGCTTCTCTCAGAGCGCCGAGTTCGTCGCTGCCACCGCCGAGGACTTCAAGGACTGGATGCGCGGTCTCGAGCACGACGCCGGCGACCCCTACCACGACTGGCTGAGCGGCGAGACCGGCGACAACGCGCTGGCCGGCGGCCTGTTTGCCGATGTGTTCGACTTCGAGCAGGAAGACGGCGGCAGCCACCTGGTGCTCGATCTCGAGGCCTGGGACTACATCTCGCTGGGCGGGTTCGATTACGGCTCGGCCAGCGCCGCGCTCACCCATATGAGCCAGTCGGGCAGCGATGTGCTGTTCTCCGATCAGGGCGTCGAGATCACTTTCCAGAACACTCGACTCGCCGACATCACCGACGACATGATCATGGTCTGATCACCGGATCGACACACGACCCTGCGCCGGCCTCCCGGTCGGCGCAGACCTTCCTGCCGCCCCTGACCTGTTCCGGCCCGCCCCATCCGCACGCGGGCGCGCGCCGGTGGTTGCACCGGCAGATCTCCCCCCTTCGAGCCCCGACCCGCTTCTCGCCCTGCCCTCCGCTTTGCGGGGAGGGCCGGCCTTCTGCATTCCGGACGGGCGGATCCCGCACAAACAGGGGGCCTGACACGCAACCGGCCCGCGAAACGCGGGCCGGAGCTTCGGATCGGGACCGGCGGCGAGGCTGCCGCCGCGCCGGCTGTCAGGATCAGGACACGTTGTAGAGCACCCGGCGCATCTCGGCCATCGAGGTGTTCAGGAAGGTGATGGTCTGCCCTTGATCGCTGAACACCACGCTGGGCCCAGACTGCACCATATGCGCGATGGCATCGCTGCCGTTCCGGTAGCCGAAGCCCGAGAGTTGCAGCTCGTCCCACGGCTCGAAACCGTGGATCAGGTCGTTGCCTCCCTCGCCTTGGCGGAAGATGAAGATATCCCCGCCGGTATCCGCGTTCATCGTGTCGTTGCCGGCACCGCCCTCGATCACGTCGATCCAAGTCGGTTCGGCGGTGCGCATGAAGGTGTCTAGCGCCGGGGCGGTGTTTATCTTGTACTCCGCCGACTCCGAGAAGCCGACCACGACCTGAGCGCGGCTCATGCCGTTCTCGAGCTGGGTCACCCAGTTGTTGAGCCCGCCGGCGTCGGCGGCGCGACCCAGCACATTCTGGTACAGCAGCTCGACGAACCCTTCGTTGTCGAGCGCACCGTAGGTGGCCTGGAACTCGGCGCTGTTCACAAATCCGTTGGCCACCTGCACCAGAACGAGGTTGTTCTGCAGCCCGGCGGTCCAGCCCATGAAGCCGCCGGCATCCGGTGCCCGGCCAAGGGTGGCACCGTAGAGACGGTAGACCTGGCCGGCGACCTGCTTGTCGTTGGTGTGGACCTCCTGCACGCCGGTGCCCTCGTCATAGATCACGCTGTTGCCGGCGCCGCCGATCAGCAAATGGCTGTCGCTGCCGTCACCGGTGATCACCGCCGCATCCGAGGCCGGGCCGGCATCGCTGTCGACGAGGATGCCATAGGAGCTGGCGAGGTTGCCGAATTCCTGGCTGTAGATGAAGCCGTTCAGCACCTGGGCACGTCTCACGCCGTTGTCGAGCCGCTCGGTCCAGCCAGCCAGGCCGCCGGCATCGGCCGGACGTCCGAAAAAGGCGGCGTAGAGGGTCTCGACATATTCGGTGTTGGTGGTGTTCTGGCTGACGAACTCAGGACTGAAGACGAAGCCTCGGGCCACGTCCGCTCCGGTCCGGATGCCGGTATAGAGCCGGTCGGTCCAGTTGTTGAGGCCGGTCGGGTCGGCCTCGCGGCCAAGGATCGTCTCGTAGAAGCGGCCGACGAAATCCTGGATGTCGTGCAGCGACTGAGCGCCCTGGTAAGCCCCGGTGCGATAGCTGTCGCTGACCACGTCGTAGGGGTTCTCGTAGCGGAAGATCATCGCCTGCTCGCGGTCCGAGGTCGCACCGCCGGAGATCAGGTCGAGCAGGCCGTCGCCGTCGATGTCGCGGGCCACCGGCGAGCCGGTATAGATGTTGTAAACCCGGTCGGAAGCGGTCACGCCGCTGATCTGCTGTCCATTGCTGTTCAGCGCGATCATCTGCGAGCCGATCGAGACCAGGATCTCGAGCCCGCCGTCGCCATTCATATCGACAGCGATCGGCTGGTTGACGATCGGCGAATCCTCGGCGGGGTCGGTCCCGTAGGGTGTGATCTCGGTGTTGAACAGCGCCGCGCCGGAGGATGACCAGGCCTGGACATGGCCCGACATGGTGGCGGCGATGATCTCCTTGCGGCCATCGCCATCGAGGTCGGCGATCAGCGGCGAAGCCAGCACTCGGCCGTCGGTGCCCAGTTCGAAGCGCAGTGTGCCGTCGGAGTTCCAAACCCGGACGTGCTGGCCGCGGCCATCCTGGAAGAAGTCGCCGGTGCCCTGCACGATCTCGAGCGTGCCGTCCTGGTCGAGATCGACCAGCTGCGGCGACGACCACAGCGACTGCTCGTCAAACTGACCACGGAACGCTGCCGAGGTCGAGTTGCCGATCTGGTCGGTCCAGCCCGGCACGATCGGGTTGGTATAGCCGGTCAGAACCTGCAGCATGCCGCCTTGTGTGTTGAGGCCGGCAGCGGCGTTGACGCTGATGTCGGAGGACACGACCAGGTCGAACAGCCCGTCGCCGTCGATGTCGCCGATGCCCGGGGTGGAGCCCGAGGTGTCGTGCAGGTTGAACTCACGCTCGAGCGCTCCGGTGCGACCGTCAAGGATGTAGAGGTAGTGGTCCCACGAGGTAAAGATCACCTCGCGCACCCCGTCGCCGTCGATGTCGAAGATCCGCGGCGTGCCGTAGACCCCATCGGAGCGGTTGTCGTCACCGAAGGTATCGCGGGTCACGAAGGACCACTTGATCGAGCCATCCGCATTGAGAGCGTAGATTCCACCCATGTCGCCGGGCTGGCTCATCACTTCGAACTCGTCGCGTCCGTTGTCGGCCCCGACACCCACCACGATGTCGACAGAGCCGTCGCCGTCAACGTCGGAGAACACCGGGGCGGTGCTGACCGAGCTGGTCTCGTAGCTCTTGCCGGTGGCGGGGTCGATGCCCGGCGCGGCGGCGAAGGTCTGGGTCCACTTGATCGCGCCGGTGTCCTCCAGCACGATCAGGCCCGCCGGCAGGATCTCGTTGCCCTCGGCATCGAGCCTCTTGGTGGTGCCGGCGAAGATCTCGTCCTTGCCGTCATTGTCGATGTCGTAGACCGTGACCGAGGCGTTGTGCACCGGGCCGAAATCCAGCGGCATGCTCCAGGTGTTCACCGGCAGGTCAAGCGACAGGTCGTAGCGCATGGTGTAGCCGTTCGGGGCGCCCTCGGGATAGGCCTCCCAGTTGACCCGCAGGAAATAGTCGCCCTGCTGCAGCGCCGTGTAGCTGAAGCTGTCGGCCGGGCCGCGGATCACCTCGCCCGACGCGGTGTAGAGCGTCAGGTTCAGGTTGGGGACGGTGCCGTCCGGGAAGGCCAGCGAGTCGAGCGAGAAATCCATCACCCCGGGGCCGGTCTCGAAGCGGTACCAGTCGATCCCGGTGCCGCTGCGGGTCTGGGTGCCGGCGCCGATCACGGTGGCGGTCGCCATCGTGTCGTTGCCGTCGGAGGGCTGTTCGACCGGCAGGTCGACGCTCAGCGAATAGTCGAGGGTGACGCCGTTGGGGGCGCCGTCGGGATAGCGCGCCCAGAACACCTTGAGGTAATAGGTGTCGTCGGTGCCCGCGAGGTAGTCGAGCGCCTTCGTCGCCTCGGCCTCGCCTTGCCCCGCGCGCAGCAGCGTGCCATCGGCATTGTGCAAAGTGAAGCTGAGGTTCTGGCCCGCAGTCGGCGTCACCGAGAACGACATGTCACCCGAGGGCGTATCGATCCGGTACCAGTCGACCCCGGTGCCGCTGTGGATCGTGGTGCCTGAGCCGGTGATCGCCGTGGCGGTCTCGAGTGTGTCATTGCCGTCCGAGGCCTCCTCCTCGGGCAGGTCGACATCGAGCGAATAGGTATAGGTCACCCCGTCGGGATGGTTGCCATCCGCATACTGCGCCCAGATGACCTTGAGGTAATAGGTGCCCTCGGAGGCGAGATAGTTGATGTTTTCGGTGGCTCCGTTCGACAGGCCGCCACCGCTCGCAAGCACCGGACCGGTGGGATCGCGGTAGAGCGAGATGTTCATGTCCTGGATACGACCGGCGTATTCCGAGAGCGGCGTCATGTCGATATTGATCTGGCCCGAGACCACCTCGAACTGGAACCAGTCCATTCCCGAGCCGGTCACCTCATGCGCCCCCTCGGCCAGGGTGGCCGCGGTCTGGTAGGTGTCATTGGGTTCGTATGCCGTCGAAAGCGCCGCGTAGTCCGGCTCGAACTCGCCAAAAAGATCGTTCATGAAATGTCTGTCCTGTCCCGGTGCCGCCAGAGATGTCCCGACGCTGCTCGTTTCCCGTCCGGATTTAGCCTCTCGAGCCTTTCCGGTTGGTTTACATTGACTGTATAGAGCGCAACTCGGGCAAGAATCTGACGAAAATAATCAGCCGATAGGGCATATGGGCAACGCCTGCCAGCGTCGGTGTTTCGCAGCGAAACATCGCAGGCGACGTGGCTCAGCTCTCCCGCCGTGGGTACTCGAACAGCTCAAAATCCGTTGCATAGAGCTGCTCGACGATCCGCCGCAGCCCCGGGTCCGCATAGAAATCCTGTCGACTGTCCTTGCGCGAGGAGGCGTTGCGGCGCAGTCCCTCCAGACCTGCGGGCAGCGGCCGGTCGAGACGCGCCGCCACCTCCCTTGCGAAACCGTCCAACTCCTCAGTGCGACCGATCAGATCGGGGCGGTAGATCTTTGGACGGATATGAAGCGCCTGCGGCATCCAGTGAGGATCGAGGCTCTCGGCCCCAAACGCCTCGGCGTAGTCTTTTAGATAATGCAGGAAGCGTGCGAAGCCCTGTGGGGTGCCGGCATCGCGATCCCAGTCCATGCCCGCCAGCGCGTTCATCCGGATGCGCTCGGGCAGGAAGCGCCGATCGTCCAGTTCGTGGCTACGGCAGAGGTAGAAGAAGCCCGACAGCGCCCGCGCATAGGGATCGCGCACCGAGGCCAGCGACAGGCCGGGAAAGTCCAGCACGTCCTCGAGCGCCCCTCCTGCCTGAAACGCATTGCCCCAGAGCCCGGTCTGCGAGGTCAGGAACAGCGCGAAGTCCGGGTGCTGGTTGCCGGTCTCGGTCTGCGCCACGTGGCAGGAGAAGGGCTGGCCGTACTCCAGCTCGAAGAGCAGGTTCAGCACGAAGGTGTTGCCGGATTTTCCGTTGAGCTGGTAGCGCCAGCCGCGGTCGGGCGGAAACCAGATCAGCTGCACGAAGCGCTGCGCCGCCGCCACCGAGCCGAAGGCCCCCGGGCAGGCGGCCATCAAATCCGCCACCGGCGCCGGCGGGGTCTCGATCTGGATCGGCTGGAAAAGCTTGTCCTGCATCAGCCTCTCCCCTGCCCCTTCACCCAGCCGAGGAAGGCCGCGTCGGGGTTGCCGAGGCGCGGGCGGCCGGTGTCTTCCCACCAGGCCTGCCAACGCGCCACCAGCGCGTAGACATCCGCCCCCGGGGCCAGCGCCCGGGCGGCCTCGAGCGTCGCGGGGTCGAGATGTGGCGCGGCGGGGCCCGGGCGGGCCGCCCGCTGCCGCTCGACCACGATCATGTCGTCGGGCGCCTCGCTGAGGCGGTAGTCCGGCAGGTTGGCCTCGGCGATCATCTTGCGCAGCGCGGCGCGGAACACCCGCACCGGGGCGGTGGAGCCCGACTTCTTGTGCAGCGTGCCGACCGAGACCTGCCAGCGCGGCTGGCGGCCGCAATGCTTGCGCGCCAGCTCGTAGATGCGCCGCTCGAGCGGTTTGCGCAGGCGGAAGTAGTCGCGGCTCAGGGTCAGCACCGATTTCGCCAGCACCGCGCGGAACAGCCAGTCCGAGAGCGTCACCGTCACCGAGATCATCCGCCCGCCGCGCGACCGGCGCACGATCTCCCAGCTGTCGATCAGGCCGAAGCCGCGGGTGGTCTCGACGCCGCCGGTGGCAAGGTTGGTGGTGATGCGGGTGCCGGCCAGCCGCTCGAAGGCATCGCGCAGCCTGGCATAGCCGTCGCCGCTGGTGTCGCGGTTGGTGGCGACCAGCAGGTCATGCGCCTTGAGATGCAGCGTGCGCGACACCTCGCGCCCGGCATTGAGCGCCGCCATCAGCTGGCTGACGCAGTAGATCAGGATGTCCTTGTCGTGGATCGTGGCCCGCCCCCGCACCGAGGGCGTGACCTCGATCTCGGTGCCGTTGTGGGCGTAGCTCAGCACCCGCCGGTCGGGCCGGGTCGAGAGCGAGAAGATCGGGTGCTCCATGGTGCCCAGATCGTCCTTGGGCGCGGCATCGAAAATGTCGCAGACAAAGAAATCGGCGGTCGGATGACGGTCGGGCAAAAGCCCTCCGCCGGGGGTGTCTGTCGCTGCGCTCATCGTGCTCTCGTGCCTGCCCTGCCCCCGGTTTTTTCCGCCTGCGCGCTTTCGGGGTTTCAGTGACACCCACCCTATTTTTATCCACAGCCCCCGTCCAGCCCGTCAACGGGGGATCAGAGTCGCCAATGCGTGGGATCAGAGTCGCCTCAACGTGGGATCAGAGTCGGGTGGGGTCGAGTGATGCGGAAATTTACCATTTTCTTCAATCGGATACGCGACACCTTCCCACAGCGTAACGATTCAACTAACAAAAAATAACTGGAGATTTGAGCCACACCGCCCTGTCCCGGCCTTGGGAAGGGCTTCACAACCCTGCGAATCTACTGAGAAAACCAAGGTGCGTTCAGCTTTTCCTTCCATGTTCTGCATTTTTCGGTATCCTGAGAAAAACGGCGAACATGGCAGGCGAGCATCCAGATGAAGACCGATCCCAAGAACGATCTTCCCCCCTATTTCAACATCGATCCAGACACCGCGCTCGGCACCCTTGGCGGCCCCTTCGAAACCGAAGGCTTTGCCCGCATCGCACAGGCCTGCGAGGCCGGGCGCCGCGATCTCGCCGGACGCGGCCTCGAAGAGGATGGCAGGCGTCAGCTGCGGCTGTTCTCGACATGGGAAATTACCCGCTACCTGATCCCCGTCGCGGTCGGGCATTTCCGCCGGGTGCTGAAGCAGAACCCCGAGCTGCCGCAGGGCCGCTCCGAGACCGAGGGCGGCGCCAAGTGGTTCACCCTCGACGAGGTGCTGCGGCTGCGGGCGCATTTCGCGGCCGAAGGATCCAAGGCCAAGAACTACAAACCCTGGCGCCCCGAGGGGCTGCCCGCCAAGATGGTCGCCGTGGCCAATTTCAAGGGCGGCGTGGGCAAGACCTCGACCTGCGCTCACCTCGCCATGTCCGCGGCGCTCGACGGCTACAAGGTGCTGGTGATCGATCTCGACAGCCAGGGCTCGATGACCTCGATCTTCGGCGGCAAGGTCGAGGACGAGTGGCAAACGGTCTTCCCGCTGCTCGCGCGCCATTACGGCCAGCACCTGCGTACGGAGAACCAGCGCCGGCTCGACCGTGGCGAGGCGCCGATCCCGCTCGACGACACGCTGACCGAGGCGCTGGACACGCAGGCCCAAAGGCTGGTTCAGAAGACCCACTGGCCGAACATCGACCTCATCGGCGCACAGCTCAACTTGTACTGGGCCGAGTTTCAAATTCCGGTCTGGCGGATGCAGGCGCGTGGCTGGAAGCTCTGGGACGCGCTCACCGAAAGCCTCGAGGCGGACGGGCTGCTCGACGACTACGACGTGATCTTCCTCGATACCCCTCCGGCCCTTGGCTACCTGACGATCAACGGGCTGGCCGCCGCCGACATCCTGCTGGTTCCGCTCGGCGCCTCGTTCCTCGAGTTCGACAGCACCGGCCGCTTCTTCGACATGCTGCACTCCACCTTCTCCTCGATCGAGGAGGCCGAGAACATGGCCGCCCGCGCCCTGGGCCGCGAGGGCCTGTCGTTCCAGTGGGATGCGGTGCGCGCGGTGATCACCCGCTACGACGGCACCCAGCAGGCGGAGCTTGCGGCGTTGATGCAGGCCTATCTCGGGCCGGTTCTGTCGCCGCACCGTCAGGATTACACCGCGCTCATCGGTCAGGCCGGCGAACAGGTGCGCGGCATCTACGAGGCCGACTATCGCGACTTCAACCGCGAGACCTATGCCCGCGGCCGCGAGACGTTCGATGCTACCTATGCGGCTCTGAAGCAGCTGCTTCTGGGCAGCTGGCGGCGCGACGAGCAGATGGCGGAGGCCGCGGAATGAGACCCTGTTTCGCAGCGAAACATTTCGGCGCGCGGTCGCGTCGGGCTCTTTTAACCCCGGTGCGGTCCTCTGCGGCCACCCCCCGTTTCTGAAAGGACCCCGCGGATGGCCAAGCGCAAGAGACTGTCCCCCCTCGGCCCAGACCCTATGGGCAGCCCCGAGGACACCCCGCTCGAGACCAAGTCGATGTTCACGTCGGCGCCCCGGCGCGCGGCGCCGATTGCCGATGTGGCGGCCGGGGCGGCGGCCACGGCCGCGCTCGAGGAGTTGAGCGAGCGCTGGAGCAGCGCCCGGCTGGACGGGCGCTTGGTGGTGGAGCTGCCGCTCGAGGAGATCGAGCTGACCTATCTCGAACGCGACCGCATGGCCGAGGACGAGGACGAGACGGCGGCGCTGCGCGACAGCCTGCGTGAGCGCGGCCAGCAGACGCCCATCGAGGTGGTCGCCCTGCCCGGCCGTGCCGCCTATGGGCTGCTTTCGGGCTGGCGCCGCTGCCGGGCGCTGGCGGCGCTGCGCGACGAGACCGGCGAGGCGCGGTTCGGCACGGTACTGGCGCTGCTGCGCCGGCCCGAGGACGCCCCCGCCGCTTACCGTGCGATGATCGAAGAGAACGAGATCCGCGCCAATCTCAGCCATTACGAGCGTGCTCGCATCGTGGTGCGGGCGACCGATCGCGGCGTGTTTGCCGATGACGAGGCAGCGCTCTCGGCACTCTTCGCCTCGGTGCCACGGGCGCGGCGCTCGAAGGTCCGCTCCTTCGTCGGGATCGTGCGGGCGCTGGATGGAACGCTGCGCTTCCCCGAGGCGCTGAGCGAGCGCGTCGGGCTGGATCTGGCGCAGGCCCTGCGCGACCGGCCCGAGTTGGTCCGGCAGATTTCTGCTGCTCTGAAAACTGACACACCGCAGGACGCCACCGCCGAACGCGCCGTTCTCAACGGCTTTCTCGAAACCGAAAAACCGGTCGAAGACCCCGCGCCCAAACAGAGCCAAACCACCCCATCAGAGCCGAAACCGTCGCCCGAAATCCTCGGTGAATGGTCCGGTTTGACCCTGCGTCGCCGGGGGGCCCGACTGGAGCTCGACGGGGCGGCGGCGGATGCCGCTTTCGAGGCGGATCTGGCGGCCTGGCTGGCGCAGCGGCTCAGCCGCTGAGGCTGCGCGGCCGGGGTGTTTCGCAGCGAAACATTTTGCCCGCGCGGTGCCGGTTCGCGGGGTCTGGGGAGGTGGCTTGCACAGCCCTGCCCGACCCCGTAAGCCGGATCGGAATTATCTTGGAGACGGTCCCTTGTTGCTCGGTCGGGTCTATCGCATTTTCCTGCGCTACGCGGAGATGAACGTCGCGCTCGACCGTCCCGGCACGCCGCTCGTGGGTCGCGACGGCACGGTCTACGGCGAGATCACCCGCATCGCCCTGCGCCGCCACCGCATCCATGTGGAGGGCTGGGCCGAGGCCGATCGCATCGGCCTGTCGGTGAACCGCACCCGCGCCTGGACCGAACCCGATCTGGCCCGCGCCGGCAGCAGCCAGCGCGGCTTCGCCCTCGACATTCCCTGCGAGACGGGCGCCATCGAGTTGCTGGCCGAGCGCGGCGGCGAGCCCCCCGAGCGCCAGTCCCTGCCCGGCTTTTCCCCTGCGGCGCTGCTGCGTGCACGGCTGCCGATGGCGGCGCGCTACCTGGGCTCGCTGGCGGCGCTGGCACCGGTGATCTACCGCTGGAAATGGCAGGGCGATCTCGGCGCCCGCGAGATTGTCAAGGAACGGCTCGGGCTGGTGCCGCGCTCGGACGCGGTCGAGATGATCCCGGCCCTGCTGCCGGATACGCCCCCTGCCCCGCTGCCCGAGCGCGATGCGACGCTGATCCTGCCGGTCTACAACGCCTTCGACCTGTTGCCCGAGGTGCTGGCGCGGATCGCGGCCCATTCCGGAACCCGCTGGCGGCTTCTGGTGATCGACGACGCCTCGCCGGATCCACAGGTGCGCCCCTTCCTGCGCGACTGGTGCGCCGGGCACTCTCACGTGACGCTGCTCGAGAATGCCGAGAATCTCGGCTTCATCGGCACGGTCAACCGCGGCTTTGCCGAGGCGCTGGCGCAGTGGCCCGACGATCCCGTGGTGCTGATCAATGCCGACGCGCTGGTGCCCGAGGGCTGGCTGCCGCGACTGCTGGCGCCGCTCTCCGAGCCCGACGTGGCCTCGGTCACGCCGATGTCGAACGACGCCGAGATCTTCACCGTGCCGGTGATCTGCCAGCGCAACGATCTTGCGCCCGGAGAGGCCGACGCGCTGGACCGCGTGGCCGCCGGGTTCGACCCGAAAGCCGGGCTTGCGGCGGTGCCCACCGGGGTCGGATTCTGCATGGCGCTGTCGCCGCGCTTCCTGGCGCAACTGCCCGCCTTCGACACCATCTTCGGCCGCGGCTATGGCGAGGAGAACGACTGGTGCCGTAAAGCCGAGGCGCTTGGCGGGCGGCATCTCTGCGCCCCGAACCTTTTTGTCGAGCATCGCGGGGGCCAGTCCTTCGGCAGCGCTGACAAGCAGCGCCTGCTCGAGCGCAACCTGCGCATCCTGTCGGGCCGCTATCCGGGCTATGATGCCGAGGTACAGGAGTTCATCCGCCGCGACCCGCTCAACACGCCGCGCCTGGCGCTGGGGCTGGCGCTGGCGGCGCAGCGCCAAGACGGCCCGGTGCCGGTTTACCTCGCCCATGCCATGGGCGGCGGCGCCGAGAGCTACCTGCAGGACCGCATCGCCGGCGAAGTCGCCGAGGGCGGCTCGGCTCTGGTGCTGCGCGTCGGGCAGGGGCATCGCTGGAAGCTCGAGCTTTACGGCCCCAGCGGCATGACGCAGGGGCTGAGCAACGATTTTGCGCTGATCGAGAGACTGATTGCGCTGCTGCCCGAGCGCCGTATCGTCTATTCCTGCGGCGTCAACGAGCGCGACGCGCTGGAGCTGCCGGACCGGCTCCTGCAGCTCGCGGGGCAGGGCGGGGCGCACCCGCAGCCGGTCGAGGTCCTGCTGCACGATTTCTTCCCGGTGAGCCCGTCCTACACGCTTCTGGGCAGCGATGGTCTCTATCATGGCGTGCCGGTGGCGGGTGGTCCGCTGGCTGAGGATCCAGCGCATGTCTACGAACGCCCCGGTGGCGTGAAAGCGTCGCTCGGCGAGTGGCAGGCGGCCTGGGGCCGGCTGATCTCGGCCGCCGAGCGCGTGGTGGTGTTCTCCGGCTCGAGCCGGGACATCCTGACCGAGGCTTATCCGCAGGCGGCGGGGCGGATCTCGGTCGAGCCGCACGTTTTGCCCGCGCCGCCGCTGCGGATCGCGCCGGGGGCGGGCGCTGAGGGTGCCCTGGTGATCGGCGTGCTGGGCAATATCGGCGTGCAGAAGGGCGCGGCGCTGCTGCAGGATCTGAGCCGCGAGCTGGCCCGGACGGGGGCTGCGCGGCTGGTGGTGCTGGGCCATCTCGATCCGAACTACAAGCTGGCGGCGCCGAGCCTGGTGCATGGCAGCTACGAGCTGCGCGACCTGCCGGGTCTGGTGGCGCGCTACGGCATTTCCGGCTGGTTCATGCCGTCGATCTGGCCCGAGACCTTCTCCTTCACCACCCACGAGATGCTGGCCACCGGCCTGCCGGTCGCCAGCTTCGATCTCGGCGCCCAGGGCGAGGCGGTGGCACGGGCGGTCGCGGCTGGCGCGCCGGGGGCGCTGCTGCCGGTGCCGGAGCGAGCCGGGCTCGATCCGGCGGCGCTGCTGCCGGTGATTGCCTGCGGGACGGGACAGATCAGGGCGGGGGTGCGGCATGGCTGACGATTGCGAGCTGATCCTGCATGTGGGGCTACCCAAGGGGGGCAGCTCTGCGTTGCAGACCGCGCTGAGCATGACCCCGGATCTGACCTCCGCGTCGGGCCGGCAGCTGCGCTACACCGCGCTGCGCCAGCGCGGCGGGCTGACGAGCATCCGCTATGGCGAGGACCTGAGCCGCGACGCCCGGCGGTCGCCCTATGGCTATGTCAGCTGGCCGAACATGAAGGCGGGAGACGCGGCCTCGCCGGTCTTCGAGGCGCTCGGAAAGGTCATGGCGGCGGGCCGGGAAGGCGGGTTCGTGCCTATCGCCTCCTGCGAGGGGTGGGTCAGCCGGCCGCATATCTTTGCCAAACAGCTGCAGATGTGGGGCAACCCAAGGGTTGAGGTGGTGGCTTTTCTGCGCCCGCCGTTGGACTGGGTGAACGCGGCCTATTGGCAATGGGGGATCTGGCATCAGCCCGATCTTGATCTCTGGCTGAAACGCGGCAACTTGCCCTACGAGTTCGGCCCGGCGCTTGAGCACTGGTCGAAAATTCCCAATCTGCGTTTGCGGCTGGGCAATGCGCGGCCCGACGTGGTCGCGAAATTCTCCGAGTTCTATGAGATCAATCTGCCCAATGCCTCGAGCAGCAACACATCATCGCCGCCGGCTCTGATCGGCTTCCTGTTGCGCAACCGGCAGTTCCGGTCTTCGGGGCACGACGCCTCGACCGAATTCGTCTTCCAGCGCTGGTGTCCGCCGGTCGGGGGCCGCAAGCCCTGGGCGATCCGGGTGCGACATGTCTGGCAATTGCGCCCGACGGTGCAGCGCAACCGGGCTGCCCTGCGGCGCATCGCGAGCGAAGCGGAGCTGGCCGACATCTTCTCGGATACGCGCTGGACCGATGAGAAACCCTATCATGCGGCGTTGCGGGAGGGGGGCTCGGCGCTCGATGACCGCACCGAGATGGCGGGTTTGCGGGAGGCGCTGCTGGAGGGGCTGCGCCAGGCCTGCGCCGCGGGGGGGGGGGCGATGCCGGAGGTTCCGGACTGCCCGGCGGAGAGCTCCTCGACACGCGAATGGGACGACATGTTCTGTCCGCTCATGGAGGCGCTTTTGCGGGCCGACCTCGCCGTGCGCGAGGCGCAGGGCGGGCGGGAGCTGCGTGGCCTGAAGGCCCGGATGATGCGCAGCTTTCCGAAGCTGTTCGGAGGCTAGTCAGCGGTGCATCAGCTCGGCGTGGTAGCGCCGCAGCAGCAGAAGTCCGAGGGCAAGACTGACGAGTGAAATCCCCAAGACATAGATTCTGGAGACGTAATAGGCGTCGTATTCAGGGTAGAACCCTTCGCGCATCAACCCGACGACATGGACAAGTGGATTGTACCACAGGTAGCTGCGGTAGGGCTCGGGGATGGTGTCGAAGAGGTAGAAGATGCAGGAGATGATGAACAGCGGTCGGGTGATGATCCCCCAGGCCCGCTGTGCCAGTGGAAACCGGGTGAAAGCGTAACAAGTCAGCGTGCCGAGACCAAGCCCCAGCAGGGCAGCGAGGGCGAAGGACTCGAAGATCAGCGGGAAATCCAGCGTGGTTCGGGTCTCGTAGATCAGCATGATGCCACCGAAGATGATGTAGCTGACCAGAAGCTGGGTCATCACGTCGAGGATGAAACGCCCGAAGATGGCATCGACGAAGGTGACCGTGGGGTAGGCCAGAAGTGGCTTCGAAAAGTTCAGCGCGCTGGCAATCTTTCCCTGCAGACCGACATACATGACGAATGGCAACATGCCGGTGGCGTAGAAGATCGGGAAGTTTTCGCCGAGGCCGGGGCTGCGGAGGAAGGCGGAGAACACCACGGTCATCACCGCAATCCCGCCGATCGGTTCCAGAACCGCCCACAGATAGCCGCCTGGAGATCGGCCGTAGCTGGTGGCCATCTCTCGCAGGATCAGAGCGCCGATGGCGCGGGCGCCGGGGAAGGAGCGCTTGGTGGCCGCGGTGGGGCGCGCCGGTGGGGCGAAATCTTCAGAGCTCATGAAGCCTCGGGAATGTGGTATCTTGTTCCTGTCCGGTGTATTAGCATCCTGCTCTGGCAATTGACATTCCAATGGGGACCGATTGACACAACCCGCCAAGGACAAGGCTGCCGGTCCGGCTCAGGGCCAGCCGCAGGAGGGGCAGGCCGCCGCGCAGCCGCCCAAACCCGCCGGACAGACCGCTCCCGGACAGACAGGCCCCACACAGCCCCGCCCCGCCGGGGTGGCGAATCCGGGCGCTCCGGCACAGCCACGCCCGCATCAGCCGGGACAACCGCAGCCAGGGGGAGCCATTCCCCGGCCTGGCGGACCGAACCAGCCCGGGGGCCCCCAGCAGCCGAAGCACCCTCCCGGCGCGCAACAGCGCCAGCCGGCCGGTGCCGCCCAGCCGAAGCGACGCCACTGGCTGCTTCTGGCCAGTTTCATCGCCTGCGTTATCCTGCCGGCCATCGTCACCGCGCTCTACCTGTGGCTGGTGGCGGCGGACCAGTACGCCTCGCGCGTGGGGTTCACCGTGCGCCAAGAGGAGGCGGCCTCGGCCACCGATCTGCTGGGCGGGTTGTCCAACCTGTCCAATTCCAGTTCGTCCGACACCGACATCCTTTACGAATTCATTCAGAGCCAGAAGCTGGTCAGCGAGATTGACGAGGAGCTTGACCTGCGCACGATCTGGTCGCGTCCCGAATGGGATCCGGTCTTTGCCATCGACCCGGAGGCCTCGATCGAGACGCTCGTCGATTACTGGGAGAATATGGTCAAGATCTCCTACAGTGCGGGTCTGATCGAAGTCGAAGTGCGGGCCTTCCGGCCCGAGGATGCCACCGCGATCGCGCAGCTGCTGCTCGACAAGAGTTCGGACGTGATCAACGAACTCAGTGCCGTGGCGCGCGAGGATTCGATCAGCTACGCCCGCGAGGAGCTGGGCGAGGCGGTCGATCGTCTCAAGGAGGCGCGCGAGACGGTGACTCGGTTCCGCAACGAAAACCAGCTGGTCGACCCTCAGCTCGACCTGCAGAGCCAGGCCGGTCTGCTGGGCAATCTGCAAGCCCAAGAGGCCGAACAGATCATCGAGCTCGACCTGCTGCGCGACACCGCCCAGAGCAATGATCCGCGCGTGGCACAGGCCGAGCGCCGGCTCGAGGTGATCCGAACCCGCATTGCCGCCGAGCGCCAGAAGCTGGGCTTCGACAGCGGTGGCGGCGTCGGCACCGCCTTTGCCGACCTGGTGGGCGAGTACGAGCGCCTGGTGGTCGACCGGGAGTTTGCCGAGCAGTCCTATGTCTCGGCTCTCGCGGCCTATGACAGCGCCCGGGGCGACGCCAAGCGCCAGAACCGCTATCTCGCGGCCTACATGCAGCCGACCGTGGCACAGACCCCGCAATACCCGCAGCGCGGGGTGCTGTTGCTGGTGGTGACGGTGTTCCTGTTCCTTGCCTGGTCGACGGTGACGCTGGTGGCCTACTCGGTCAAGGACCGCCGCTGAGGGCCGGTTTGCAATGATCCGCTTCGAGAACGTCACCAAGACCTTCGTCATGGACGGCAAGCGCAAGACGGTCATGGAGAATGTCTCCATGACCTTCCCCGACGGGCGCTCGGTGGGGCTGCTGGGCCGCAACGGGGCGGGCAAGTCGACCCTGCTTCAGATGATCGCAGGCACCATGCCGCCAACTTCGGGGAAAATCGTCACGACGGGCCGCATCTCATTCCCGGTGGGTTTCGCCGGTTCGTTCCATGGCGAGCTCAGCGGGGCGCAGAACTGCCGCTTCGTGGCACGGATCTACGGCGTGGACACTGACGAGCTCATCGCCTTTGTCGAGGAGTTCGCCGGACTGGGCGTGCATTTCCACCTGCCGCTCAAGACCTATTCCTCGGGGATGAAATCGCGGCTGGCCTTCGGCACCTCGATGGGGATCGCCTTCGACACCTATTTGGTCGATGAAGTGACAGCGGTGGGCGATGCGTCCTTCAGGGCTCGCAGTGACGCTTTGTTCAAGCAGCGCATGCGCAATGCCGGCTCGGTGGTCGTCAGCCATTCGATGAACCAGATCCGCCAGCTTTGTGACGCGGTGGTAATCCTCGAAAATGGGCATCTGGTGTTCCATGACGATGTTGAACGCGGCATCGCCGAACATGAGCAGAATATGAAGCGCCGGGCTTGATTGGAGCCGCGACAGTCTTCAATTGCCTCGTTGCTGCACCCCTCCAATCCTGAGGAGCCGTCCTCGGAGTTGCTTTGTACAAGAACAGGCTCTGTTTCGCAGCGAAACAGGGTCAGACCCGCCCCAGCGCTGCGGCGAGGTATAGGCTGGCGGTGGTGAGCCGGGTCTGGCGGTGCAGACCAAGCTGGTGGAACGCCCGCGGCCGGGTCAGCCCGGGATGGCGCGGGGCGTTGCGCAGATCTGCCAGCAGGGTCTGATGCTCCGGGGTGAGCAAGTCTCGGACCCGCTCCAGTGCGGCGAGATTGGCGCCGAGCCAGTTGGCATAGGTGCGGCCAAGCACCTGCCGCACCCGCTGCAGTCGCGGTGCCAGCCCTTGATGGGCGCCCATGGCGTTGGCGTGGTGCTGGCGGTAGTAGAGCACCTTCTCGCGGTCGATGACGATCTCGCCCCCCGCACCGCTGACCAGCTGGTAGAGCCACCAGTCGTGATAGGGAATGCCCTCGGGCATGCCGGCGCGGCGCACCAGCTCGACGGCGCCGGCGCTCAGCACCGCGCTGTGGCCGCTCACCACGTTCTGGGTCAGCGCGTTGCGGAAGCAGGGGGCGCGGCGCGGCAGGCGCGAGCGGCCGATCACCCGCAGCTGTCGGTCGGTGTGGTGGCTCTGGGCGCCGTAGAGCGCCACCGGTCCGGCATTGTGCAGCGCGCTGAGTGCCAGTCGAAGCTTGCCGGGCAGCCAGACATCGTCCTGGTCCGACAGCGCCACCGGCCCGGCGGGCAGCTCGGGGTGACAAAGCATGGACAGGAAATTGGCGGCGTGACCACGCCGGGGGCCGGAGAGGAGGCGGACCTCGCGGTTCGCCGACTCGCGGTCGCGGAAGGCGGTGATGATGTCGAGCGTGGCGTCGCTGGAGCCGTCGTCGCTGATCCAGAGATCCCAGTGCGGATGGTTCTGCGCCAGGTAGGACTGCAGCTGTTCCTCGAGATGCGCGGCGCCGTTCCAGGTGGCCAGAAGGATGGTGATCCGGGTCTCGGAGGAGACGGGATGGGCGGGCGGCATCGAGAGCTTTCCTGACGGTTCGTTCGGGCCCCAGTGATGCCGGAGCAAAGGCCCCACCGCAACCGTTCGCTCGGGTTTGAGGCAAATGCTGTCGGCATTCCGCATTTCGACCGCAACAGCTGCGCGCCTGCGACTTGGGCCTGCGGCAGTCCGGGCGCGGGGGCGCGATCTGCGGGGAAGCGGATGGGGATCTTGCGCCATGTGGCGACCGGGCTGTCCGGTCCCGAGACGCATATGGCGGCGCTGAGCGGCCTGCTGGTGCAGGACACTGAAGGCGGGCTGCGGCTCTACAGCGCCAGCGGCGCTGGCGGTGGTCTGCTCGTCCGCGATGCCGGGTTGGCGTTGCAGGAGACCGAGAGCTACGGCCCGTCCTCGGGGCTCGATGCGCCGCGCTTTCTGGTGACAACCGAGATCGGCGGGCAGGAAATGCTGCTGGCGCCGGGGCGCTACGGCACCCGGATCGAGGCCTGGGAGCTGGGCGCCGATGGCGAACTCGGAGAGCGGGTGGAGTTCACCCTCGCGGGAGCCGAGCCGCAGGCGCTGCTGGCGCTCGAGACGGTGCAGGTCGCGGGGCAGGGCTACATCGTCACCGCCTCGCGGCAGAGCGCCGGGCTTGAGGTCTGGCAGGCCGACGGCCAGACCCTGCGGGCGCAGCCGCAGGACGTGTTGGCGCAGGCGCCGGGCACCGGGGCGGTGAGCGCCATCGACAGCCTGACGCTGGCCGGCGAGACCCGGGTGCTGGCGCTGTCTTCGAGCCAGAACAGTCTCTATTCCTACGCGCTCGGCGGCGGTGGGCAGCTGACCGACGTGGCCCTGCTCGACCTGCAGGACGGGCTCTACCTCGACACGCCCACGCGGCTCGAGCTCGTCGAGCTGGCCGGGCAGAGCTATGCGCTGATCGGTGCCTCGGGCAATGGCGCGATCGGGGTGGTGGCGCTCGAAGCCGGCGGAAACATGCGGGTGACCGATCTGGTGGGCGACGATCTGCAGACCCGCTTTTCCGGGGTGACGGTGCTCGAAAGCGTCACCGTTGGCGGGCAGGTCTACGTTGTGGCCGGTGGCGGCGATGACGGGCTGAGCCTGATGACGCTGCTGCCCGGTGGTCGGCTGCTGCATCTCGACACGCTGGCCGACGATCTCGACATGGCGCTGAGCAACCCCGCGGCACTGAGCCTCGTGGCGGATGCGACGGGCATCGACATCTTTGTCGCCGGCGGGTGGCCCGAGGGGGAGGAGGGGCAGGGCGACGGGGTCACCCGGCTGCGCGCGGATCTTGGTGAGATCGGCGCGGTGCAGGGGCCGGCGACGGCGGCCCAGACCCTGACAGGCGGCGCCGGGCGCGACCAGATCCATGGCGGCGGCGGTGATGACCGGCTGTCCGGCGGGGCGGGCGACGATGTGCTGATTGACGGTGCCGGGTCGGATGTGCTGACCGGCGGGGCGGGGGCCGACGTGTTCGTCTTCACCGCCGACGGGCAGACCGACCGGATCACCGATTTCGAGCCCGGCACCGACCGGCTCGACCTGTCGGGGCTGGGGCGGTTCTACACCATCGAGGCGCTCGACATCCGCAGCACTGCCACCGGGGCCGAGATCACCGTGGGCGGCGAGACGGTGCGCATCGACAGCGCCGAGGGTACGCCGCTAGAGGCCTCGGACTTCGCCATCGGCGCGTTGCGCGACCTCTGGCACATCGACAGCGCGGCGATCCCGGCGGCGCCGCTGTCGATGACCGGCGGGGCGGGGGCCGATCTGCTGATCGGGCGTGACGGCGCCGACACGCTGGCGGGCGGCGACGGCCATGACGTGCTGCGCGGGGCAGCGGGCGACGACCTGCTGATGGGCGCGGCCCCCGACCCGGTCTTCGATCCGGCCTCGGGGCAGGTCTACCGGCTCTACCGCGCAACGCTCGACCGCGCCCCCGATACCACCGGTCTGCTGAACTGGAGCGGGCGGCTGATCGACGGCGAACGCAGCCTCGTCTCGGTGGCCACCGGCTTCGTCAACAGCGCCGAGTTCCGCGCCACTTACGGCGCGCTCGACAACGAAGGCTTCGTGACGCGGCTCTATGAAAACGTGCTGGGCCGGGCGCCGGATGCGGGCGGGCTTGCCAACTGGACGGCGCGGCTTGAGGACGGGATGAGCCGCGAGCAGGTGGTGCTGGGCTTTTCCGAAAGCGCCGAGTTCCGCGCCGGCACCGCTGCCGAGGCCTCGGCGTTCAGCTGGTCAGGGCTGCAGGCGGACCATGTGGACGAGGTGTTTCGTCTCTATGACGCCACGCTTGGCCGCGCCCCCGACGCGGGCGGGCTGCTGAGCTGGAGCGGGCGGCTGGCCGAGGGACGGGAGCTGGCGGAGGTCGCCACCGGCTTCGTTAACAGCGCCGAGTTCCGCGCCACGTATGGCGCGCTCCACGACGCGGGCTTCGTGACGCTGCTTTATGAAAACGTGTTGGGCCGGGCGCCGGATGCGGGCGGGCTTGCCAACTGGACGGCGCGGCTCGAGGACGGGATGAGCCGCGAGCAGGTGGTGCTGGGCTTTTCCGAAAGCGCCGAGTTTCGTGCCGCCAGCGCGCCGGAGCTGCTGGCCTGGATGCGTGCGCAGGGCATCGATGATGAGCTCGATGGCGGCGCCGGGCGAAACCTGCTGATCGGCGGCGCGATGTCGGATTGCTTTCTGTTCCGGGCCCAGGAGGACGGCCAGCACCAGGTGGCCGATCTCGAACGCTGGGATCTGCTGAGCTTTGAGGGGTTCGGTTATGAGAGCGTCGAGGATCTGCGGGCCCATCTCACAGCTTCAGAGACCGGCGCGGTGTTCGAGGATCAGGGCGTGCGGGTGGTGTTTTCCGGCATCGCTCCACCGGACATTCACGATGATATGGTTCTACTCTGAGGGCAGGTCTCGGTCTCGCCGTTTTTTCCGTGCAGGACGAGCCTGCATAGAACAACCGAGAGGACCGCATGTCGAGCAGCAGCACCCCGACGGCCTTCGAGCAGATGATGCTGGAATATACCAACCGCGCGCGGCTCGATCCGCAAGGTGAGTTCGATGCGCTGATCCTCGATGCCGCGACCGGCACCGCGGTACAAGGCAACATCACCAATGCGGTGGGCTATTTCGGGGTCGATCTGGCGCTGTTCGAAAGCCAGCTTGCGGCGTTCGAGGCGGTGGCGCCGCTGGCTTGGAGCGGGGTGCTGGCCGATGCGGCGGTGGCGCATTCGCAGGCGATGATCGACTATGCTAGGGCCTATCCCGAGCTCGATGCGCAACAGCACCAGCTTCCGGGCGAGGACTCGGTTGGCACCCGGATCACCGATGCCGGTTACTCCTGGTCCTCCTACCGCGAGAACATCTTTGCCTATACAAGGGATCCGCTTCACGCCCATGCCGGGTTCTACATCGACTGGGGCTGGGGTGAGGGCGGTATGCAGGATCCTGCGGGGCACCGGATCAACATCTTGGCGGACGGCGTGACCGAGCTGGGGCTCAGCGCGCTGGCGGCACCTGAGGGGCTGAGCGTGGGGCCGTGGGTGGTGACACAGGATTTCGCCAGCCGCTGGGATTACCAGCCGCAGCTGGTGGGCGTGGTGATCGACGACGCCGATGGCGACCGGTTCTACGACATGGGCGAGGGGCTGGGCGGCATCACCGTCACCGCCACCGGATCCCGTGGCACCTATACCACCACCACCTGGGCGGCGGGCGGCTACCAGATGGAGTTGCCGTCCGGCCGCTACGACGTGGTCTTCACCGGCGCCAGGATCGAGGGCGAGATCGTTCACGAGGTGACCATGGGCTCAGAGAACCTCAAGCTCGACGGCATCGCCGGGGATGCGACCGAGGTGGTGATCGAGACGGTGATCTATGGCACCGGGGCGGATGACGTGCTCACGGCGCTTGATGGCCATGATCAGAGCCTGATCGGCAGCGGTGGTTCCGACACGCTGGAGGGCAGCGACGGTGACAACCTGCTGATCGGTGATCGGCTCGAGGCGGCGTCCGCGCCGGAACTCGCGGGGCAGGTCTATCGTCTCTATCTCGCCACGCTGGGGCGCGAACCCGACGCCACCGGGCACGACGCTTGGACCGAGCGGCTGCTGACCGGAGAGCAGAGCCTGACGCAGGTGGTGACCGGCTTCGTCAACAGTGCCGAGTTCCGCGCCACCTATGGGCCGCTCGACGACGCGGCCTTCGTCGCCCTGCTTTACGAGAACGTTCTGGGCCGGGCGCCCGATGCCGTCGGGCTCGACAACTGGGTAGCGCAGCTCGTGGTGGGCATCAGCCGCGAGCAGGTGGTGCTGGGTTTCTCGCAGAGCCTGGAGCTGATCTCCTCGACCAGAGCAGAGGCGCAGCGCTTTGCCGCCGCGCATTCCGAAGCCGGCTGGGGCGACGATGTGTTCCGCCTCTACCAAGCGACGCTGGATCGCGCCCCGGACCTGACCGGTTTCGGGAGGTGGAGCGCCGAGCTGGCCGGCGGGGCGGAGTATGCCGATGTGGCGGCGGGCTTCGTGGAGAGCCCGGAGTTTCGCGCCACGTACGGTGCGCTCGACGACGAGGGCTTCGTGACGCTGCTCTACGAGAACGTACTGGGACGGGCGGCCGATGCCACCGGCCTGGTCAAGTGGACCGGCCAGCTCGAGGCCGGCACGAGCAGGGTCGCGGTGGTCGAGGGCTTTGCCCAGAGCGCGGAGTTCATCGCCGCGACCACATCGGATTACGAGCAGTGGATGCGCGATCAGGGCACCGATGACAGGCTCTCTTCCGGTGGCGGCAGCGATGTGATGATCGGCGGCACCGGCGCGGATGTGTTCGTGCTGGCCGCCGGCGAGACGGTGACGGTGGTCGATCTCGATCCATGGGATACGCTGGAGCTGACGGGCTTCGGGTTTGCCGGCAGCGCCGACGCGATCGCAGCCTTCGAGACCGTGGGCGCCGACCTGGTGCTGAGCGAGGCGGGCTCGGATCTGATGTTGGAGGGGGCCGCCTCGGCGGGGGTGAGCGACGAGCAGATCCTTCTGGCCTGACCGGAGGGCGTGCGGGCCACGTCGCGTTGCGGCGGCGGCGCGCGTTCCTGCAGGACATCGGTAAGGGGCAGTGCCTACCGTCGCGCCGGTCTTTCGGTGCGCGGGGAGCTTTGCATGTCCGATCTTTCACCCAACCTGTCACTGCCCTACCTGGCGCCGGCGCAGGCTCAGAAACACGTCACCCATAACGAGGCGCTGGGGCTGCTCGATGCAGTGGTGCAGCTGGCGGTGCAGAGCCGCAACCAGACCGAGCCGCCGACCGATCCGGCCCCGGGTGCGCGCTACATCGTGCCGCCGGGGGCCACCGGCGCCTGGTCGGGGCAGGAGGGCATGTTGGCGCTCTGGGATGGCAGCGCCTGGCGCCTGCTGGCGCCGGCCCCGGGCTGGCGCGCGCGGTTGCTCGACGAGGGCGGCGAGGTGGTCTGGCAGGACGATGCCTGGCAGGTGCCGGTGACGCCGCTTCTGGGAGTGAACGCTGCCGCCGACCCGGTGAACCGGCTGGCGGTCGCCGCGCCGGCGACGCTGCTCAGCCACGAGGGGGGTGGGCATCGGCTCAAGATCAACAAGGCACAGCCCGGCGATACCGCCAGCCTGCTGTTCCAGACCGGCTGGTCGGGCCGGGCCGAGATGGGCTGCGCCGGCGAGGAGGATTTCTCGATCAAGGTCTCGGCCGACGGCACGGGATGGCAGACGGCGCTGCGCATCGCGCGGGCCAGTGGCCGGGTGACGCTGCCGGAAGGGGCGGAGGTCGAGGCGCCGCTCACCGGCGCGGGCGTGGTGGGGACGGTGTCGCAGCTGGCGGGACAGTCCACCGGGGCGCTGCTCGGGCGCGGCGAAAGCGCGTCCGGAAGCTGGTTGCGGCTCGCCGACGGCACGCAATTGTGCTGGCACAGTGTCGATTCAAGCGTTGCCGGGGTGGTGAGCTGGACCTTCCCGGTGGCGTTTTCCGCCGCCCCCGTGGTGCAGGCGGGCGGCATGGCGGGCAGCCCGCACCTGGTGTCGGCCGGGGCGGTGAGCGCCACCGGGGCGGAGTTGTCTGCCTGGGATCTCGCCGGGGGCCGCGCTGCGATCGGTTGCGGGCTGTTCGCGGCGGGGCGCTGGTACTGAGCGTTTCGGGCCGGGACAGGCTCTGATCGCCGACGCCCGCAGGGGCGCCGGCGGGTCCGTGTCAGCCGCGCGGCTGCTCGTAGATCACCGCGACCAGCCCGTTGCCCTCGAGCGCGTCGGGCTCTTCCGCCGCCGGCATCTGCCAGCAGAACAGGCTCTGTGTCTCGGGCCATGTTTCGGGCTCGACGGTGCGGAAGATCAGCTCGCCCTGCATGTCGATCTCGCGCGTGTCGGAGGACAGCACGAGCTGGCGCAGCTGCCGCGGCGGAATGCCCTCGCCGAAGGCGATCTGCGTCGACACCGGGGGCAGGGCCTCTCCGGCGCCGGTCTCGATCTCGATCGCCGGGCCGGAGCCCGAGGTGACGATGATCGCCGCGAGGGCGCGCCCGGATCCGCTGACCCGCGGCGTCAGGCCGAAGGGCTCGTAAGACACCGCGATCTGGTTGCCCTTGAAGGTGGCGCTCGGGGCGTTGTCGTTGGGGATCGTCACATGCAGGTTCAGCGGGTCGAAATGCCGGGCCCGTTCGGGGTTCTGCACCGGCGGACGGGCCTGGCGGTGCAGCACCATGACGTGCTCGGCGATCCGCATGGGCAGCTCGGTATCGACCCGGTAGCGGCTGTTTTCCGAGTACCATTCGGCCGGCTTGTACTGGCCGCGGGCCAGCACCGGCAGCAGCTGCTGCACGTCGAGAACCGGCACCTGGTAGGCGGCGAAGAGCCGCTTCAGCGCCGGAATATAAGGATCGTCCATGAGGTTGAGCTGGGCGCAGTTGCGCATCAGCACGGGCACCAGCGGGCGGCGCTCGCGGATACAGACCTGGATCAGCCATTCGACGTGGTAGAGCAGGCTCTCGAGCGACTGGCCATCGCTGTGATGGTTGTACTCGTTGATGCCGTACTCCCAGAACACCGCCGCCTCGGGCGGGCGTTTGGCCCAGCTCAGCAGCCGGTACAGCCCCATCGCGGTGGTGCTGGCGCCGAGCGACAGGTTGGTGATGTCGACGAGGCTGTCGAAATTGCGCCGCAGCAGGTTGACCCAGCCGCCGGCGAGAATCGAGTTGGGCCCGCCCAGCACCATCGCCGGCAGGCGCTCGGGCGGGCGCGCCTCGAGCGGCATGGAGGCGTTGACATGGGTGAGCTGCGGGCGGCAGCGTGCCAGGATGTCGAGCGGCACGCCAAGCTCCTTGAAGAGCGTCATCTCGGCCACTGCGGGCTTGGCGAATTCCTCCTCGAAGGAGCAGGCCACGAGCCGGCCACTGCCGCCGGAGCCGGCTTCGACGGCCTCTTCCAGCCGGGCGCGGAACGCCGGCCAGTTCACGTCGGGGGAGTACTTGTCGATGAAGCTCCAGTAGTCTTCGGACAGGCAACCCTGCTTGAACATCTGGTTGTGCACCGATTTCAGCCAGGGCTCGGCCTCGCGCTCGAACACCACGAAGACCGGGTCGAACTCGGCGAAGGCCTCGGCCATGATGCGGACGATCTCGGGCGCGCGCGGGTAGATCCCGGTCTCGCGGTAATGCTGGGTCAGCGAGCCCAGCGGCAGGCCGGGAAGCCCCTCGTCGGTGACGCAGATCACCGATTGCGGCACGTCGCGGAACGCCGCCGCCCATTCGTCGGCCCGCTCACGGAACTTGGCCGGCCCGATCAGGCCCATGGTCAGCGAGTGGGCGGCGAATTTCAGCGGGTTCGAGCTGCCGTCGGCGAGGTTGTAGCAGGCCATGTGCTCGGAGAGCTGCTCGGAATGGTCGAGCAACCAGCGCTGCAGCGAGCTGCTGCCGGTCTTGTGGTAGCCCAGGTGGACGACCAGGCGCTTCTTGGCGGGGGATTGTTCCATGGCACTCATGCTTTGGGCTGCTGCAGGTCCGCGAGGATCTCGCGCAGGCGGCCGCCATAGCGCTTGGCGATGGCCTTGGCCGAGAAGTTCTCGCGGATGTGGTCATAGGCGGCGAGGGCCTTGGCCCGGCGCGCCTCGGGGTCGTCATAGGCGGCGCGCATCTGCCGCGCGGCGTCCTCGACATAGGGCTCGGCCCAGACCGCCCCCTTGCGCACGAAGATGTAGTCGCCGGGCCGCAGCTCGCTTTCCTCGTAATCGACCATCCAGGCGGTGTCTTCGGTGCAGAAGTCCATGTTGCCGGAATAGGCGGTGCAGATCACCGGCACCTTCAGCGCCATCGCCTCGATCATGCCGAAGCCCCAGCCCTCGGACTTGTGCAGCGAGATGTAGCAGTCGGAGCCGGCCTTGAGCTGCAGCAGGTCGCGGTAGCTCAGGGTTTCGTTCATCACCACGATGCGGGGATCGCTGCTCATGATCGCATCGACCTTGTCCCACAGGTTCACCTGCACCGGGTCGAACACGCTGTCGCGGTTCTGGGTCTTCACCACGAGCCGCGCGTTGGGCACGCCCTCGAAGGCCTTCTGGAACGCCTTGAGCACCGAGACCGGGTTCTTGCGCTGCACGAAGGAGAAGCTGTCGAAGGCCACCAGGCAGACATAGTGACTGTCGTCGAAGCGGAAGCGGCGATTGACGAAGGCGCGCGAGGCCTCGCGGGTGATGTCGGGATGCTCTTCGAAGCACATGCCCACATTGACCACCGGCTTGCCCTTGGCGTCAGGCTGATAGATCTGCACGCCGTACTCGGTCGAGACCCAGATCTCGTCGAGCATTTCCATGCCGAGGTAGTGGCAGTAGGCGGGCTTGTCGAGCTCCCAGAAGAAGTAGCCGATGTTGTAGCGGCCCGAGAACACGTCGGGCTGGTAGGCGTAGGCCAGCGGGGTGGATTCTGCGTTCAGGTGGATCAGGTTGATCTTGGCCGGGCCGTACTCCTCGATCAGCGTGTCCGAGGAGAAGCCCTCCGGCGCCGGGTTGTCGAGGTCGAAATCGACGCCGCGGATATTGAGCCCGGTCTCGCGCAGGATCGCCGCCGACAGGCGGGTGGCCTGCCCCAGGCCAGAGGCCTTGGCGAGGGGCCCGATGAGCTGCACGTCGACCTCGTCGCGGGTCTGGTCGGGCTCGGGCAGGGCGGCGGCCTCGTAGCGGTGGCCATCCTGGTCGCGGGTCAGGAAGGAATAGCTGTCGAGATCGAAGAACGCCTTGCGCAGCGCCGCGGCATAGCGCGCGCGCGGCAGGGCGACCTCGGCCGGAAGCGCGGCGGTATCATCTTTGTCGGCGTCGGTCTCGTCCGCGTCTGCGCGGACGCGGGCATCGGCCCCGAGCAGGCCATTGACGAAGGTCTCGAGATCCGAGGCGCCGCCGGGGTTGTCCTCGTTGGGGGCCAGCAGCGCGGCGATCTGGGTGCGCGGCACGTAGCGCAGCAGGTCCGGACGCTGCGCTGCGTGCAGCAGGATCGCCAGCATCAGGGTCTTGCGTCCCTCGGCCGAGCCGGGATCGAGGAAGTGCAGCTTGGGGCTGTCGAGGAAGTAGCGCTCGGTGAAGTAGCTCAGCGGGAAGGCGTCGAGCCGGCGCGAGGGGTGCACGCCGCGCAGCGCGTCGGCGTAGCGATCGGGCACGAGGCAATCCTCGAAATACATGTGTGTCACGTCCTGGTGGACCCACCAGAACAGGAGGTCCATGTAGCGGTCGCGGTTGTTGAGATCGAGCCGGCCCATCAGGTCGGTGCGGCCCGACAGGCGCCACCACATGATCCGGCTGAGCGTGAAGCTCTGCCCGGCCATCACCAGCGGCGCGTTGAGATAGTCGAGCTGCTCGGACGAGAGCGGGATACGGCGCTTTTCCTGGCCGCGATAGGCGGTGAGATACCAGTAGAGGAAGCGGTCCTCGCTCTCGAGCCCCTTCTCCACGAGGTAGTGCTCGTCCATGCGGTAGCGGTAGCGCACATAGTCGAGATAGGCCGGCTGGCCGCTCTCGGGGATGTCGGGGATCAGCCGCTCCTCGGTGAACATCCGGTGATGCCGGCTGAGCGGCGGCTGCTGCACCGGCGGCAGCGCGCCCTCGGGCACCGGGGTTTCCTCGAGCAGCTCGAGCAGCGCGGTGAGCTCCTTCTCCAGCGCGAAGCGGCAGCGGGTCACCAGATCGGCGCGGATGCCGGGATTGTGCGCGTCGGCGCGGATCTCCAGCGTGCCCAGCTCGACGCCGCCGGCCCCCTCGGTGCGGATGCTGACCATGCCGCCGGCCTGTTCGATCTTCTGGTAGATCGCATCGGAGAGGCCGAACTGGAAGCCGCAGGCGGCCTCGCCGCCGGTGGCGGCGCGCACGTCCTCGCGCACCGCGTCGGCGATGCCGGCATCCAGAAGCGTGTCTCCGGCGTAGATCGCCACCGGCACCCGGCCGGTATTGCCCTCACGGCGGATCACCCAGCCCCGGATCACCCCCTCGTCGGAGAGCCCGTCCACATTGCCCCGGAAGGCGCCGTGATACTGGTGGCCATTGAGGTCGAGCGGGCCTTTCAGCACGCGCCGCGCCGCCGAGCGCAGCTTCGATTTCAGCGGAACGCCGGAGATGCTCATCTGGATATCCTGTCTGCTGGCAAGGGCCTGGGGCGATCAGCCCAGGGCGTCGAAGTCGGACTTGGCCATCATGCTGGCCAAGCTGCGGATATCGACCTTGGGCTCCCAGCCGAGCTGGGTGCGGGCCTTGCTGGCGTCGCCGATCAGCAGATCGACCTCGGCGGGGCGGTAGAACTTGGGGTTCACCTTCATCACCAGCTTGCCGGTCTTGCGGTCGGTCGCGGTCTCGTTCTCGGCCTCGCCGGTCCACTCGAGATCCATGCCCAGCTCTTCGGCGGCGAAGGTGAAGAAGTCGCGGATCGTGGTGGTCACGCCGGTGGCGAGCACGTAGTCGTCGGCGTCATCCTGCTGCAGCATGCGCCACATGCCCTCGACATAGTCACCGGCAAAGCCCCAGTCGCGCCTGGCGTCCATGTTGCCGAGCTCCACCGGCGCGTCGCCGCCGCGTGCCAGCTGGGCGAGGCCGAGGGTGATCTTGCGGGTGACGAATTCCTTGCCGCGCAGCGGGCTCTCGTGGTTGAACAGGATCCCCGAGGAGGCGTGCAGGCCAAAGCTCTCGCGGTAGTTCATGGTGATGTAGTGACCATAGACCTTGGCGACGCCGTAGGGCGAGCGCGGGTAGAGACGGGTGGTCTCCTTCTGCGGCACTTCCTGCACCAGGCCGAACATCTCCGAGGTCGAGGCCTGGTAGAAACGGACGTTGGGGCGCAGGGTGCGCAGGGTGTCGAGGATGCGCACCACCGCCATGCCGTCGGCATCGGCGGTGTAGACCGGCAGCTCCCACGACGCGCCGACGAAGCTCTGGGCGGCAAGGTTGTAGAACTCGTCCATCTCCACCGCCTGAATGGTGCGGAAGATGTTGTTCTGTTCGGTCAGGTCGAACTCGTGCAGCGTCACCTTGTCGGCGATCCCCAGCAGGTCGAGCCGGACGGTCTCGGGCTGCGAGATCCGCCGCACCCCGCCATGCACCTCGTAGCCTTTCTCGAGCAGAAGCTTGGCGAGATAGGCGCCGTCCTGTCCGGTGATGCCGGTGATGAATGCTGTTTTCATTGAGGGGTATTCCTTTTTCGAAATTCGGCGCCGGCCAAGGGTGCGCAGGGTGCCCTGTAGGGGCGGTCAGATGTTGCTGAGGTGATATCCCCGCTTGCGGCCCGCGCGCAATCGCGTGTCCGGAGTATCAGGCAGATGTTGGCCAAGTGTTGCCACATGATTGATCATGCGTTGGCCCACTGCACCGGGATGTCGGTGTCGATCTGGTTGTAGCCCCAGGCGCTGCGCAGCTGCTGGCGGAAGCGGTTGGGCTTGGCAGGCAGGCGCAGCCCGTCCTTCGGCGTCAGCTCGAGCCCGGTCGGGGCGAGCACGTCGCGCCAGAAATCCGGCATGATGACATCGTCGCCGACATTGATGCCTTCGAGGCCGACCGAGAAGCTGTCATGCGAGAAGCCGGGGATCAGGTAATGCCCCTGCTTGCCGAAATAGCGCCCTTCGAGCACGCAGCTCGAGGACAGCGCAGCCACGCCCTTGAGGTTGCCATGTGACACCAGCCGGTAGAAATTGTCGGTGCTGAGCGCGGCATTGGGCAGGGCGCGCAGGAGCTTGTCGCGCACCTGCGGTTGCGGCTCGAGCGGGTGCTCCTTGATCAGCACATGGGTATAGTCCTGGGCGATCTCCTCGAGCCGCTCCACATGGTCGAGCGCGGTGACGAAACGACCGTTCTCGATCACCACCTTGTCGTAGCTGGTCTGCAGGATCACCAGCAGCGTGTCGGGCCGTGGCGGGTGTGGGTTGGTCTTGGCGACATTGGAAGACAGCACGCCCGCCTGCAGGCGGATCAGGGCATCGGGGACACCGAAGCCGCGGATCGCCTCGGTGATCTCCGGGCTCGAGGACGAGACCTCGAACAGCAGATCGTCCATGAAACGGACCGGCGAGAGCGAGCAGTCGATGAAGCCGATGCCGTGCCGGCGCAGGAAATGCGACAGGTAGGGGGGCAGCTCGAAGCCGATCACAAAGCTGTCTTCGAAGAAGCGCAGCAGCAGCGCTTCCACCGCCTCGGGCAGTGTCTCGGCGGCGAACACCTGCGGCCAGTTCCAGATCGAGGGCTTGAGCCAGAACGACTGGTAGATCGCGGCAACGGTGTCGCGATCGAGCCGGGCGCCATTGAGCCAGTTGTTATCCCAGTGCACGGTTTCGCAGGGCAGGCCGGTGGCCATGCGCAGCGGGGTCTCGAGCAATTGGGCCAGCCAGCGGATGTTCTCGTGCTGGGTGGGGCGCAGCTCTGCCACCGAGGGGCGCAGGAAATCGCCGGAGAAGACAATGCGTCTGACGGTGCCGCTCATGCCGCGTCCTCCCCGAGCTTGCGGGACCGGACGGCGCGCAGGATCTGCGCGAAGGCCGGCAGCCAGGCTTCGCTGTTCTCGGCCCGCAGATTGGCGATCAGCTCACGGGCCAGCGCGTCGCGCATCTCAGGCGCCTCGAGAAGCTGGCCGATGCGATAGGCGAAGAGCTCCTTGTCATTGGCGACCAGCGCATCGGGGATCAGGTGGCGCATGCCGCGGGCTCCCTCGTCGGTGGTCAGGATCGGCACGCCATAGCAGATCGCCTCGAGGGTCTTGGTCTTGACCCCGCCACCGGCATAGGTCGGGTTCAGGGCCAGCGCGACGCGGGCGTAGATCGGCACGATGTCCTCGACATTCTCGTGCCGCACCACGGTGGTGTTGAACGGGGTGATGTCGGGCACGGTGACGTTGCCGACGATGTTCAGGGTCAGGCGCCCGGGCACCAGCGGCAGCACCTCGCGCAGGAGGTAGTCGAGCGTAAGGTCGTTCACGTCGCTTTTGGCTGCGATGAAGAGCAGTTCGCGGTTCTGACCGCGTGGGCCGTAGATCTCGCGCAGCGGCGCGAGATCGCGCACCGGCAGGCGGAAGGGCGTGGTGACCACGGGGCGCGCGGTGATCGGGGCGAACTCCGCGTGATCTTCGTCCGACATGGCGAGCACGATGTCGTATCGGTCGAGCTCGGCCCCTTCCTGCTCGGGGGACATGTTGAAGGTGGGCGTCATGCCATGCCGGGCGAAAGAGCGGGTGCGCTGCGACTGGCAGTCATGGGTGTCGATGATGCGTACGATGTCGGGGCTCAGGTGGTCGATCATCCAATTTCGGTTGAAATAGGGGGTGAGCACCGCGTCGAACCCGCCACTCTCGACAAGGTGCTTGACGGTGCGCACGGAGATCTGGCGGTCGGGACGCACGCCGGGGATCTCTCCCGCTCCGAGTTCGAGATGGATCTCCTTGAGCATACTGCGGTCGATGAGCTCATAGGGGGCGTCCTCGCGGAAGCCCTCGTAGCGGTCCGGCATGGTGACGGTGCTGATGACCGTAAGGTCGCAGACCTTGGCAAGCGACTGGCACAGGCTCTCGTAGCGGATGGCCGTGCCGACCTTGGCCTCCCAGTAGGGAAAATCGACAAGGGCGGCGAGTTTCATGCCGCCCCCTGAGCCTCGGGGCCTGCGGGACGGCAGACGAAGCGCGAGACGTTGACGCCGAGCATCCGCGTGTCCTGCGAGTTGGGTTGGCGGAAATCGCTCATGGTGAATTCGACCGGCAGGTAGTTGGCGGATTTCAGTGCCGCGCCGGACAGCGTCAGCCGGGCGGTGAAATGCTGCGGCGATGTGGTGCCGGTCTCGATCTCGGCCACGGTCTCGCCGGCGCGGATCTTCAGTTCCTCAAGCTGCTCGGGTTCGAGCGCGTAGCCCTCGATCTCGAGCCTCTGATCCACCGTGCCCAGATGGGGCACACAGGCGAGCGAGACATCACCGGGGCGCATCCAGCGGTGGGCTGCGCCGTTCTCGTTGATTTCCGCCGGATACCAGCCATGGGCGAGGATGGCCGGCTCGAAGCTGAAGCTCTTCGGCGAGGTGGTGATGGTCTCGAGGCGCTCGCCATAGGCCGAGATCGCCAGCGGGTCCTCGTAGATCCGGGCCGGGTCGCGCTCGAAGCGGTTCTCCATCTCGACGCGCATCAGGTAGACCTGCGCCTGCAGCTGCGAGATGCGCTTGTTGACCTGCTCGTACAGTTGGGCCGGGGACAGATCCGAGCCAATGGCGTTGGCCTGTTCGAAGACGGAGGCGATATAGGCCGGCACGTTTGCCAGAGCGGCCATGTCGAGCTCGGTGCCCACGTGGTGGCGCGTCCGGTCGAGTTGCATCAGCAGGCTCACCTGTTCGGCGATCTTGGCCGTTTCGTCTTGGCTCATGGTCTGTCCTTGGTTGGTCGTTCTGTCGGAGGGCCGGCGTTCAGGCCGAATCTCAGGCCGAAAACGGCAGCACCGATTCCTGGGATTTGCTCAGGTCGTCGAGGGCGCGCAGCTGGCCGATCAGCTTGCCCATCAGGTCGACGGGGATCATGTTCGGGCCGTCGGACGGCGCGTTGTCGGGATCCTCGTGGGTCTCGATGAAGAGCCCGGAAACGCCCACCGCCACGGCGGCGCGGGCCAGCACCGGCGCGAACTCGCGCTGGCCGCCAGAGGTCGTGCCCTGGCCGCCGGGCTGCTGCACCGAGTGGGTGGCATCGAACACCACCGGATAGCCGGTCTGGGCCATGATCGGCAGGCCGCGGAAATCACTGACCAGGGTGTTGTAGCCGAAGGAGGTGCCGCGGTCGCAGAGCATGATGTCCTCGTTTCCGGTCGAGGCGATCTTGGCGGCGACGTTCTTCATGTCCCAGGGTGCGAGGAACTGGCCCTTCTTGACGTTGATGGCGCAGCCGGTCTTGCCGGCGGCGAGCAGCAGGTCGGTCTGGCGGCACAGGAAGGCGGGGATCTGGATGATGTCCACCGCCTCGCCGGCCGGAGCGCATTGCGCAGCGTCATGCACGTCGGTCAGCACTGGTACGCCGAACTCGTCGCGGATCTTGGACAGGATGCTCAGCCCTTCTTCCATGCCGAGCCCGCGCTGGGTGGAGATCGAGGAACGGTTGGCCTTGTCGTAGCTGGCCTTGAAAACGAACTTCGTCCCGGTGGGGGCGCAGGCCTCGGCGATCTTCTCGGCCATCATCCGGGCGTGGTCGAGGCTCTCGAGCTGGCAGGGGCCGGTGATCAGGAAGAACGGATTCTGTCCGCCGACGTGAATGTCGCGAATGGTGATGGTCTTGGTCATGGGAGCCCCAGTCAGTCTCGGAAGGATCGGCTTTGATTGGCAAAGTCATGAAGCGGTGGCCGAGCTGTGTCCAGCCCCGCCACCGGTGAAATCGGTGACGCGCTCAGAGCGCTTCGAGCGCCGCTTCGATGCGCGGCACATCGGTGGGGTTGTTGAGCTCCCAGAACACCCGACCACGGGCCGAGACCTCGACGCAACGCACCGGAATGCCGGCATGCAGGAAGCGCAGCTGCTCGAGCCCCTCGAGGTTTTCGAGCTGGCAGGCCGGGCGCGAGACGTAGTCGCGCAGCGCATCGGGCCGGTAGGCATAGACGCCGACATGGTGGAACACCGGGATCGGGTCGGGCAGCTTGCCCGGGTCGATATAGGGCAGCACTTCCTTGGAGAAGTAGAGCCCGCGCATCTCGGCATCGAACACCACGGTGGTGCCGCCGACGCGGCCGTTCTTGCGGTCCTCGACGAAGGCTTCATAGGTGTCGCGGTCGCAGCGCAGCACCGGCGTGGCCATCGACATGTCGGGCTCGGCCTTCATCGCGGCGATCAGGTCTTCGACGAACCAAGGCGGGGTCAGCGGTGCGTCGCCCTGGAAGTTCACCACCAGGTCGGGCTCGGTGCCGAGCTTGGCCAGCGCGTCGGCACAGCGCGCGGTGCCGTTCTCGCAGCTTTCCGCGGTCATCACGACCTCGCCGCCGAAACCGCGCACCGCCTCGGCGATGCGCTCGTCATCGGTGGCGACATAGACGGCATCGATGCCGGCTATCTGGCTGGCGGCTTCCCAGCTCATCTGGATCAGGGTCTTTTCGCTGCCATCGGGCTGGCGCAGGGTCGCAAGCGGCTTGCCCGGGTAACGGGTCGAGGCGTATCGGGCGGGGATGAAGATGACGGTGCTCATAGGGGCCTCACATCACGCCGGCGCGGAGGAAATCGTGCATGTGCAGCACGCCGACAGGGGTGTCGTTCTGATCCAGCACCAGGAGGGCGCTGACCTTGCGTTCGTTGAGCAGGGCCAGCGCCTCCGCTGCGAGGTAGTCCGCGGGCACCGTGACCGGCGTGCGGTTGGCGATCTCCGAAGGGGTGCTCTGCATCAGGGTGTCCATGTTGCGGCGCAGGTCGCCGTCGGTGATCACGCCGAAGAGCCGTCCGTCGCGGACCAGAACGGCGATGCCGAAGCCCTTGGAGGTCATGGTCAGAAGCACGTCATGCATCGAGGCGTCGTGATCCAGCACCGGCATGGTGTCGCCGGTATGCATCAGGTCGGAGACCTTGCGCATCTGGGCGCCGAGCTTGCCGCCGGGGTGGAAGATGCCGAAATCATCAGCCTGGAACCCGCGCCGTTCCATCAGCGCAACCGCGAGCGCATCGCCGAGGGCGAGCGTCAGCGTGGTCGAGGTGGTGGGCGCCTTGCCGATCGGGCAGGCCTCGGGTTTCTTCGGCAGCAGCAAGCGGAAATCCGCGGCATTTGCGAGCGTGCTGTCGGGGTTCGAGGTGATGGCGATCATCGGGATCGAGAAGCGCTGGGTGTGATAGACCATGTCGCGCAATTCCGAGGTCTCGCCGGAGTTGGAGATCAGGATCACCACGTCCTGCCGGGTGACCATGCCGAGATCGCCGTGGCTGGCTTCGCTGGCATGCACGAAGAACGACGTGGTGCCGGTCGAGGCCAGCGTCGCCGCGATCTTGCGCCCGATATGACCCGACTTGCCGATGCCGCAGACGATCACCCGGCCTTCGGTCTCGAGGATCTTGTCGATGGCGGGCGCGAAGTCGGCCGGCAGGTTGTCGGCCATGTAGGCGACGGCGTCCGCCTCGGTCCTGAGGACGCGCCGGGCGGCTGCAAGGGAGGCATCGAGAACGGTGGTATCAGAGGTCATGGGTGAGAAAACCTGGTATGTATTCGTCGGGCAATCGTGTTTCCGGGAGAACGGCGCAAAGCCTGTTTCTGCAGGTGCACAAATGGGTATCACAGGCATTTTATGATGACCACAGCCTCACGTTGCAATCTCGCCGCCCGGGCGCGCGGTGGCGAGGTCGTGCGCGGCCCTTCGCCGGTCGGCGGCAAAGGGCATGATCTGGCGGCCAGCTGTGGCGTTGAGGCCCGCATGCCAGCCTTTGTAAGCTACTCGGTGCCGAGCGGTTCTGGCGGACCGGAGAAGCTGCTATGGGAGGGCTGTTCCGGGGGCGCCAAGTCCCGACAGTGCAAAGAGGACGGCACGTGCAGATCGACAAAACAGCCCTGCCGGGGGTTCTTATCCTGACACCCAGGCGCCACGGCGACAACCGCGGCTTCTTTTCCGAAAGCTGGAACAAGGCGCGCATGGCCGAGCACGGGCTCGACTATGATTTCGTGCAGGACAACCACTCGCTCAGCGCCACGCCGGGCACCGTGCGAGGGCTGCACTTCCAAAGCCCGCCGCATGCCCAGGACAAGCTGGTGCGCTGCGGCAAGGGGCGGCTCTTCGACGTGGCCGTCGACATCCGCAAGGGCAGCCCGACCTACGGTCAATGGGTGGGCGAGGAGTTGAGCTTCGAAAACGGTCGCCAGCTGTTGGTGCCTGCGGGCTTCCTGCACGGCTTCGCCACGCTCGAGCCCGACACCGAGATCATCTACAAATGCACCGATTACTACGCCCCCGAATGCGACGGCGCGGTGCGCTTCGACGATCCCGATATCGGCATCGACTGGGGTATCGACACCTCCGAGGCGGTGCTGTCGGAGAAGGACGCCGTGGCGCCCTTCCTGAAGGCTTTCGACAGCCCCTTCACCTTTGAGGGAGCCGCCGCATGAAGCTCCTCGTCACCGGCGGCGCAGGCTTCATCGGGTCGGCCGTGGTGCGGCTGGCCGTCTCGCGCGGCCACGAGGTCGTCAACCTCGACGCGCTGACCTATGCCGCCTGCCTCGACAACGTCGCCCCCGTGGCCGACAGCCCGCTCTACGCCTTCGAGCAGGCCGACATCCGTGACCGGGCCGCGCTCGACCGGATTTTTGCCGCCCACAAGCCCGACGCGGTGATGCATCTCGCCGCCGAGAGCCATGTCGATCGCTCGATCGACGGGCCCGGCGATTTCATCGAGACCAACATCACCGGCACTTACAACATGCTGGAAGCCGCCCGCGCCTACTGGGTGTCGCAGGGCAAGCCCGAGAGCTTCCGCTTCCACCACATCTCCACCGACGAGGTGTTCGGCTCGCTGTCCTCCGACCCGGAGGTGATGTTCACCGAGGACACGCCCTACGACCCGCGCTCGCCCTACTCGGCGTCGAAGGCCAGCTCCGACCACTTGGTGCGCGCCTGGCACGAGACCTACGGGCTGCCGGTGGTGCTGACCAACTGCTCGAACAATTACGGCCCCTATCACTTCCCCGAAAAGCTGATCCCGGTGGTCATCCTGAACGCGCTCGCCGGAAAGCCGCTGCCGATCTACGGGACAGGCTCCAACATCCGCGACTGGCTCTATGTCGAAGACCACGCCGACGCGCTGCTTCTGGTGGTCGAGAAGGGCGAACTGGGCCGCAGCTACAACATCGGCGGCGAGAACGAGCGCACCAATCTCGAGCTGGTCAGGACGCTCTGCACCATCCTCGACACCAAACGCCCGAAAGAGGCCGGCTCCTATGCCGACCAGATCAGTTTCGTCACCGACCGCCCGGGCCATGATGCGCGCTACGCCATCGACCCCTCGCGCATCCGCGACGAGCTCGGCTGGCGGCCCTCGGTGACGGTGGAAGAGGGACTGGAAAAGACCGTGCAATGGTATCTCGACAACGAGGCCTGGTGGCGCCCGCTGCAGGCGCGCCACGGCGTCGGTGAACGACTTGGGGCAGGAGGATGACGATGCAACGCAAGGGGATCATTCTGGCCGGGGGCACCGGCACACGGCTCTACCCGCTGACACAGGCGGTCTCGAAGCAGCTGATGCCGGTCTATGACAAGCCGATGCTCTACTATCCATTGAGCGTGCTGATGCTGGCGCAGATCCGCGATATCGCGATCATCACCACGCCCCAGGATCAGGACCAGTTCCGGAGACTCTTGGGCGATGGCAGCCAGTGGGGGCTGCGCTTCACCTACCTTGAGCAGCCATCCCCCGACGGGCTGGCGCAGGCCTACCTGCTGGCGGAAGAGTTCCTTGACGGTGCTCCCAGCGCGATGGTGCTTGGCGACAACATCTTCTACGGCCACGGCCTGCCGGACATGTTGCACGCGGCCTCGGCGCGGGAGGCTGGTGGTACGGTCTTTGCCTACCATGTCCACGATCCGCAGCGCTACGGCGTGGTGGCGATGGACGACGCCGGCCGCGCCACCGCGATCATCGAGAAGCCCGAGACGCCGCCATCGAACTTCGCGGTGACGGGGCTTTATTTCCTCGATGGCGAGGCGCCGGCCCGAGCCCGGACGATCACCCCCTCGGCACGGGGCGAGCTGGAGATCACCTCGCTGCTTGAGACTTATCTTGTGGAGGGGGCGCTGGACGTGGCCCGGATGGGTCGTGGCTATGCTTGGCTCGACACCGGCACCCATGGCTCACTGCTCGATGCTGGCAACTTCGTGCGCACGCTGCAGTCCCGACAGGGGCTGCAGTGCGGCTGTCCGGAAGAGATCGCTTATGAGCAGGGATGGCTCAATCAATCAGAATTGCTGGCGCAGGCCGAGCTTTACAAAAAAACAGATTATGGAGCGTACCTAAGTAGATTGGCAGGCCGATGAGCTGACGGCGGACCGTAGGTCGCGCGTCATCGTTAGGCATTGTAGCGCAGTCTCGACGAGAGGTCTGTGGTGAGGCAAGCTTTGCGCGACATCTCGGGAGGGTGGCCTGTACATGATGGATTGCAAGAGGGTCAGCCGGCATCTAAGGCTGTAGAGCACTCAGGAGATCGTCATCGTGAAAACTATCTATTTACATATCGGCTTTCATAAAACTGGGTCTACGACGCTACAAACATTTTTATATCAGCATGAAAAGTCCTTGCTTGATCAAGGTCTTTATATCCCACTTGCGTGTCGGCAGCGCCGTTCATCAATTATCCATTCGAACCTGAGTTGGGATTTGCTTGGAAGTAATAGCTTTGATGCATCCCTCGGAACTGCAGAGGATCTCCGCCAAGAGGTTCAGAACTGTAACACAGAGAAAATTCTTATCACAGACGAGGGGCTGTCCCGGATCCGTACTCCCCAAACTCTTCTTAACCTCTTTCCAGGTATGGTCTGTCATGTGATCGCATATACGCGGGACCCTCATAGTGCTGCAGCGTCCTTCTACAGTGAAACGTTGAAGTTTGGATCAAGCAAGCCTTTCAGTTTGTGGTTGCAATCAGGTAATCGTGAGTTTGCCGATCATAATAGACTTCTGGAGCGGTGGCGTCGCTCTGATGCGAATCTAAGCTCTACCGGTTTAGATGAACCGGATGTGAAATCAGGGGGGCTTGTTTCGCACTTCTGTAAGCAGGTTGGGGTTGCTCCTCCAGAAGCTAATGCCCCCATTTCAAACAGTCGAATCTCGTATCAAGAAGCTATCGCACTCTACTACTGTAACGGCATCTTGGAACTTCTCGCAGATGAGATACCTCCAGCTCAGAGGATAAAGCTTCATGATCGTATTCGGCGGCTCATACGTAAGGAAATGAAGGAGAACCTAATTCCCTATGGGTTGACTGAATCTCAAATGGATATGCTGGAGGAAGCATTTGGACCGGCTAAAATGAGGATTTTCAGTTCTGACGCTGATTTCGAGCTTCCTTTGGAGGTGTGTGATCGCATACGCGTAATAGTAAAGAACCAAATTTTCGATGAGATCCTCCAGAAAAGCGCTGCTGGCTTGGAAACATTTCAGCCTAGCCCGCGCCCGTAGAACCCCAATTTTTCATGCAAGTAGGGCTAGGTGTTCGGTCCCGGCATTTTGTGGATCAGGTTCAAGATGAATCTGTCCGGCTCTGAAGTCCAGATCTCTTGACATACCTCTCTACGTCGGCCTTCTGTCGCACCACTCAGCAGAAGGGATCGCCCATGAAAATCGCAATGATCGGCACCGGCTATGTGGGGCTCGTCTCGGGCGTCTGCTTCTCGGATTTCGGCCATGAGGTGGTTTGCGTCGACAAGGATCCGCGCAAGATCGAGATGCTCGAGCGCGGCGAAGTGCCGATCTACGAGCCGGGGCTCGACACGCTCATGGCCAAGAACGTAGAGGCCGGGCGGCTCAGCTTCACGCTTGACCTGAACGCCGCCGTCGACGGCGCCGATGCGGTGTTCATTGCCGTCGGCACGCCGACCCGCCGCGGTGACGGCCATGCCGACCTCACCTACGTGATGGCCGCCGCTGAGGAGATCGCGCGGGCCGCCGATCACTACGTGGTGGTGGTGACCAAGTCGACCGTTCCCGTTGGGACCAATCGCAAGGTGCAGGAGGTGGTCGCGGCGGCGAACCCGGAGCTCGATTTCGATGTGGCCTCGAACCCGGAATTCCTGCGCGAGGGCGCGGCGATCGACGACTTCATGAAGCCTGACCGCGTGGTCGTGGGGGTCGAGAGCGACCGCGCCGCCAAGGTGATGGAAGACATCTACCGTCCGCTCTACCTGCGCGATTTCCCGATCATCACCACTGATCTCGAATCCGCCGAGATGATCAAATACGCCGCCAACGCCTTTCTGGCGACCAAGATCACCTTCATCAACGAGATCGCCGCGCTGTGCGAAAAGGTCGGCGCCGACGTCAAGCAGGTCTCCAAGGGGATGGGGCTGGACGGGCGCATCGGCAACAAGTTCCTGCATGCGGGACCGGGCTATGGCGGCTCGTGCTTCCCCAAGGACACCAAGGCTTTGGCCCGCATCGGACAGGATCACGCCTCGCCGGTGTCGATCGTCGAGACCGTGATCAAGGTCAACGAGGAGACCAAGCGGCGGATGATCGACAAGCTGCTCGATTTGTGTGGGGGCTCGTTCAACGGCAAGCGCGTGGCGGTGCTGGGAGTGACCTTCAAGCCCAACACCGACGACATGCGCGACGCCCCGGCACTGACCATCGTACCGGCATTGGTGGGCGGCGGGGCGCAGGTCTCGGTGGTCGACCCGCAGGGGCGACGCGAGGGCGAGGCGCTGCTGCCGGGCGTGCGCTGGGAGGATGATCCCTACGCCGCGACCGAGGGCGCCGATCTGTTGCTGATCCTCACCGAGTGGAATGAGTTCCGTGCTCTCGATCTTGGTCGGATCGCCAGCAGCATGTCCAAGGCGCGGCTCGCCGACCTGCGCAACATCTATTCCGCCTCCGATGCCGAGGCCGCGGGCTTTGTTGCCTATGACAGCATCGGTCGGACAGGCTACGGACTCTGAGATCGCGCCGGTCCGGCAGAGAGATCAGCCGGGCCGGATCGCCGGGGTGCCATCGAACAGGTTCCAAGCGGCCTCGGGGTCACTGCCGCTGGCCACAAGACAGCGCCCGTTGCTGCTGTCGAAGACCGCCTTGCCGGGGCTTTTCCCGCGCATGTTGACTGGATGCGATCGGTCGGCCAGCGCATCGGCGGCAACGGGTGGGAAAACCACACCACCTTCGGCCTGCAGCGGACCAGCCACCTGCAGCCCACCACCCACACGTAGCGCTGCCCCTGATCCATCGGTCCGAGCCAGCGCAAGCCGCAGGCTGTCGTCGCCATCGCTTAGCCTGAGCGCAGCCTCCGGCCCGTCTTGATCTGTATTGCCTTGCAGGTGCAACAGATCCTGCGGTGGCCGGCCGCGATAGCCTTCGGTGTCGGGGCCTATCGCGAGCGCCGGTGCGGGCAGGTAATTGGTGTCCGTCCCGTCCTCGCGAGTATAGTAGCGGATGCGGGGGGAGCGCAGCGTCCAGTAGCCTTCGAACCAGCCATCGCCGGTCCCGGCCATGGCCGTGGGGCGGGGAATGAAGCCCATGAATGGGGCGAAATCCACCCCGCTGGAAGAGCGCTCGGTGATCATGCCGTAGCGCCATTCCAGCCAGCGGTTGCCGCCTGCCGGATGCGCAGCATGGCGGTTCTGATGGTATTGCGGCGAGACGATCCAAGTCATGCCACGGTCATGGCCGCGGGTCGCTCCGGCCTCGCAAAGCAGGTCGAGGATGATTTCCCGGCCATCATGAATGAACCCCGCGATGGTCCCAGGATGCTGGATCCGCCCCTGAATATCGGCCTCGGCGCAGCGCCAACCACTGATCTCGAAGCCGCCTATGGCGCCGTTGGTCACCGGGTTCTCGAGCGCGTCCTTGTCGTTTGCCGCATGCCCGCTCGGGACCAGAAGTCCTCCGATCTGGCAGTCGCGTAGCACGATATGGCTGTTTGCCCCTCCGGCGGTGGTGGGCACCACGGCGTCGAACCTGTCCGTGTCGAACCCGCTCAGCCCGGAGAGGCGGATCCGCTCTTCGCCCTGAACCGTGACTTTGGCGACACCCGTATAGGTGTAACTCTTCCCGCCCGATGTGCTGGTTCCCTTCGCGGTTAGTCGAAATTTGTTCAGCCCCTCGGTCAGCGTGAAGGGGTGATCATTGGCCCAAGGCAGGTCGACATGCGTGGCGCTCCAGTCAAGGATCACGAACCTGTCCGGTCCACGCAGCCCGAACCCTCGCATGCCCTGGAAATTGCAGCGCACCAGCGTGGTTTCGTACGGCGCGGTGTAGTCGGAATAGTCGCCATCGGTGTCAATAGCCGCGTTGAGATAGCCGTAGCGCCGGAAATGTCCCACGGTCTGCAGGTCCACAAGCGTGGTGTTGCGGGCTCCGATCTGCAGGATGCCGATATCGTACTGACCGACGATCCGGTTGGCCTTGTCGTCGTTGTACCCGTCGAGCCCGTGCGGGCCGCCACTGTCGGCGACCACCCGAAACCCTTCCAGATGCGCCCCGCTGCCGCCTTCGATGACAATGCCCACGACCAGATCCGCGGGCGTCGCGGCGCCGTCAGTGGCGTCGGCATTCACCAGCGAGACCAACTCCCAATCTGTCTCGGCGAGCCCTTCGCGCGGAGAGGTGAACTGCCGTGCGGCGCCGCAGGCCTTCATTGAGGAAATTCCGTACAGGTGTAGGGGCGTGAAAGCCTCTCCAGTCATGACGATCTGGGTCGGGGCGGGTGTTTGTTCCTGATTGCGGAATCGCGCCGCGACATGCTGCACTGCGCTGATACCTTGGCCAAGCACCTTCAGACCGGTGAGGTCGATCCGGTCGGCGATGAAGATCGACCCTGCGGGTAGATGCAGCGGCACGTTGGCATCGCGGCAGTACTCTGCCGCTTGGTTCAGCCGCGCTGCGTTCTCCTTAGCGGCCGCCCGCTCATTAGGGGCCACGCCCCAGTGCAATGCTGACACATCACTAAACGGGAGCAAATCGGGCAGATCAGGGATGGAGGTTGTGTCAGGAGAGCTGATGTAAGTGACCTTTCCGTCGGTCAGGATGATGCCCAGACGCCTGGCTGTACCACGCATCTCAGCAGCCATTGCCGAGCGGGAAGCAAACATTCTTTGTAGATCCGTCTCGCTTGCACCGCTGTTCGCCCGCAGTGCCGGTAGTGTAAGGCTTGCCGCAAGCAGATGTCGTCGCTTCAAGTCCATAACGCCTCTCGGTCCAACGTTTGTCGACCATGTGAGCCCAAGTGAGGTCACAGGTAAAGCGTCGCGCTTAGCGAGCCGCCCGGATCTTACGGGGTGGCGTTGCAGTGCAGTTATGTTTGCGGTCTCGACAAGCTCCCACACGGCAGGTTGTCGAAGTGATCTGCGTTGCAATCTGGACAGCCTTCACCCATGGTACGCAAACCACAAGATCCGGATCTCTCGAGGAAATGATGACTAAGCTAAGTGTGCTTCTGCCAGTGCGCGACAATGGGAATATTGATATTGTTGAGCGTCTCTCATGGAGAAAAGGGAGGGTGGAAGAATTTCCTGATATTGAATTTATTGCAGTGGACGATGGAAGTCCAGAGCCCGATAATATTCGAGAGGCGTGCCTATCTCTCGGTATAAGGTATGTCCGATTGGAAACTAGAGACGCCCCATTCTCCCTAGCAAGGTCTCGAAATGCAGGTATAAAGCATTCATCTGGAGAATATATATACTTTGAGGACCTCGACTTCCTTCATAAGGCTGATTTTTATGGGCGTTTGCTGGATCTAATAGAAGACAATTTCCTTGATAGGATTCCCTTTAACTTTTTGAGCGTACCCACGCTTTTCCTGAAGGAGGAGGCCTCTAAAGAACTTATGTCGTCTCCAAACTTCGATAAATGCTTTGATCGGTTTGTGGCCCGTCTTCCTTTCATCGACACTGATTCTGAAAATGATCTTTGTGATATTTACGCTCCAGTTGGATCAAACATATTCCTGAAAAGAGAAACCTGTTTCCACGTGGGTCTCTTTGATGAGTATTTCAATTCTTGGGGTGGCGAGGATCGTGAATTTGTCTTTCGTCTTCTGCATCACAACTCAAAGGTACTTCGCCCTCTGCAAATGCATGTGACCAAGAGTTGGAAGCTTCATAGAACAAGTGCTTATGAAGGTTGGCGCTCACTTTATCGTCTCCATGGGGAAGTATTGGCGGATATGGGTCTTTATGCGATGCATATTTATCACCCTGAAAATCCATGGAAGAGCAAGTTCTCCAGAGAGCAGAACTTTAGGTATTGTAACGACAAAATTGCAGCAATTGGAAGCGCTGGACGTGTCAAGATCGAACCAGTGCCGACTTCGGGCGACAAAGTTAACATCTTTATTGGCCATAACATTATTTTCAACAACGATGAAGTGATAAATGTTTTGGGCAACGTCGAAATTGTGCCTATGAACGATCAAATGGATCCAGTCGAATTTTCTAAGAATATTCTGGAGCGAGATCCAAGAAGCGTTTTTTTTCAAAATCCTTATGGACGCCCTTGGTTGAAGGCCGTTTGGGATGATTTGAAGTCTCGCGGTATTAGATGCGTTTGTGCTGAGCGCGGGGCGTTTCCAGGAACCATATACTTTGACGATGATTTCTGCGGCGAAAGCGCATCATACGAAAAGGATCTCTGGAAGGATAGTGATCCCGTAGATACATATAGCTTCATATCCTCTCTCAGGTCTCAAAATAATGCGCTTGAACCACAAGGTCGCGGTGACTTTTCTTCTTTCCGTGAGAAGGTTCGAGGGCAAGAAAAAAGAAATGTTCTAGTACTTTTGCAAAGCGTTACTGACGCGACAACTTTGCATTTTACTGGAGATCTACCGAGTTACAAAGACTTCATTGACGGAATTCGGAGTTTGGAAGGTGTCGAGGGGATAAATCTTCTCATCAAGAATCACCCTCTGAATAAATATAACCCGTTGGATGGGGTTGGAGTAGATGTCTCTGACTTGAATATATATGATCTCTTTGACGTTGCGGACAGCTGTATTACTCTGAATTCTGGCGCTGGTCTTCTGGCGCTTGGCGCGGGTGTTCCGGTCATAGCGATGGGTAAGTGTTTCTACGCTCAGGAAGAGCTTGCAATCTCTTGCTCTGATATTGATAGAGTTCAACGTCTGATTACGTCCAACCTCAGTGCAAACCGGGTCGAGGTCGGTAGGTTCTATGGCTACCTGCTAAATGAATTTTATTCATTTGCCGATTGGATATATGGGGCGCGAGATAACGGTCCGCAGGCCAACATGTCTCTTATGTCACGCCTAGTATATCGCTCGATAAAAATTGCGGGATTCGAAGATCGAGAGCTGCGTCCGAAAATGACAGCCTCAGATCTCTGCATGGTGCCATATCAGCTATTTATGTTTCAAAATAAGGAGAAGTTTAGAGGCGAAGTGCGCCAATCTGAGGTGGAAAAAGTTGTAAAGGCAGTGGTTCCTCTTAAAGCAGACTTTGCGGATGATCTTGTCGAAGAGGGCGCTGATTATGAACGGCGTCTCGAAGCTGCTTCGGTGGCCTTTTATCAAGGTTTACATGGCAAAGCCGGAGATCTGTTTTTGGAGCTTTCCGAGCAAGTTCTGAAGCCAGGTACGCTACGCGCAGCGGCAGAAGCCTACGTCTGCGCAGGCCGAGTTGATCGAGGTATTGCTCTCTACGAGCGCGCTGCCGAACTGGCACCTGGTCATGGTCGTATCATCTCAAGGCTTCAGGAACTTAAAGAGGATCGGCATGACAAACTTTTGAGTGCAAATTGCTACCGCATTGCGCGTCCGCGTCGTCCTATGTCGATCTTCTGAAGCGGGTGTAAAAATCTCTGAACCTACTTCTGGTGCGCTACCTATTGGCGCTCCAGAATGCGTCTTCATCATACGTGCTACTTCTGAAAGATATGTTTGAGCTTATTTTGCTTCTACCTATACGGTTGCAGGAGGCTGACCTTGATTTCTAGCTATGGAACAAGAGTGTCACGTTTCTCTTGAATGCTTAGTCGAAGTGATAGATGATGATGCAAAGAAGAGGTGTGTGATGCCTTTTCAGCTTCCCGTGGACTAAAGATACAGGTTCAAGAAGATTTTCTACCCTGCCGCAGGCCGATACCAAGAAAATCTTCTTCTCAAAAACTACAAAAGGCTCAAGAATGCTTCACTTTCTACATCACCATGATCGCGTTAATGTCGGAGATGTTCTTTCTGGTCCGTATCATTACTTTGATTTAGGTGCTTATGAGAAATTGTCTTGGGATGTTGAGATTCTGAAGAAAGGTGTCGCCAATGTCCAGTATGGCGACAATGTAATTATGGGCGGCGGCATTTTCTTCGCTGAGAAGAAGCCAAATTTAGAAACCTTGGTTAAGAAGGCAAATAATTTCATCGGATGGGGTATCGGGATGGATCCACGAATGGATCTTTCAAAATTCTCAGATAAGTTCTCTCTTCTTGGAACGCGAGAGAGAAAAAGCGATCTCATTGATGAAGAGAGAATATTCTACGTTCCGTGCGTTTCTTGCATGCAAGATGCATTCGCGCCTAAAGCCGGTAGGTTTGGGGAAGATGTCGAAGAAGAATCTAAATTTGATGTGGCGCTTCATACGAACGGTGGATTTAACGAGAAAGATGTGGTAAGAAAATTTCAGAAATTAGAGGCTTACAGAACTAAAACAACAAGTGACTTTCCAAAAACTATTGAGAACCTCAGGCAGGCCGATTGTGTTGTGACAAATTCTTACCACGGTGCTTATTGGGGGTCCCTTCTTGGTAAGAAGGTTGTCTGCTTAAACACGGAGGTTCCCAAATGGGGGGGGCTCCATGATAACGTTAAATTTACTACAGTGGATAACGTCGACGAGGCGATTTCTTCTGCTGAAGCTATACCCGCTAGTTATCTCGATGATTGCCGGCGCAGAAATGTTGATTTCTTTCAAAGGGTGAAAAGTGCACTGGAGCATAATTCCGTATAAGGAATTCATTTCGTGAAGCTAGACCAAGTTGTATCGACCCAGCGGAATCCGCTCAGGTTAGGCCGCTAATGTGAATGCCTCGGCAGGCGTGCGCATGGCAAGCGCCTGATGAGGGCGGCGGTTATTGTAGAAGGCAATCCAATCGCCGATAACGCGCATCGCGTGTTGGATGCTTTCGAAGCGGTGGCGATGCACGCACTGCTCCTTCAGGGTCCGGATGAAGCGCTCGACCATGCCGTTCTGCTGCGGGCAGTACGGGGTGATGAACTCCTGCTTCAGCCCGTAGCTGCGGACAATGGCCGTGAAGTGGTGGCTGGTGAAGACCAGGCCCTTGTCTGGCCTCAGTAGGAACTCCTCCTCGACCCGGCCCAGGGTGCCGAACCTCGCGATCAGCGCATGCTCAAGGGCGGCGCTGGCCGTCGTAGCCTTGCCGGATTTCGACAGGTGCCAGCCCAGCAGCTCGCGGGTATGGCAGTCGATCACCAAGGCCAGCGAGGCCCAGCCGTCCTTGCCGGTCCAGATGCGGGCGAGATCGGTCGACCACCTCTCGTTCGGTGCAGCTGCGACAGACGGAACCGCCTAGATGCGGGGGCGCATGCCCACGGCGCGCTTGCGAACCTGCCAGCCCTTGATCTGGAAGATCCTCTGCACCGTGTTCTTGTAAAAGCCCAGGAGCCAGACCACGGTCCGATAGCCAAAGGACGGCTGCTCCTCGATCATCTTCTTGATCGGCTCGGCGAAGCGGGGATCGACCTTCGGCGCGGCTTTCACCGGCTTGTAGTAGACCGTGCGCCGGGGAATGCCGAACCACGTGCAGAGCTTGGCGATCGACACTGCGACACCCTCCGCCAAGAGGCCCTGCTGGATGCGACGGATCAATTCCCGTCCTGCGCATCCAGCAGGGCCTGAAGCTTTTTTCGGGCCCGCAGCTCCAGCATGGCCTCGCCGTAGGCTTCCTGAAGGTCCCGGAGTTGCTTCTCGTATTGCTCGCGGATGTCGAGCGGGTTGGTGCGCAGCGAGTTCTCCATCCCCCGCTTGGCGTCTTCAACCCAGCCCTCGATCTCGGAGGGTGTGAGGTCGAATGATCGACTTGCCTCCGACACGGTCGTTTTGCCCTAAATGATCTCGATCACCAGAGCCGTCTTCCGCTTCGCCGTCCAACGCTTGATGCTGTCGTCCATCGTCATACTCATCGCTACGTTCTCCCTTGTAGCGTGAGCAGGAATTCAGTGGGTCGATACAGCGAGGCCATCGGCCCGGCCCTCGGGGCCATAGACCCAGGCGTAGATTGTCTCGTGACTGATGCGGGCGTCCAAGCCCTCGAACCCGAGGCGGCCTGCGATCTGCTCTGGTGACCACCCGGCCTTCAGCCGGTCAACAATGGCCTGCCGAAGAGCTTCGAGCCTCAGCAGCTTGCGCCGCCGCGCACGCCTGGCCAACGCCTCCTTCTGAGCGACCATCCCGTAGTACCCGTTCAGTTCCGGCAATTCTTCATCAGAGAAGGCGTTCCGCTTGATCTCGCGGTAGACCGTCGAGCGATGCCTGCCGATGGCCTCCGCGATTTTGCGTACTGAAGTCTTGACATTCAGCATATCTTCAATCCGGCGTCTTTCGCGCAGGTTCAGTTCGATGTGGGCCAATCTCATTCTCCTTGCTTTCCAGCAAGATAGAGCATCTGTCGCAACGCAGTTTAGAATGTGCCCCGCTGTACAACCATGTTGCAACCAAGTAGAAATGTCACCGGGCTTGCAAAGCAGAAGTGTCACTCTGAGTGCTGTCGGCAGCAAAGCCTGACAGGGCGTAGACCTCAATTATCGCAGCCCTGGCTGG
>NZ_JAEKJV010000021.1:0-103702 GCF_017309175.1 Salipiger bermudensis | reverse complement strand
CGCGACCCATGCTTCGATGACCGATCCGGAGGCCCGGCTGTTCAAGACCCCCCCGGCGCCGGCGCCATGCTGTGCTTCATGGGGCACAGCATGATGGAGAACCGCTCCGGCCTGATCGTGCAGGCCGACCTGACGCGGGCGGACGGCCACGCCGAGCGGCGTGCTGCCATCGACATGCTTCACCGCCACTCGCCGGGATCGACCCGGCGCCTGACCCTGGCAGCGGACCGCGGTTACGACAGCGCCGACTTCGTCGCCGAACTGCGCCAAATGGTGGTCACGCCGCATGTCGCCCAGAAGTCTCGACACTCCGCCATCGACGGCAGAACCACCCGGCACCCCGGCTACGCCAAGTCACAGCGGCGCCGGAAGAAGATCGAGGAACCTTTCGGCTGGGCCAAAACCGTCGGTGGCATGGCGCAGACCCTGTACCGCGGCATCGAGCGCGTACGGGCCCGCTTCACCTTGGCGATGGCGGCCCGCAACCTCGCGAGGCTGCCGAAACTGCTCGCCAACTGAGCCGGCAAGCGGCTACTCGGACTGCCGGTTCGCAAACCAGGCCGCATCGAGCTCCTGCTCAAGGGAAACCCTTCCTCAAGGCAGACCTTTTCAGCGGCCTGTTAGGGTTGTCTTGGTTGCGGGCCAAGACGTCAGGCCGCGTATGCGCGCTCAGCGTCTAAAGCCGCAACATTCTCGATCGATCTGGTAAGTGGTGCCCGGGGGGGCGGAATCGAACCACCGACACGAGGATTTTCAATTAGGCTTGTGATCCATGCGCGCTGTTTCAGGATCGCTCAACCCGCAACGTAGCCGATTGAAAACCTTGACCTTTGTGTATGGCAGATCGTCTCTACCTGTTTCACGCCGTAGCATTCAAGCTCACCGCTTCTGCTACCCCAGTGATACCCAAGCGCGGCGATTAGTAGGTACTAAGCGGCTCTTGCTCAGGTCCTTGTTGTAGGAGCTTTGCTGCACGTATTGGAGCGCCAAGATACGGGACGTCGTCGCTCAACAACCTGTCGAACGGGCCAAGACCAAAGCGGCTAGACAGCGCCAAAGAGCCCAATACTAGCGTGTCAAAATCCAACAGAGCAGAGGGACGCAGTATGCGCTGCCAATGATAGCTGTCTTTCATTGCGGATTGGATTGCCTCAAAACGAGTATTTGCAATCGTTTCAACGCTTCGCGAAACGAAGGGGTGGTCAAGTCCGAACTTACTTTTCATTGGGTCAATGAGTTCCTGCCCCACTCGCATGTAGCTATCAATGGAAAGACCTGTCACACCAACTTGGAAGCCTGCGCGACGATCCAAAGCTTGCCTAAACGGAACCTCGCTGCTTTCTTTTGAGGACAGCCCATCGCGCAAACACTCAACCTGATACAGTGCGAATAATTGGCTAGTCGCCGTTCGCGCAGAGTTTTCCAAGGGGCGAGCAAAGCGTTCCTCTTCATCTTCCAAACGTTTTTGGCTTCTGACGCCATCAAGGAGATCACTATGATCGGCTAGCGAAGAAACGGCTTTTGGTATTCCTGACAACTTGAGCAGTACAGCGCCATGAATCAGCCCGAGTTCAAGAAAACCCTTCCCAGCTTTTTGGAGAAGGTCACGGGATTTATAGGAGTCTTCGAGAAGCAGCGCAATCGCTGCGGCATCACGGTATGCAGTCGCTGCAATCGCTTGATGTTCATAACCCTGCCGTCTGATCTCGTTATGGACTTCAGCGCGACCGATTAGAAATTTAAGCCGGTTGCGAAGCCTATCGGGTTCGATCCCAAAACCCTCGTCATGCATCAGAAAAGCTCCCTAATGTTGCTGAGAACATCAGGCTCAACATACTTTGGATTCGACCACGTGTGCTGCGGCCGCCAATGGCCATAACCAGGGTCCCACCATTCAACCCGCTCGATTTGATTAGACGGTATGTGAACCTTGGCCGTTAACTCGCCCTCTAGCTGGTAAGGCGACCATCGTTGATAGATATTTATGTCTCGCACCGCCTCCGCAACATTCCTGATCTCAACCGCTGGATAGTGACTCGTCGCCACCCAGCAAAAGAATAGTGCTCCCGGCCTCGTCCAGTCGTCTGTGGCAAAGTGCAAGGCAGTGTCGATGGCAGAGTACGCAAAGTTCTGTTGAAGGATTGTGTTTCTCTCAACTGCACCACTAGCCAAAGAGATAAACGGCGTTTCATCACCGAAATTCTGATAATCGTGCAAATGGCGATCCAGATTGTGCGGTGTTAGTACGTCCGCAACCATTTGGGGAGTTATGCCACACTCCCTTCTCCGCCAATTCGACATGATGCCATGGTCCTGACTTATGATTTCCTGCGCTGCAGATTGTGTGAGGCCAGTCAAGCCAGAGGTGTCACCCGCAATACCTTTCACGCATTTCTGGATATACATCAGCCCTTACGCCTTTCGATTGCATCAAGTATCAAATTGAACAGATCATCGGGGCGGATAGTTAGCCCGAATGCTCCCTGAGGCGTGTCGCGCTGCACCCCGACGTAGAATATAACGAAGGGTCTAGAAACAGAGGATAAAATTTCTGGCAACAGCTTGAGACCAGCCTCCCCATCGTTTTCGCGTCCGATATCGGAGATCACGATATCATAGATCGCGCCTTCCATTTTCCTGCGCGCTTCTTCGTCCGTTTTCGCAAGATCAATGAGCACGCCGAGTTTCTGCAAAATTTTTATTTCGGGGCTATTGTTAGTAGGGTTATCATCGATCCACAAAATCCGCGATGACCTTAGCAGCGGCCCAATCGTTCTCATTCTTCGGGCCAATTGATCCCGCAAGCCTGCCGGTAGTGTGATATCCCTTGCTTCTGCAGCCTCCTGCACCTCCCCTGACAACTCCAACTCAACCCCGGCGAACCCTAGCTTTGTCGCCCGGGAAAAGGCGGCTCTAATGGTTCTTGGCCCGACGATGAAAAATACAGAGGCAAAGAAAAGTGCCCATAAAAGATGGGGTGTATGCGGCAGCAAGTCAGACCATTGAAAGCCACTCTCTGGGCTTGAAAAGGAAATCCGAATGTCCAAAAACCTCACTCCCGCGTCCAATCAACAGTAGTCATCCATACAGTCCTCATAGCTGTCACCGGTCAGCTCGCAAAATGTCTTTAGCGCACCTTGCAAAGAAAAATACTGATGTTCACTGCGATGGTAGAAGAACTCGCCACGAACGAAAACCTGTGCGACTGCCCAATCCTTGATTGCGTTGGGGCCGGGATTGTGGGTCATGACGATCAAAGCATCTTCGACAAGAGAACGCTGAACAACCAAGCTTTGGTAAATGTCGTTTCGTGCGAAGACTTTGCCAAACATAAGGCTCTCTGCATAGCGCTCGAGCGCATCATCGGTCACTTCCGTCGGGCATTCGGGAAATTCTGTCGGCACCCGCCAGCGAACTTGGATGACCGAAGGGGTGAGAGACTCGTACTCTTCTGGGTCAGGCTCGAAATCTGCACGTTCAGCGGTGCCGTATAGCCACTCACCAACTGCGCCACCACTGGGTACTGATCCGCTTCTTGCCCATTTCTCGAAACGTGATTTTGTCTTAGCGGCCTCGTCCTTCGATACGGTTCGCATCCATGACACATCTGGATAAGAAACATCACTTTGGACCTTTGAAGGATCAGCTAGGAAAGCTTCGATTGAATCGTAGACCAGTTCAATGCGCCGAGCGGTGATTTCATTCAGCAGGGCGTTTTCCAGCCTCGTCAACCATCGTAAGTTTTCCGGTCGATTGTTTGCACGGTTGGTATCAATGTGATCCACAACGTGCTGATCTGTAGGCGGCTCGCCGTTAAATGCAGAGCAAACTATGCGGTGAACTGGGATTCCCGCCAGATAGTGGTATCCAGTTGTCTGGTTTTGGCGTCCGAAAGTCCAAGTTTTATCCAAAGGACGGGCACGCTTGCGGTGCTCGTTGAAGCGGTAAACCGCGCCGTTATCGCGAACGAGATACCGCTCACCTCGATATTCAACTTCGATTTCGTTTTCGTAGACTTCAAGCAAGTGATCTTGATCGCCCACTGGCGAACTCGTTTGGTCCAAAGATGGCATCACACTCTCCAGTGCAAAATTGCCTCGGCCTTCCCCAGACTACTCGATCCGGTGCCGGTTATTGTTGGCAGACATGAAACACGGCGTCAGGCGCTGCCTTATGCTCTGAAACGCAACCCAAGAATGTCGTTCATATCGACACAGAGTCAACCAAGATTGAAGCCGTCCAAAAGCACAAAGCTCACCAGACCGCCAGTGCAGAGCGAGTCATCTCGCCTCAACGCATCTAGGATTGTCCCTGACGTGGCTCGTCCGCCCATCTTATCTTGGGCTTATGAAACGCAAACTCACCTCCAAGTTCATCGAGGGGCAGAAGCCCAACCCGACGAAGCGCCTCGATTTTCGGGATGAGTTGATGCCGGGTCTTGTCCTGCGCATCAGCACGTCCGGCACCAAGACCTTCTGCCTGCACAAGCGCATCAACGGCAAAATGCGGCGACTGACCATCGGGCGGTTCCCCATCATATCACTGGCTGATGCGCGGAAGCGGGTGCAACAGGTTCTCTACGAAATCGAGACAGGCCACTTCGAGAATCGCATTGGCATTGAGGTCGAAACGAAACCGACGCTTGGCGCCGTGATCCCCGATTACATCGAGAAACATGCCAAGGTTCACAACCGCGACTGGAAACGCAAGGAAGCCCTGTTGGCGAAATTCACCACCTTGCATGGCAGACGGATCGACGAGATAAAGCGCGCTGATGTCGCTACGTTTCATGCCGCCACCTCCAGTGCCTCTTCGACCCGTTTCAGCATGGTCCAGATGCCGTCGGTGCCGGGACGCCACTGATTGTTGTGGCGAGACCAACGCTGCCAGGTCTGGCCATCGAAAGTCTGGCGTGCCTGCGTGCAGCGGGGCTCACGCTGACCGGCGACCAGCTGGAGATGCGGCACTGCGTAGAACATGTCGGGAGCGACCTCGGGATACGAGGGCGGCAGTAGGATCAGGATATCCGCCTGAGCGACCTGATACTTGCCTTCCGGCAGCGTGATCCCGGTGAGGATCACGCCCTTCTTACCGCCTTCGATGACCTCGCGAACGGTGATGCCGCGACACTCGAGGTAGCGGCGATCCTGACGGGGGAGGAGGCTCATACCGCGCCCCCTTCCGTGGTTTGGGTCACGCCGGTGAAGAAGTGCTCCAAGCCCGCATCAGCGAGGCAGATCAGATCGGTGTCACCGATCAGAATGTCGTCCTTGCCGGGTATCACCTGCCAGACGGCGAACTTAGCGGGATCGACCTCGGCCAGCTTCTTGAGCACGCGCCCGCTAATGACCTTGTGGCCCCACTCGAAGCGCTTGCCATCGATGTCGAAGCGGAAAGATGCCGCGCTCGGGAAAACCAGGAAGCGCTCGACTTGGCCGGGGCGCAGGTCCGTGGTTTCCTCTAGGCGCAGTTCCTCGAGTTCACCGTTGCGCAGCACTTGGAACACCAAATGCTCTTCCGCCTTGCGGAAGCCTGCACCCTCAATGATCTGGCGGCCCGTAGGCGTGGGATCGTCAATGACGGCGGCTGAATAATTCAAGTCGTTATCGCTGACCTGCACCTTGTAGGGCCCGTGATCGCGGGGCTTGCGGCCAGCCTCCAGAGCATCCAGGATGTCTTCAACTTCTTTCGGTACGGTAGTCATAGCAGCATTCCTTTTCTTGTCTGCTCGACGCCCGCAGCGGGCGCCATCTGCCACCTATGCTCTTGAGGTTCAGGCAATCGGACGCCGGAAGGCACAAATTTTCAGAAAATTTTCGTATCGCTGATGTTGGGGCTAAGAAAAATCCCGAAATAGACCGCTTCAATATGTTGCTGGTGTGTTTTCTGCGCGCGACTTGCTACAGTATCGCTGCGGTCGAGATCTTCGAAATTTTTGGGAACACACGATTTTTATTTGAGACGGCGTCCGATTTCTCCTCCCTCAAGAGCATATACGAGTGACAGGCAAACGAGCGGCTCATGAAAGACGACAAAGACATAGATAAATTCTACACCCATGAAGACGCCACCGAGGCGATCAGAAACCTGTCAGCCGAACAGAAGCGGAGGCTCGAACGGGCCGCCAAAAGGCGCGCTTGGTTCTCAGGAGACCACAAGGGCCTCCTGCACGAAGCCATCGCAAGCACAGCAATGGGGAGGAGAAGATGGAACCGTTCCGTCGATATCGTGCGGCATCTGGACAGGGTGATGCAGAGCATCGCGTCGAATGCCGCGAAGCGCAAAGAAGTTGCCTCTGACAATCTCGAAGAAACGTCGACTCGAGGAGCATGGCGGGACGAACAGCCATCGACCGAAGCGGCACTTGAGGCGCGCGAAATCCGCGAGGAGCAGCGCGCAACAGCCATCGGCCTGTGCGGTGACGATTGGGAAGTGCAACTTCTCGTAGAAGGTCTGCTCGACAACAGCACGCCTGACGAGCTGGTTGAGCTCTTCGGAGACAAGACCTCTTATGAAACAGTCCGGAAACGAATGAACCGAAAAATCAAGAACTACCGGGCCAAAGGTGACAAACGATGACGCAAAAGAAGGAACCCGGATTGTCCCGTCTCGAAGACGAGATGGTAGAAGACGTATTCGCCATGAGCGACGCTGAGATCGAAGCCGAGCTGCAGGAAGAAGGTGTCGACCTCGACGCGTTCGACAAGGAAATGGATGATCTTTTCGCGGCCGCCCTCGCTGAGGGCGGGCAACGTCGCCTGAAAGGTGCCCGCGAGGCGGTCGATCTGCATAGTGAACAACTAAAGCGGAAAGGGCAGCAAAAGTCCCAAGACGAGCTTCGGGCGAAAATCGCCGCGATCATTGCCCAAAACCCCAGTCTCACTATGGCTGCGCGGAACTTCGAGGAGGAACACGAAGGCGATCTAGAAGGGATCCTTGAAGATCTGCAGGATCTAGCCGGTGATGACTGGGACGATGTTGAGTAATGCGCCTAATCCGTGACCCAGACGAGTTACTCAGGGAATTCGGCATTACCCATCCTGACCAGATTGATCTGGAGGCTATAGCATGGACCCAGAACGCGCGTGTTCAGTATCGGCAACTGCATGGCTGTGAAGCTCGGATTATTGGCTCGGGAAACCGGGCTAAGATCACCCTGAAGCCAGACGGAAATCCACGCCGACGCCGTTTTTCGCTCGCACATGAGATCGGCCATTGGCAGTGCCATCGCGGCAAGACTTTAATGTGCCAGTCTAGCGACATCGAAACGGGTAGCGTTCTCAACAGACTGCCCGAACGTGCAGCAGATCGTTTCGCAGCTCAACTGCTAATGCCCGAGTTTCTGATTCGCGAAAGCTTGAGAGGCTATGACAACAGGTTCAACATGCGAACGATCCGGGCGATGGCTGACGACTTTGACATGAGCCTGACTGCCGCAGCTATCAGATTGGTGGAGCGGAATACTGTTCCCAGTTTACTTGTTTGCCACACGCGTAGTGGCCGGAAATGGTTTGCCAGATCACCTGCAATTAGCGAGTACTGGACCCCGAAGCGGGAACTGGATCCCGACAGCCTCGCGTTTGATGTTTTGTTCAATAATAGCCCTGATGACAGGTTTCTCCGCAGTAGTGGAGCAGATGCTTGGTTTAATCACCAGTGGGCTGACGGAATGCCAATCAAAGAGCAAACAACAAAGATCTACGAAGATGAAACTCTCACGTTGTTGGTGGTGGAAGATGAACGCATGTTAGCACGCTACTAAGTTTCGCAAATGCGATCCGACGGAATGCAGAGCCGCACCCAACAAATGACGTTGCGCTTTTGATGTAAGCATTCGCCGCCATTCAATTGAGTTCAACTGAGGTGACAATGGACACGACAAGTATCCCGAGGGAAATTCTTAAGCAGTGGCAAAACCCAAGCATTCCGATAGTTGTCCGCTCAGGTATTCGCGGCGATAGACTTACAGCAAGACTGCCGTACCGTCCCGACAATAGGGAATGGTTGTTCAGCCTCGCAACCGGTAGGCGCAAACCGGACGTAAAATGGTCACCAGTGGAAAAATCCTGGAAACTACCTGTCAGTTGGCTCAATCGCTTTGTTGATAGTGGATTGGAGCGCTATGGGCGCTTGTATGTCGTACAGCCATACCGTGAATTGGAGAAGTGCGCACCTGCTTGCCGCAACGCAGTCGGGCATGACTGTCAGTGTTCGTGCATGGGAGCGAACCATGGCATCGGAGATGGGAGTGGCTGGTTCGATGTGTCCGAAGCCTTCTCATTTCGTTGGGGACCCACATCAGCTGCAATCAGGCTCATGACGCGGAAATAACCTAGAGGTCTATTTTCGACCGCATTGGGAACTCTTCCAAATTGCTACCCCAGCGATACCCATGACGGCGGCTCACTTAGAACACCACCGAAACAATCGCCGCAAGCATTTGTTTTCGTTTGGTAAAATGGTGCCCGGGGGCGGAATCGAACCACCGACACGAGGATTTTCAATCCACTGCTCTACCCCTGAGCTACCCGGGCACTGGGTGAAGGGCGCTGCCCCTCGGGTGGAGGCGAGATAGCCGAGGCGGATGGTGGTGTCCAGAGGCCAAAGGCGAAAAAATCACCTCGCCGTGCAGAAAACCTGAAGCGGCTTCTCTCCGCCGGAAGAGCGCGCTACATCTGCGGCCATGACGCGCGCCTTCTCATCCCTTTCCGACATGCTCAACCACGGCTTCGACACCGTCATCGACGTGCGCAGCCCTGCAGAATTCGCCGAGGACCACGTGCCCGGTGCGATCAGCCTGCCCGTGCTCGACAACGAAGAGCGCGCCCGGGTGGGCACGATCTACAAGCAGGAAAGCCCGTTCCTTGCCCGCAAGCTTGGCGCGGCGCTGGTGTTCCGCAATGCCGCCGCCCATATCGAGGGGCCGCTGGCGCATCACGAGGGGGGTTGGCGGCCGCTGGTCTATTGCTGGCGCGGCGGACAGCGTTCGGGCTCGTTCGGCTGGATGCTGCAGCAGATCGGCTGGCGGGCCGAGGTGGTGAAGGGGGGCTACAAGACCTACCGACGTCTCGTCACCAAGGCGCTCTATCAGGATCCGCTGCCGCACCGCTTCGTGCAACTCGGCGGCTATACCGGCACCGCCAAGACGGCGCTGTTGCCGCGGCTGGCGGCGCGCGGGGTGCAGGTGATCGACCTCGAAGGGCTGGCGCGGCATCGTGGCTCACTGCTGGGCGACATGCCCGGCGGGCAGCCAAGCCAGAAATGGTTCGAGACCTGCCTCACACAGGAGCTGTCGCAGCTCGACCCGGACCGACCGGTGCTGGTCGAGGCGGAGAGCAGCAAGGTCGGGCAGATCCTGCTGCCGCCGTCGCTCTGGGAAGGCATGAAGCAGGCGCCCTGGATCGAGGTCGCGGCGCCGCTCGACGCGCGGGCGGTCTATCTCGACGAAGCCTATGACGACATTCTCTCGGACGGGGCGCGGCTCAAGGCGCAGCTGGCGCCGCTGCGCTACCATCGCGGCCACGCGCTGATCGACCAGTGGGACGCGCTGATCGATGCCGGCGAGCGGCTGGCGCTCTGCCGGTCTCTGGCCGCCGATCACTACGACCCGGCCTACGAGAAATCCATGTCGGCGATGACGCCGCGGGTGCTGCAGCGCTTCGAGACGCCGACGCTGGACGCGGCCGGTCTCGACGCGCTGGCCGACCGCATCGCCGACGCGTTTCACACGATGGAGATCTGACCGGGCCAGTCACCGTCGATGCGCCCGATCACCGCCGCCTCATAGCCCGCCGCGCGCAGCTCGGCCACGTGGGCGGCGCCGTCGGGGATCGCGGCAAGCAGGCCGCCTGCGGTCTGCGGGTCGAAGAGCAGGTCGGCGCGCGCCCCCTCAAGCGTCAGTCCGGGGACGGCATCGCGGTTCTTCGGGTAGAGCGTCGAGCGGATCCCTTGCCCTGAGAGCTTCAAGGCGCCGGGCAGCAGGGGGATGGCATCGAGATGCAGCTCGGCGCTGACGTTGGAGGCCATGCAGATGCCGTGCAGGTGTCCGGCGAGGCCGAATCCGGTGACATCGGTCATTGCGTGCGCGTCTTGCAGGATCTTCGCCGCGTCATCCTGTGGGCGGGTCATGCTGGCAAGCGCGGCTGACACCCTGTCGCCGCGCGCAGCACCCTGCATCTCGGCCGCCATCAGCACGCCGGAGCCCAGCGGCTTGGTCAGCACGAGATCGTCGCCGATCTGCGCGCCGCCAAGGGTGATCGGGTCGCGCTCGCAAAGCCCGGTAAGGGTGAGGCCGATGGTCATCTCGTCGCCCATCGAGGAATGGCCGCCGACGATCTCGGCGCCTGTGTCGCGCAGGATCTCAGAGGCGGCGGTCAGGATCTCGGTGAGGGTGCGCTGCGCCAGTTCCTCGGACATCCGGGGCAGGGTGAGGCTTGCTGTGGCGGCCTGCGGGGCCGCGCCCATGGCCCAGATGTCACCGAGCGCGTGCACGGTGGCGATGCGGGCCATGATCACCGGGTCCTCGACGAAGGCGCGCAGGTGATCGGTGGTCATGACCTGGCGGGTCCCCCCGGTGAGCAGCAGAGCCGCGTCGTCGCCGGGCAAGGCGGTGACATCGGACCGAACGGGTGCGGGCAGGTGGGAGAGCGCGGCGGAGAGCGCATCGCGCCCGACCTTGGCGCCGCAACCGCCGCACATCGGCTTGTCGCCAAGCGCCTCTCGGCTGCCGGCGGCGCGAGGGCTCGGCAGCGGCTGCGGGGCCATCTGCGGCAGGTCACGGAACCGGTCCATGAATTTCTGGTCGATATGGTCTTTCCAGCGCCACATCGCGGGGCCGGAAAGTGCGAGGCCGAAGCGGTCAGCGAGGGCGGATTTCTCGCCCAGCGAGATCAGTTTGAGGTAGTCGCGCTGCGGGCGGTAGGGGCAGGGCGTGCCCTCGCCGGAGAGGCGCTTGCGGAGGTTGTCGAACAGCACCGGGGCCTGCCGCACCGCATAGACCCCGGCCTTGGGGCGCGGCGTCTCGGCCATGTGGGCGCAATCGCCGGTGGCGAAGATGTCCGGGTCGGAGCTCTGCAGCGTCGGCGAGACGGTGACGAAGCCGTCGGTGAGCTCGAGGGAGGTTGTCTCAAGCCAGCCGTGCGGGCGGGCGCCGGCGGCCCCGGTGATGAAGCTCGCGTCGATCTCGTGCCCGTTGGCCAGGCCCAGCCCGTCTGCGGTCACCTCCGCGATCTCCGTGTGTTCGTGCAGGGTGACGCCTTGCGCAGTGAGCGCAGCACGCAGCTTTGACGCGGCTTGCGGGCGCAAAGCCGAGAGGGCGGTGCCGTTGTCGACGAGGTGCACCTGGGCCGCGCGGCCGCGCGTTCGCAGCGCGAAGGCCATCGCCGCGGCCAGCTCGGCGCCGGCGACGCCGCCGCCGATCACCGCCACCGAGGCGGGGCCGTCCTTGGCGCGGTAGCGGTCCCAGGCTTCGGCGAACGGGCCGAGGGGCTTGGCGGGAATGGCATGTTCGGCGAAGCCCGGCAGGTCGGGCATGGCGGAGGTGATGCCGATGTCGATCGAGGCCACGTCGTATCCGACCGGCGGACGACCAGGCACGTGGATCTCGTGTGCGGTGCGGTCGATGCCGGAGGCCGCGCCGAGGATCACCCGCGCACCGGCGAAACGGGCGAGCTGCACGAGGTCGATATCGAGCGCATCGCGGTCGTAATGTCCGGCGACGAAGCCCGGGAGCATGCCGGAATAGGGCGCTGTGGGGCCGGGGTTGATCACGGTGAGCCGGGCGCCGGGGAGTGGATCCATGCCCCACATGCGCAGCACCAGTGCGTGGCTGTGGCCGCCGCCGATCAGCACGAGGTCGCGGGTGAGGGGCAGGGCTGGGGTCTTCATCGCGTGGGCTCCGGGCTTGCTCCGGGGGCATGTAGCACGCGGTGTGCGCCGCGCCCATGCGCCTTGTCGCGCAGGCTGGCGCGGCCCGGGGAGGGGCGCTGCCCCTCTGCCGCCGGGGGCGGCATTCACCCCGGGATATTTTTGGCCAGAAGAAGACAGGGGCGCGCGTGGCTTGCGGCGGGCGCGGGGTTTGTTAACACTCGAATGAGTTTTTCCTTGGAGGACAGACCGTCATGGCGCTGGATCAGCCCGGCTTTCCGATCATCCGCACCGCCGGCATCGACGGCATGCTCGTAAGCTTCGGCGACCGGCTGGACGAGGCGGCGAACCGGGCCGCCATCGCCTTTCGCGCCGAGGTCGAACGCGCCGGCTGGGAGGGGGTGCAGGAGAGCTCGTCCTCGCTGGTGTCGTGCTACCTGCGCTTCGATCCGCTGGCATTGTCGCATGCTGATCTCGAGGCGCGGTTGCGGCAGGTGATGGCATCGCGCGACTGGTTGCAGGCGGACCTGCCGGCGGGGCGGCGGCTGCACCGGATTCCCACGGTCTATGGTGGCGCGCTGGCGCCGCAGCTTGGCGAGGCGGCCTCGGAGGCTGGCCTCTCGGAGGCGCAGGCGGTGGAAATGCTCTCGGAGGCGCAGGTGCGGGTGACGGCGCTGGGGTTTGCGCCGGGGCAGCCCTATCTCGGTCTGCTGCCGGAGGTCTGGAACATCCCGCGCCAGTCGGCGCTGACGCCGAAGGTGCCGAAGGGCGCGCTGGTGCTGGCGATCCGGCAGTTGGTGCTCTTTGGCGTGACCGCGCCCACCGGCTGGCGCCACGTGGGCCAGACCGCGGCGGAGCTGTTCCGGCTGGGCGATAAGCGACCGTTCCTGCTGGCGCCGGGCGACGAGGTGATCTTCCCGGCGGTGAGCGAGGCGGAGTTCGAGGCCTTGCGCCGCGCGCCGGGCGGTGGCGCAAGCTGGGAGGCGCTGGCATGAGCCGGGAGCTCATCGTGCAGCGCGCCGGGCCGGCGCTCAGCCTGCAAGACGAGGGCCGTCCGGGCTGGATCACCTATGGGCTGTCGCGCGGGGGCGCGATGGACCGGCTGGCGCTGGCCGAGGGCACGGCGCTGCTGGGCCAGCCGCCGGGTGCGGCGCTGGAGATGGGCGGCATGGGCGGGCGCTTCGAGGCCAGCGAGGACATCCGCATCGCGCTGACCGGGGCGCCGATGCGCGCCACGCTCGACGGCGCGCCGCTGCTCTGGCACGGCGCGCATCTTCTTCCCAAGGGGGCGGTGCTGGAGATCGGGCCGGTGACCAGCGGCGCCTATGGCTATCTCAGCGTGGGCGGTGGTTTCGCGGAGCCGGAGATCCTCGGCGCGCAATCGGCGCATCTGACCGCCGGGCTCGGCGCCCCGGTCGCCTCGGGAGCGCGGCTGGCAGTCGGGCCCGACCGCGGCGGCGAGACCGGGTGCAAGCTCGCGGTCGAGGAGCGCTTCAACGGCGGCACGCTGCGCGTGGTCGAGAGCCTGCAGACGGCGATGTTCTCGAAGGCGCAGCGGGCGCGCTTCGGAGAGGAGGGCTTCACCCGCGACAACCGGGCCAACCGCATGGGGGTGAAGGTCAATCCCGACGGCGAGGGCTACGGCGTCGAGGGCGGGCTCTCGGTGGTCTCGGAGGTGATCTCGCCCGGCGACATCCAGATGACCGGCGACGGCGCGCCCTTCGTGCTGATGGCCGAGTGCCAGACCACCGGCGGCTATCCGCGGCTCGCCACGGTGATTCCCGCCGACCTGCCGCGCGTGGCGCAGGCCCCGGCAGGGGCGCGGCTCACCTTCCGCTGGATCACGCTTGAGGAGGCGCTGAGCGTCGAGGCGGGCTATCGCCGCCACATGGCCGAGCTGCACCGAAAGGTGGAGCCGGTGGTGCGGCACCCGGGCGACGTGCCCGATCTTTTGTCGCACAAGCTGGTGAGCGGGTTCTCCAGCGGCGATCATCACGACCATTGAGAAAGGCTTTCATATGACATCGGTGGATCTCAACGCGGATATGGGAGAAAGCTTCGGCCCCTGGGTGATGGGGCAGGATGCAGAGTTGCTCGAGGTCATCACCTCGGCCAACATCGCCTGCGGCTTCCATGCCGGCGACCCGGACGTGATGGCGCAGACCATGGCGACCGCGGTGGCGCGCGGCACCGGCATCGGCGCGCATCCGGGCTTTCCCGACCTGCAGGGCTTCGGACGGCGCAAGATGCAGCTTTCGCAGGACAGCCTGCGCAACCTCGTGGCCTACCAGTTCGGCGCGGCGCGGGCGATGGCCCATGCCGCCGGTGGCGAGGTGCGGCACCTGAAGCTGCACGGCGCGCTGGCCAACATGTGCTCGGCCGACGAGGCGATGGCGCGGGCGGCCTACGAGGGGGCGCTCTCGGTCGACCCGGAGATCATTGTGATGGTGCTGGCGGCCACCGCGCAGCAGCGTGCCGTCGAGGCGCTGGGGTGCCGCTGGGCTGGTGAGATCTTTGCCGACCGGGCCTATAACGACGACGCCACGCTGGTCGACCGGTCGCAGCCCGGCGCGGTGATCCACGACGCCGAGCTCGCGGCACGCAGGATGGTGGCAATGGTGCAGGCCGGCGCCATCATCACCGAAAGCGGCAAGCAGATCCCCGCGGCGGTGGACACGATCTGCCTGCATGGCGACGGCAAGACCGCGCTGCAGATCGCGCGCCACGTGCGCCGCGCGCTTGAGGCGGCGGGCGTGACGCTCGAGACCTTCCCGGGGCGCCGCGGCACGGTTTGAGACGACGAGGGCTTTGGCCCATCACAGGGTCAGGCGGCGCGGGGGATCGCGAGGCGAGGGGGCGCTGCCCCCTGTCGCACCGGAGGTGCGCCTCGAAAGGGAAGAGAAGGGGGCGCTGCCCCCTCTTGGCGCTGTGCGCCAATTCACCCCCGAGGTATTTTGGAACCAGAGAAGCCAGGAGCGCTGCGCCCTTGGCTTCTCTTCGTCAAAAATACTCCCGCCGGAGGCATCTGCCCGTGCCGCGTGCGCCGTGGCCGGGCTTGCGGGGGCGGGGCGTGCTGGGCTATAGCGCTGGGCGAAGTTTCAACACCACGTTTACAAGGCAAGGGGCATCCATGGCCGGCCATTCCAAATGGGCAAACATCCAGCACCGCAAGGGCCGTCAGGACGCGGTGCGCGCTAAGCTGTTCTCGAAATTCTCCAAGGAGATCACCGTCGCCGCCAAGATGGGCGATCCCGATCCCGACAAGAACCCGCGCCTGCGGCTCGCGATCAAGGAAGCCAAGTCGCAGTCCATGCCCAAGGACAACATCGAGCGCGCCATCAAGAAGGCGTCCGGCGGCGAGGGCGACGATTACGAGGAGATCCGCTACGAGGGCTATGGCCCGAACGGCGTGGCGGTGATCGTCGAGGCGATGACCGACAACCGCAACCGCACCGCCTCGAACGTGCGCTCGACCTTCACCAAGAACGGCGGCAACCTCGGCGAGACCGGCTCGGTGGCGTTCATGTTCGAGCGCAAGGGCGAGATCGTCTACCCGGCCGACGCCGGCGACGCCGACACGGTGATGATGGCCGCGATCGAGGCTGGCGCCGAGGATGTGGAAAGCTCGGATGAGGGCCACGTGATCTACTGCGCCGACAGCGATCTCAACGACGTGGCGACCGGGCTCGAGGCCGAGCTGGGCGAGTCGGAAAGCACCAAGCTGATCTGGAAGCCGACCACCACCACCGAGCTCGATCTGGACTCGATGCAGTCGCTGATGAAGCTGGTCGATGCGCTCGAGGATGACGACGACGTGCAGCGCGTCACCACCAACTTCGAAGCCTCGGACGAGGTCATGGCGCAGCTCTGAGCCGCGCGGTTTGACCGGAACGAGAAAGGCCCGGGAGGTGACGCCTCCCGGGCCTTCGTGTTTTCAGCGCGTCTAACGGCTCAGTTCATCGCCAGCTGGCTGTGCAGGGCTTCACCGGTGATGGTGACGGCGCCGGCCTCGCGGGCGAAGCTCCAGGTGGCGCCGCTCTGGCCGGGCAGGCCGAAGACCACGCGGTCGCCCTCGGTCAGGCGCATGCGCAGCGGCTGCGGCGCCGCGCCGCCGGTGGTGTAGTAGGCCACGAGCTCGGCAGCGTCGCCATCCTCGACCCAGTAGGCCGAGAGGTCGGTGCCGGCGGCACGCACGGTGCCGCCCGCGAGCGGGGTGGCAAGGGTGAGGCTGTCGGCGAGGCTGGCGACGGGGGCGGCGGCGATCAGTGCAGCGAGGGTGAGGGCTTTCATCAGCGATCCTTCGGATGTGTTCGGATAGGAGGCGCCGCGGGGAGGGCGGCAAGGGTTTCTGCAGTGCAGCATTTCACGTCCGGCCAAGGCCGGAAATGCTCAATCCGGAATGTCGGATATGCATTGAAATCAATGCGTTGCTGTATGCGGTCGTCGACCATGGCGTGCCGTGCCTGGCAAGGCTCTGTGGGCAAACGGAAAATCCGTATCGCGATGAGACCGGCGGCGCGCGACGCGAAACCCGGTTGCATCGTGCCACGCGGCGGGGTCACAGTCGGCGCAATCACGCACGGAGGTGACGAACATGGCTGTGACCGCCTATCTCGACGGGCCGAACGCCCGGCTGGCCTATGCCCACACGCCCGGAGAGGGGCCGACCGTGGTCTTCCTGTCGGGCTACAAGTCGGACATGGAGGGCACCAAGGCGGTGCATCTCGAGGCTTGGGCCGAGGCGCGTGGCCGCGCCTTCCTGCGGCTCGACTATTCCGGCCATGGCCAGTCCGGTGGCGTTTTCGAGGAGGGCTGCATCGGCGACTGGGCGCAGGACGCGCAGGCGGTCATCGAGTCGGTGACCGAGGGGCCTCTGGTGCTGGTGGGCTCGTCCATGGGGGGCTGGATCGCCTGCCTGCTCGCCAAGCGGCTGTCGGCACGGCTGGCGGGGTTCGTCGGCATCGCCGCGGCGCCGGATTTCACCGAGGACGGCTTCTGGGCCGGCTTCTCGGACGAGGAGCGGGAGAAGGTGATGACCGAAGGGGTGACCTATCTGCCCTCGGCCTATGGCGATCCTTACGCCGTCACCAAACGGCTGATCGAGGACGGGCGCGAGAACCTCGTGCTGCGCGCGCCGCTGCCGATGGCGGTGCCGGTGCGGCTGATGCAGGGGACCGAGGACGAGGCGGTGACCCGCGAGACCGCGCTGCGTCTGCTCGATCACATCGAAGGTGACGATGTGCAACTGTGCTTCGTGAAGGGCGCGGATCACCGGTTCTCGGAGCCGGAGAACCTCGCGATGATCGAGGCGGCAATCGTGGAGGTCGGCGGGTGAGGCAGCTGTTCTACGTCTCGCATGCGGAGGTCGAAATTGACTCGAAGGTGCCGGTGCCTGACTGGCATCTGTCGCGCAAGGGGCGGGCCCGGCACGCGAATTTCGCCGAGCGCTGTGCCGGCGTGACCTCGATCTATTGCAGCAATGAGCGCAAGGCGCGGGAGGGGGCCGAGCTGATGGCGGGGCTGCTCGAGCTCGACGTGCAGGTGATCGACGCGCTTCACGAGAACGATCGGTCGGCCACGGGCTATCTGCCGTCGGAGGCGTTCGAGCGCATGGCAGATGCGTTCTTTGCCCGGCCCGAGGAAAGCGTCGAGGGCTGGGAGCGCGCGGTCGACGCGCAGGCGCGGGTGCTGACGGCGCTGCGGCGGCTGGTGGCGCGGGACGACCGGCCCGGCAACATCGCGGTGATCGGGCATGGCGGCGTGGGGGCGCTGCTGCGGGCGCACCTGTTGAAAGAGCCCATCGCGCGCAGCCATGATCAGCCGGCGGGCGGTGGCAATGTCTTGCGGGTGGCGCTGCCGGACTGGCGCCTGCTCGAGGGATGGGTGCCGATGGAGCGGTTCAGCCGCGACCGGGAATTCGAGGAGTAGCGCGCATGCAGCAGCGGATCAGTCTTATCACTCTGGGGGCGCGCGACATGGCGCGCGAGGCGGCGTTCTACGACGCGCTGGGATGGCAGCGCGCGAACGGGCCCGAGGGGGTCATCGCCTATGACCTGCTGGGGCAGACGCTGGGCCTGTTCGGGCTCGAGGATCTTGCCAAGGATATTGGCGTGCCCGTGGAGACGCTGGGCCATGGAGCGCTGACACTGGCGCACAACCTGGGCAGCCGCGAGGAGGTCGACGCGCTTCTGGCTCGCGCCGAGGCGGCGGGGGCGAAGATCCTGAAGCCCGCGCAGGAGGTGTTCTGGGGCGGCTATCACGGCTATTTCGCCGATCCCGAGGGCCATATCTGGGAGATCGCGCACAACCCGTTTTCGCCGCTGCGCGCGGAGGATGGGGCGTTTCGCTGGGAAGGCTACGGCGAGGGGTAAGGCTCCTGGCGCATGCGCGGCGCTCCGCCCGCGCGGCGGTTTCCCGCTTTTCCTCGCTCGCCTGCGTGCTAGAATTCGCGCAACACCAAAAAAACCAAGAGGCAGGGCATGTTGGTCTCCGGCGCGGGACGGATCCGGATTTTCGGGGGACGGAATGGCTGAACCTCTCGTTCTGCTGCCCGAACTGATGTGCGACGCGCGGCTCTTCGGGCCGCAGATCGCCGATCTGTCTCGAGACATGGCCGTCATGGTCGCCCCGATCAACACCGGCGAGCGGGTCGAGGAAGTGGCCTCGGGTCTGCTCGACGTGCTGCCGCGACGGTTTGCGCTGGCCGGGCTCGGCCTCGGCGGTGTCGTCGCGATGGAACTGCAGCGCCGGGCGCCGGACCGGGTGGCGCGGCTCATGCTGATCAACACAACGCCCTTGGCCGACACGCCGCAACAGGCCGCAGACCGCGATGCGCTGATCATCAAGGCCCGCGCCGGGCGGCTCGATCAGGCCGTGCAGGCCCTGATCCCGTCGGAGTGCTACGCGCCGGGCCCCTACAAGCTCGAGATCCAGGCCATGCTGATGGACATGGCGCAGACCCTCGGCCCCGAGACCTTTGTGCGGCAGGTCCGGGTGTTGCAACGTCGGCGTGACCAGCAGGGCACGCTGCGCAAGCTGCGGGTGCCGGTGACGGTGCTCTGCGGTGCGCATGACACGCTGCATCCCGAGAAGCGCCAGAGTTTCCTCGCCGAGCTGATTCCCGGCGCGACGCTCGAGGTGGTCGAAGAGGCCGGGCACCTGCTACCGCTTGAGGCGCCCGATCGGCTCAGCGATCTGATCCGCGACTGGATGGGCGCGCCGATGCTGCTGCGCTGAGCGCGCGATCGGCGATTGACGCGCCATGCCCCCGCGCCTATGTCGGGCCGGCGTGGAGGGCCGGGCGACCGCCGCCGACGGGGTGACCCGTCGGGGGAGGAAAGTCCGGACTCACCGAAGCGCCGGTGCCGGGTAACGCCCGGGCAGGGCAACCTGACGGACAGCGCCACAGAGAACAGACCGCCGTCCTTCGGGGCGGTAAGGGTGAAACGGTGGAGTAAGAGACCACCGGGGGACGGGCAACCGGACCCGCATGGCAAGCCCCACCGGGAGCAATGCCAAATAGGGACCTCGCGCGGGCATGATCCTTCGGGATATCACCGCAGGGCTGCTTCGGCCCGAGAGGTCCGGGTTGGCAGCTTGAGCGCGCGGGCAACCGCGGGCCTAGAGGAATGGTCGCCGAGGGGCGGGGAGACCCGCTCTGAACAGAATCCGGCTTACAGGCCCTCCACGCATAATTTTCCGGGTCATTCCCGGTTGACTCGGACGCCCGCTTGGGTAAAAGGCGGGCTTCAAGGATTTCTACGGGGCGCGGGCCAAGGTGCGCGCTTGCCCGTCGCAGGAGAAGAACCATGGCGAAGCCTACCACAATCAAGATCCGCCTGAACTCGACCGCGGGCACCGGCCACTTCTACGTGACCAAGAAGAACGCCCGCACCATGACCGAGAAGATGACCGTGCGTAAGTACGATCCGGTCGTGCGCAAGCATGTCGAATACAAAGAAGGCAAGATCAAGTAAGCCTTACCTCGTAAGGGACAGTGATCTGGGCCGCGCGGGATAACACCCGCGCGGTCTTTCTCTATCCGGGGCATGGCAGGCGCGGGGGCTTTGATGCGCACAGAGGCGTTCAGCGGCGTTCTGGTCGAGGCCGGACCTGGCGGCGCGCCGGCGCTGTTCTGCAACCCGCTCGAGATCGTCACCTGCGGGCAGGGCGATGACCCTGCGGCCGCGCTCGAGCGACTCGAGGCGGCACGGCGCGCGGGCTTCTGGATCGCGGGCGTGGCCTCCTATGAACTTGGCCATGCGCTCGAGCCGAAGCTTGCGGCGCTTGCGGCACAGGGTGCAGGCCCGCTCCTGACCTTCGGTATCTTCGAGCGTCCCTCCGATGCCGCGCCGCTGCTGGCGCAGGCCGAGGCCGAGAGCGCCGATGTGACGGTTTCAGAGGTGACGCCGCTCTGGGATCGCGCCGCCTATGCTGAGCGATTCCACGAGATCAAGGCGATGATCGCCCGTGGCGATCTCTACCAAGTCAATCTCACCATGCCGATGACGCTGCGGTTCAACGGCGCGCCGCTCGGGCTCTGGGGGGCGATGCGGCGCTTCCAGCCGGTCGGGCACGGCGCCTATGTCGCGCTGGGCGACACGCAGATCCTGTCGCGCTCGCCGGAGCGATTCTTCCGGCTCGAAGCAGACGGGCGGATCATGGTGGCGCCGATGAAGGGCACCGCCCCGCGCGCAGCCGATCCCGAGCGCGACGCCGCCCTGCGCGACGCGCTGGCGCAGGACGCCAAGAACCGCGCCGAGAACATCATGATCGTCGACCTGATGCGCAACGACCTGTCGCGCCTCTCGCGCGTGGGCTCGGTGACCGTGCCGGCGCTGCTCGAGGTTGAAACCTACGCCACGGTGCACCAGATGGTGAGCCGGGTCGAGGCGCAGCTCGAGGGAGCGCCGTCACTGCCCGAGCTGATGCGGGCGCTGTTCCCCTGCGGCTCGATCACCGGCGCGCCCAAGATCGCCGCCATGCAGGCGATCCATCGGCTCGAGCGCTGGCAGCGGGGCGCCTATTGCGGCGCCATCGGTTGGGCCGGCCCGGATGGCGGCGCCGATTTCAACGTCGCGATCCGTAGCCTGACGGTGACCGGCACGGGACGCGCACAAATGGGCGTCGGAGGTGGTATCGTGCACGACAGTGTGTGCGATGACGAGTACGAGGAAGCACTGTGGAAATCCCGCTTCGTGACCGGTCTGATCCCGCGCTGAGAGTGATCGAGACCATGCTGTGGCTGCCCGGTTCAGGGGTGACCCGGGGCGGGATGCACATGGCCCGCGCCGAACGTAGCTGCGCGGCGCTCGGCTTTGCCTTCGACCGCGCGACGGCCTGGCAGCGGATCGAGCGGATCTCGGGCGACGCGCCGCTGCGGCTGCGCATGACCGTCGGGCGCGAGGGCGATATCGAGTTCGACCAGCAGCCCTTCAACCTCGCTTCGTCTCCCGAAAACGGCATGGTGACGATTTCGCCGCACCGGCTCGACGCCGGTGATCCGTTCCTGAGGCTCAAGACCACCCGCCGTCATCTCTATGACGAGACGCTGCGCCAGAAGCCGCGCGCCGTCACAGATGTGCTGTTCTTCAATCAGCATGACGAGCTCTGCGAGGGTGCCTATACCAACGTCTTTCTGAGCCGGGGCGGGCGTATCCTCACGCCGCACGCGGAATGCGGCCTGCTGCCCGGCGTGCTGCGCGAGAGCCTGCTGCTGAGCGGCGAGGCTCAGGAGGCCGTGCTTGGGATGGAGGATCTTGAGCGGGCCGAGACCATCTGGATCGGGAATTCGCTGCGCGGGCTGATCCCGGTGCGGCTGGGCTCTGCGCTGGGCTGACCTGCGTACGCACATGAGGCTTTGCTACGAAAAAGGCCCCGGGCAATCGCCCGGGGCCTTGTCATTTTGTGCCGGTGGCGGCGCGATTATTCGCGATTGCCAAGCAGTTGCAGCAGGAACATGAACATGTTGATGAAGTCGAGGTAGAGCTGCAGGGCGCCCATGATGGCGGCCTTGCCGAGCCACTCGCTGTCGCTATGCGCTGCGTGCTGCAGGTAGGTGTTCTTGATGTTCTGCGTGTCGTAGGCGGTCAGGCCGGCGAAGATCAGCACACCCAGGATCGAGATCGCGAAGTAGATCGCGGGCGATGCCAGGAAGATGTTGATGATCGAGGCCACGAGGATGCCGATCACGCCCATGATCAGGAACGAACCCCAGCCGGAGATGTCCTTCTTGGTGGTGTAGCCCCAGAGCGACAGGCCCGCGAAGGCGATCGAGGTCACGAGGAACACCTGCGCGATCGAGAAGCCGGTGAAGGCCACGAAGATCCAGCTCAGCGACAGGCCCATCACGGCGGCGAAGCCGAAGAAGAACAGCTGCGCGCCGGCGGCGGAGATGCGGTTCAGAACCGCGCCGAAGGCGAAGGCCATGATCAGCGGAGCAAACATGATGATCCAGCCAAGGATGTTCGGCTGCAGCGTGGCGGGGTCACGGAACACGGCCAGCAGTTCGGGGCTGGTGCCCACTGCCCAGGCGACTGCGAAGGTCAGCAGCATCCCGATGGACATGGTCCCGTAGACCTTGTTCATGTGGGCGCGCAGACCCTCGTCAATCTGGGCCGCGCTCGCGCTTCCGGTAGCGGTCCGGATTGTTCTGTATTCAGCCATTCATGCCTCCAAGCTGTGTCTCAGGTATCGAGATGGATTTATTGCCTTCGATATTGGCAGAGCGGGGCGGCATTTCAAGATGGAAGGCACCGGAAAACCGGTGCTTTCGATACGTCTTTTGCGGCCTGCTCGCGGCTTAGCCGCGCCAGTGGGCGGGGGCGTCCCAAGGTTTGCGGCTGGCCTCGTGCAGGGCATCGGCGCGGCTGATGCCCATGTCGCGCAGCGCGGCGTCGTCGAGCTCGGCCAGGCGGCGGCGCTGGCGCCACAGCGCCTGCAGGTCGAGCAGTCGGTGCAGAAGGGGGCGGTGCTGCGCGGACGGCTTGCAGGCGGCGCGGGGCAGGGCGGTGTCACGGGGCATGATGGTGTCCTTCACGAAATGTGATGTGGATTTCTGTATTCATGTCTTCATGTGATCGGTATGCTCTTGGCCAACCCATCTGTAAAACGAATATCCCTGATCCCTCCCATCACGAAATCCGATTCATGCGCAATCTAGACATCACCACGCTCCGTTCCTTCCTCGCTGTCGCAGAGGCCGGCGGGGTCACCCGCGCCGCCGGGTTCCTCAACCTCACGCAATCGGCGGTCTCGATGCAGCTCAAGCGGCTGGAGGAGTCTCTTGGGCTGGCGCTGCTCGACCGCTCGGGGCGCGGGGTCAGTCTCACGCCCGCGGGCGAGCAGCTGCTGAAATATGCGCGCCGCATGGTCGAGCTGAACGACGAGATCTACGCAAGACTGACGGCGACCGACTGGGAGGGCGAGCTGGTGCTCGGCGTGCCGCATGACATCGTCTACCCGGTGATCCCGCGCGTGATGAAGAAGATGCAGCGCGATTTCCCGCGGGTGCGGCTACAGCTGATCAGCTCCTACACCGCCGGGCTTAAGGAGCAGTTCGCCCGGGGCGAGGTCGACGTGATCCTGACCACCGAGACCGAGCCGGGCGACGGCGCCGAGCCGCTGCTCGAGGTGCCGCTGCGCTGGTACGGTGCGCCGACCGGCACCGCATGGAAGACCCGGCCCCTGCGCATCGCCTTTTCACGGCGTTGCGGTTTCCGCCCGGTTGCGATCTCGCTGATGGAGCGCGAGGGGTTCGACTGGGAACTGGCAGTGGACAGCGAGAGCGACCGCACCATCGAAGTGTCGGTGTCGGCCGATCTCGCGGTGACGCCGATCCTCGAGGGCCACGCGCCGGCGCATTTCGAACTGATCCCGCCGGGAGAGTTGCCGGAACTCGGCAAGCAGTCGATCTGTCTCTACGCGTCGAGCGCGCGCCCTCAGCTCATCGAGCCCCTTCTTGGGGCGCTGCGGGCAGAGTTCGGCGTGCTGCGCGGTCGGCGCGAAATCGCCGCCGCGTAGGCATTCGCACCGAAAGCTTGACTTGAGCGCGCGGTTCAGGGCGTTTTGTCGCGCCCTGCGCTTCGGCGCTGAGGTAAGCTGTCTCAGTTTCAGGAAATTGGAATCTGTCCGGCGCTAACCGTCGATGCGGATCACAACCTTGCCGGTCGACTTGCGGTCGCGCAGCAGGGCGAGCCCGTCGGCGACCTCTTCCAGCGGAAGCACGTGACTCACATGCGGACGAATCTTCTTCTGGTCGTACCATGCGAAGAGCTGTGCCAGAGATCCGGTGAGAATCTCCGGCCGGAAGGTCAGGTAGCCGCCCCAGTAGAGCCCCATGACGGTGAGATTCTTCACCAATAGGTGGTTCGCCTTGATCTGCGGGACCTCTCCGCTTGCAAAGCCGATGGTCAGAATCCGCGCCTCGGGCTTGCAGGAGCGGAACGCGGCAGTGAACTGGTCGCCTCCGACCGCGTCGTAGACAATGTCCGACCCGCCGAGCGCGAGCACCGCCTCGCGGATGTCCTCGGTGCGGGCATCGATGAGGTGATCCGCGCCTGCCTGACGGGCGACCTCGAGCTTTTCCGGTCCCCGCGCGCAGGCGATCACGGTGGCTCCCATGAGCTTGCCAATCTCGACCGCCGTGAGCCCCACACCGCCCGCCGCGCCGAGCACGAGGAGGGTCTCACCGGGCTGGAGACGTGCACGATGATCGAGCGCCAAGTGACTGGTTCCATAGGCAATCTGGAAGGCGGCCGCGTCTTCGAAACTCATGCTGTCGGGGATCTTCACAGCGCGCGCGGCGTCGAACACGCCATACTCGGCCAGCCCGTCCTTTCCGCCGAAGACCGCCACGCGATCGCCCGGCGCAAACCCGGTCACACCGGTGCCGATCGTGTCGATCGTGCCGGCCACTTCCATGCCCATGGTGAACGGAACCTTGGGGGTATCCTGGTACTTCCCCTCAATCATCAGGAGATCCGCGAAATTGAGCCCACAGGCCCCGATCCGCAGCCTGATCTGCCCTGACGCGCATTCAGGAATGTCTATATCCGTTAGGGTAGGTTGCTTTTCATGCGAGCTGAGAAGAAAAGATAGCATACGGGCCTCGTGGATCGTGATCGTGAATGTGATGGTGCTTTTGTTGAATTGTCAAATCTCGATCCGCCCCCATATGTGCTTAAGTGGTACGTGCTCCTGCAACCTTTAGGTGCACATAGTCGACTGTATTTACCGTATCAGGCGCGTCGTGCTTGATCACAACGCCTCTGACGATGTACTGTCCGCAGGCTGGTAAAAAGATCGCTGGGTGCGTGTGTGTGTGCCCAGAGCAGGTTGCGCCGGTGGCGCAGGAAGAATTAGTCGCCCCTGGTACGGGGTGTGGTAGAAGGAAACGCCAATGACGCATCCCGTGGACGTCCATGTGGGCAAACGCATCCGTCACCGCCGCTGGCTGGTGGGGATGACGCAACAGCAACTTGCCGAGCAGGTCGGGATCAAGTTCCAGCAGATCCAGAAGTACGAGACCGGCGCCAACCGCGTCAGCGCCTCCCGCCTCTGGGATATCGCGGACGCACTTGAAGTGCCGGTGAGTTTCTTCTTCGAAGGCATCGACGCCGAGCAGGAGGCCCCGGAAGAGGCAGCCGCCCCGGCAGCAGCGATGCCGGCCGACATCCTCGGCGACAAGGAAGCGCTCGACCTGGTGCGCTCCTATTACGCGATCCCCGAGAACCAGCGCCGCCGCTTGTTCGAACTGGCCCGCGTCCTGTCCGACGTGGCTTGAGCCTGCGTCGCCGCTGCGCTAGCTGATTTGCAAGAAAATCAGCGAGGTGGCGGCGATGGCCGATATATCCGAAAATCTGGCCAACGAGCTTTGGGACACGGCGCATGCGCTGGCAGATGCCGCGCGTGCGGCGATCCTGCCGCATTTCCGGGCCCATGGGCTCGATGCGGAGAACAAGCAGGCCGAGGGCTTCGACCCGGTGACCGTCGCCGACCGCGCTGCCGAAGAGGCGATGCGCGGCCTGCTCGCGGCGCGCCGGCCCGAGGATGGCATTCTCGGCGAAGAGCTCGGCACCACCAGCGGCAGCAGCGGGCTGACCTGGGTGCTCGATCCCATCGACGGCACCCGTGGCTTCCTGAGCGGCACGCCCACCTGGGGCGTGCTGATCGCTCTTTCCGACGAGACCGGGCCGCGGCTCGGGATCATCGACCAGCCTTATACCGGCGAGCGGTTTTGCGGCGGGCTTGGCCGCGCCGAGTGGAGCGGCCCGCTGGGCGACTTCGCGCTCTCGACACGCCGCCCGCGTGGGCTCGACGAGGCGATCCTCTTCACCACCTTCCCCGAGATCGGCACAGATGCCGACCGCACCGCCTTTACGCGCGTGAAGGACCGCGCCCGGCTGACCCGCTATGGCATGGATTGCTACGCCTACGCTCTGCTCGCGGCGGGGCAGATCGACCTTGTGGTCGAAGCCGGGCTCTATCCTTATGACGTGCAGGCGCCGATCGCGGTGATCGAGGCGGCGGGCGGCATCGTCACCGACTGGGAGGGCGGCCCGGCGCACGAGGGCGGGCGCGTTCTCGCCGCCGCCAACGCGGAACTTCACGCAGAGGCGCTGGCGCTGCTCCAGGGCTGAGCGGGAGACGGTCACGGTCTCGGGCGAAACCGCCCGGATCGTGAGGTCGCAACTTCCATTCCGGTGCGGAACCGGCCACTCTCCGGGCAAACCCCAAGGAGTGCCTCACCATGTCCGAGACCCTGATCCGCAACGCCCATAGCGTGCTCACCATGGATGATGCCGGCAGCGAGTTTGCCGGCGCCGACGTGCTGATCCGGGACGGCGTGATCGTGCAGATCGGCGAGGGGCTCACGACCGCGGGCGAGGTGGTCGAGGCCGCGAATTGCGTGGTGACGCCCGGGCTGGTGAATACGCATCACCACCTCTACCAGACCCTGACCCGCGCGGTGCCCGGCGGTCAGGACGCGCTGCTCTTCGGCTGGCTCCAGACCCTCTACCCGATCTGGTCCCGCTTCGGTCCCGAGGAAATGCGCATCTCGGCGCTGACCGGGCTGGCCGAGCTGGCACTTTCGGGCTGCACCCTGACCTCGGACCACCTGTATCTCTACCCCAACGGCGCGCGTCTCGACGACACGATCGACGCCGCGACCGAGATCGGGCTGCGCTTCCATGCCACCCGCGGCGCCATGAGCATCGGCGAGAGTGACGGCGGCCTGCCGCCCGATGCGCTGGTCGAGCGCGAGGAGGCGATCCTCGAGGACTGCATTCGCGTCATCGACGCCTTCCATGATCCCAGAGAGGGCGCGATGGTGCGCGTCGGCGTGGCGCCGTGCTCGCCGTTTTCGGTGAGCCGCGAGCTGATGCGCGACGCGGCACTTCTGGCCCGGGACAAGGGCGTGATGATGCACACGCACCTTGCCGAGAACGACGAGGACATCGCCTATTCCGAGGCGCAGTTCGGCTGCCGGCCCGGTCAATACGCCGAGGAGTTGGGCTGGACCGGCCCCGATGTCTGGCACGCACATTGCGTAAAGCTCGACGGGCAGGAGATTGATCTCTTTGCACAATCTCGAACCGGGGTGGCGCATTGCCCGTGCTCGAACTGCCGGCTCGGCTCGGGCATCGCGCCGATCCGCGACATGGTCGACGCGGGCGTGCCGGTGGGGCTCGGCGTTGACGGGTCGGCCAGCAACGACAGTTCCAACCTCGTCGCCGAGGCGCGGCAGGCGATGCTTTTGCAAAGGGTGTCGCGCGGGGCCGACGCGATGAGCGCCCGCGAGGCGCTGCGGCTTGCGACCCGGGGCGGGGCCGAGGTGCTCGGCCGCCACGATTGCGGCCAGATCGCGCCGGGCAAGCGCGCCGATCTGGCGCTCTGGGATGTCACGGGGATCGACAGCGCCGGCAGCTGGGACAAGGCGGCCCTGTTGCTCGCCGGTCCGCAACGGGTGCGCCACCTGTTCGTCGAAGGACGGCAGGTGGTGCGCGACGGGCTGCTCACGACCATCGACCTCGGCGCGACGCTGGCGCATCAGGACACGCTGGCTCTGAGGCTGGCCGAACAGCCGTGAACAAAACCTTAGGGAGTTCCCGGCAAGGATCTGATGACGGTACGAAGGAAGACGCATTGAAACGGATGATCACCGCAGCCGCGCTGCTGCTCACGGCGGGCTGTGCCGCGCCAACGCCTGACATCGCCAGCCGGAGCGGGCCAATGGAGCCTGCCGCCACCGCACAGATCGAGCCGGAGCCAGCGGCAGCGGTGCCCTCGCTCAACGCGTTCCGCGCGTCGCATGGCCTGCGTCCGCTGACCCGCTCCGCCAAGCTCGAGGCCGTTGCCGAGGCCCATGCGCGTGACATGCAGGCCATGGACCTGATGACCCATACCGGCTCGGACGGCAGCCAGATGACCGACCGGCTCGAGCGTGAAGGCTATCGGTACCGCGCCGCGGCCGAGAACGTGGCGCAGACGCGCCAGGGCATGGACAACGCGATGCGCCTCTGGATAAATTCTCCGGGTCACCGCAGGAACATGCTCAAGACCAATGTCACGCAATACGGTCTGGCCCGGGCGGGCGATTTCTACGCCATGGTTCTGGCGGCGCCGCGCTAGGCGGCGCTTTCCCGCACACGGCGTCTGGAGGGTGTGGCCGTTGGCTTGGCGCGGCGCTATCTGGAGGCAAAATGCCAAGTCCGCCAACCAGCCCGCCAAAAGGTGATCCGATGAAGCTCCTCGCGCCCCTGTTGCTGCTCGCCCCTCTCGCCGCCTGCGTGGAAATCGACGTGCGCGATGATGCGCCGGCAGCCCGACCCGAGGCGGGTGCCGTGGCTGCTCAGACCGCCGGGGCGCCCGGCCTCCGCGCGGGCGAGAACGCGCCGACGAAGTCGGTCTTCAGCGGCACCGGCTGCCCCGCGGCCAGCGGCCAGAGCGCGGATCAGAGCTTTGCGGCCTACCGCGCCGCGCGGGGATTGCCCGCGCTGCGACGCTCATCGGCGCTGGAAGCGGCGGCGGCGACCCATGCGCGGGACGTGGCGCGCTTGCAGACCGTGACACATGTCGGCTCTGACGGCAGCAAGGTCGGGCAGCGCGCCAGCGCAGCCGGTTACCCCCTGCGCCACGTGCACGAGAATGTCGGCTGGACGCCGTGCGGCTTCGACTTCGTGCTCGAGAGCTGGACCGACTCGCCGTCGCACCTCCAGACCATGATCCGCACCGATGTCAGCGATTACGGCATCGGACGGTCGGGGGATTACTGGGTGCTGATCACCGGCCAGCAGGGCTAAACCGGACCTCAGACCTCAGACCTCAGACCTCAGACCTCAGCGCTTGCGTCCCGCGACCCAGGTCGAGGCGACGGCGCGGTCGTCGCCCATCATTATCGTCGGGAACAGCGCCTCCCAGATGTCGCCCGCCTGCGCCACGCGCTGCGCGATGGCGGGCGTCGAGGCCAGGTCGAGCACGACGAAATCCGCCTCCATCCCGGCGGCAAGGTTGCCGATGCGGTCGTCCACATGCAGCGCCCGCGCCGAGCCCTGCGTCGCCAGCCACAGCAGTTCGGAGGCGTGCAGCGGGCGGTGCCTGAGCTGGCCGATCTCGTAGGCCGCGGCCATTGTGCGCAGCATGGAGAAAGACGAGCCGCCGCCGGTATCGGTTGCAAGCCCGACGATCTGGCCTTCGCGCGTCAGCCCGCCCATGTCGAACAGGCCCGAGCCGATGAAGGTGTTCGAGGTCGGGCAATGGATCAGCGAGGCGCCAACCTCGCGCAGCCGGTCGCGCTCGCGTGGTTCCAGATGGATGGCATGGCCGTAGAGGCCACCGGCCCCCAGCAGGCCGTGGGCCTCGTAGGTATCGAGGTAGTCCCGTGCCGAGGGGTAGAGCGATTTCACCCACGCGATCTCGTCGACCTGCTCGCTCAGGTGGGTCTGCATCAGGCAATCCGGGTGCTCGCCCCAGAGCGCCCCCAGCGCCTCGAGCTGCGCCACCGTCGAGGTGGGCGAGAAACGCGGCGTGATCACGTAGGAGGCGCGGCCGGTGCCGTGCCAGCGCTCAAGCAATGCCTTGCTGTCGTCATACGCCGATTGCGCGGTGTCGCGCAGGCCCTCCGGCGCGGTGTCGCGGTCCATGCAGGTCTTGCCGGCGAAGACCCGCATCCCGCGCGCCTCTGCGGCCTCGAAGATGGCGTCCACCGAGGCCGGGTGGATGGTGCAGTAGGTGCAGACAGAGGTGGTGCCGTGGTCGAGCAGCAGGTCGAGATAGCGCCCGGCCATCGCGCGGGCATGGGCGGGATCGGCAAAGCGCATCTCTTCGGGGAAGGTATAGTGGTTCAGCCAGTCGATCAGCCGCTTGCCCCAGCTCGCGATCATGCCGGTCTGAGGGTAATGCGCGTGGGCATCGACGAAGCCCGGGACGATGAGCCCGTCGCCGTGGTCGATGACCTCGGCCCCGGGATGCGCCGCGCGCATCGCATCGGCGGGGCCGACGGCGAGAATGCGATCGCCCTCGACCACCAGCGCGCCGCGGCGCTCATGCCAGACGGCGTCGTGACCCTCGTCGAAGGGCGAGCCGTCGAAGCTCAGGACCTGTCCCAGATGTAGCGTCGCCATGGTGTCTCCGATGCAAACCCGCCGCAACATGACGGCAAGGGCGCCGAAGCGCAATGTGCCCTGTTGCTTGCCGTCGCGATCCCCTAATCTGCGGCCAAACGGCAGGCAGCGGAGCAGCGATGACCCAGGAACCGGAACAGGCCGTCGAGGACACCGACGCGCGCGAGGACGACGCCTACGCGCTGCAGCCGAAGAACGTCGCGGCAATCCTCTTTGCCGTCGATACCGGCGAGCGCGAAAAGCTCATCGAGCTGATGGAGCCGCTGCACCCGGCCGACATCGCCGACCTTCTCGAGCAGATCAACGCCTTCGACCGGATGCGCTTGATCAAGCTCTACGGCAAGGAGTTCGACGGCGACATCCTGTCGGAACTCGACGAGTCGATCCGCGAGGAGGTGATCCGCACCCTGCACCCCGAGGTGCTGGCGGACGCGGTGCGCGAGCTCGAATCCGATGACGTGGTCGACCTGCTCGAGGATCTCGACGAGGCCCAGCAGGAAGCCATCCTCGAGGTGCTCGAGGACAGCGACCGGGTTGCCGTCGAACAGTCGCTGACCTATCCGGAATATTCCGCCGGCCGCCTGATGCAGCGCGAGGTGGTGATGGCCCCCGAGCACTGGAACGTGGGCGAGGCGATCGACTACCTGCGCTCGACCGACGATCTGCCCGAGCAGTTCTATCACATCGTGCTGGTCGACCCGAAGCTGCGCCCGATCGGCAATGTCGGGCTGGGCCGGCTGATGGCCTCGCGCCGCGAGGTGTTGCTGCGCTCGCTGATCTCCGAGACGTTCCACGTCTTCCCGGTGACCCGGCCCGAGGGCGAGGTCGCCTATGCCTTCAACCAGTACCACCTGATCTCGGCCCCGGTGGTCGACGAGAGCGAGCGGCTGGTCGGCGTGATCACCATCGACGATGCCATGTCGGTTCTTGATGAAGAGCACGAGGAGGACATCCTGCGCCTCGCCGGTGTCGGCGAGGAGAGCCGGCTGTCGGACGGCACGGTCGAGACGGTGCGGCAGCGCCTGCCGTGGCTCGCGGTGAACCTCGCGACGGCGGTGCTGGCCTCGTTGGTCATCGCGCAGTTCGAGGACGTGCTGGCGACGGTGGTGGCGTTGGCGGTGCTGATGCCGATCGTGGCCTCCATGGGGGGCAACGCGGGCACGCAGGCGCTGACGGTGGCGGTGCGTTCGCTGGCCACCAAGGACCTGACCTCCAGCAACGTCTGGCGCATCATCCTGCGCGAGCTGTCGGTTGGGCTGGTGAACGGGATCTGTTTCGCTGTGGTCATGGGGGTGCTGGCGCTGCTCTGGTTCGGCTCGCCGGTGCTCGGGGGCGTGATTGCGGTGGCGATGATCATCAACCTGGTCGTCGCCGGGTTGGCCGGCATCGGGGTGCCGGTGGTGCTGGAACGCTTCGGTGTCGACCCGGCGCTTGCCTCGGGTACCTTCGTGACCACGGTCACCGACGTGGTGGGCTTCTTCGCCTTCCTCGGCCTCGCGTCGGCGGTGCTGCTGTGAGCGAGGCGGCTCTGGCCGAGGTCAAAGCGGCGGCCCGCAAGGCCGCCTTCGCGCGGCGCAAGGCGGCGCATGAGGCCGATGCCGGCGCCGGGGCAGGGCGGCTCTCGGAGCTTTTGGCGGGCCATCGCGGTGTACCGCTGGCGGGCTACCTGCCGATCCGCAGCGAGATCGATCCGCGCCCGGCGATGGCCGAGGCCTCCGCCTATGGGCCCGTTGCGGTGCCGGTGATCGAGGCCGCCGGCCAGCCGCTGCGCTTCGCGCTCTGGGAGCCGGAGATGCCGCTGGTGCCGGGTCCGTTCGGTGCCATGGTCCCGGAGGCGCCGGAGTTCGTCACCCCCGAGATCCTGATCGTGCCGCTGGTGGCTTTCACCCGTGCCGGCGCCCGCCTGGGCTATGGCGGCGGCTTCTACGACCGCACGCTGGCGGGGCTGCGCGGGCAGGGCGCGGCACTGGCGATCGGCTTCGCCTACGGCGCGCAGGAGGCCGAGACCCTGCCACTCGATCCGTTCGACCAGCCGCTCGACCTGATCGTCACCGAAACCGAGGTGATCTCTCCGATCTGACGGAACCCGCGCGGCGGTCGCGACGTTGACAGACCGAAGCCCGGGTCCGCCCGGGGGCGCCCCCTCCACACACCCGGGTGCCATCCCCTGTTGACGACTAGGAGTGAGAGATATGCCGCAGAATTTTGTTCCCTTCCTGAGCGAAAACGCCCGCACCGAGATGATCGGCGTCCTCAATGATCGTCTTGCCGACACCATCGACCTGTCGCATGCGGTGAAGCAGGCGCACTGGAACCTCAAGGGCACCGGTTTCATTGGTGTGCACGAGCTGCTCGACGACGTCACTGCCCACCTGCGCGAAGGATCGGACATGATGGCCGAGCGCGTGGCGATGATGGGCGGTCTGGCGCAGGGCACCACCCAGACCGTGGCCGAGAAGAGCTCGCTTGAGCCTTATCCCACCGAGTTGGTCTCGGTCGAGGACCACGTTCAGGCCCTCGTGAGCCGCTTCAACGACTACACCGTGAAGCTGCGCCAAGCCATGGAAGCCGCCGACGAGGCTGGCGATGAAGACACTGCCGACCTTCTGACCGAGGTCAGCCGCAACGCCGAGAAGGACGCCTGGTTCATCGGCTCGAACAGCGCCAAGGCCGCCTGATCCGACAGGCTGAACACCGCTGTTCCGAAAGCAGGGCGCTCCCGCCACGGAGCGCCCTTTGCTTTGCGCGGTCCAAACTGCCTCGCACCAACCACACGCGCCCGCGCCGCCGGGGAAGCGCCTCGATCCGACACGTCCCCCGTCTTCTCTGGTTCCAAAATACCTCGGGGGAGTCGCAGCTTTGCTGCGACGGGGGCAGCGCCCCCGACCTTCATGATCGTCAAGGTCTACGCGACGGGGGGCATTCGCCTGAGCAGTTCAGCCCGAAGCGCGCGCCCTCAGAGCGCCCGCCAGCCGATGTCGCGCCGGCAGAACCCCTCCGGCCAGTCGACCCCGTCCACCAGCGCGTAGGCGCGCTCCGCGGCCTCGGCCAGCGTCGCGCCGCGCGCCGTGGCGTTGAGCACTCGACCGCCGCTGGCCACCACCTTGCCGTCCTTCTCAGAGGTCCCGGCGTGGAACATCTGGTGGAAGCTGTCCTCGGTCAGCCCGTCGAGCCCGCCGATCACCGTGCCCTTCTCGTAGGATCCCGGGTAGCCCTCGGCGGCCAGCACCACGGTCATGGCGTGATCGTCGGCCCAGGTCACCTGCGCCTCCGCCAGACGCCCCTCGGCGCAGGCATGGATCAGGTCGAGCGCCTGCGCGCCCAGACGCATCATCAGCACCTGGCATTCCGGGTCGCCGAAGCGGACGTTGTACTCGACCAGCCGCGGCTGGCCGTCCTCGATCATCAGCCCGGCATAGAGCACGCCGGAATAGGGCGTGCCGCGCCGCGCCATCTCGCGCATGGTGGGCTTCACGATCTCCTCGAGCGCCTTCTCGGCCACTGCGTCCGACAGCACCGGGGCAGGGGAGTAGGCACCCATGCCGCCGGTGTTCGGCCCGGTATCGCCTTCGCCGACGCGCTTGTGATCCTGCGCGGTGCCGATCGGCAGCACGTCCTCGCCATCGACCAGCAGGAAGAAGCTGGCTTCCTCGCCGGTCATGAACTCCTCGATCACCACCTCGGCCCCGGCGCCCCCGAAGGCGCCGCCGAACATGTCGTCGATGGCGGCCTCCGCCGCTTCCACGGTCTCGGCGATGATGACGCCCTTGCCGGCGGCAAGCCCGTCCGCCTTGACCACGATCGGCGCGCCTTGGTCACGCACGTAGGCCTTCGCGGCCTCCGCCTCGGTGAAATGCCCGTAGGCCGCGGTGGGCGCCTTGGCGGCGTCGCAGATTTCCTTGGTGAAGCTCTTCGAGGCCTCGAGCTCGGCGGCGGCCTTCGAGGGGCCGAAGACCGGGAAGCCCGCGTCGCGCAGCGCGTCGGCCACGCCGGCGGCCAGCGGCGCCTCGGGGCCGATGATGATCAGGTCGATGGCGTTCTCGCCGGAGAACTCGACCACCGCGCCGCCATCCTCGATGTCGAGCGAGGCGCATTCGGCGATCTGCGCGATGCCGGCATTGCCCGGCGCCACGATCAGCTTGTCGCATTTGGGGTTCTGCATCACCGCCCAGGCCAGCGCGTGCTCGCGTCCGCCGCCACCGAGAATGAGAATGTTCATGTCCGAAACCCCTTCCGCTTGGTTCTTTCGCCGTCCTAGCCCCGGCTCCGCAAGCGCGCAAGACGCGGCGGCGCCGCGCGCGCCGGCAAACCGCCCCTCGCGGGCGCGAAATCGCGCTTGGAAGGCATTTTCTTCCCCGTGCCGCGCCGCTAGTCTGCGCCACATGGATCTTCTCGACGACGACACCGGCAACACCCCCGAATTTTCCGTCTCCGAACTCTCGGGGGCGGTCAAACGCACGATCGAGGGCGAGTTCGGCCATGTTCGCGTGAAGGGCGAGGTCGGGCGGGTGTCGCGGCCGCGCTCGGGCCATATCTACCTCGACCTCAAGGATGACCGCTCGGTGATCTCCGGCGTGGTCTGGAAGGGCGTGTCGGCGCGGCTCGAGACCCAGCCCGAGGAAGGCATGGAGGTGGTCGCCACCGGGCGCCTCACCACCTTCCCGGGCCAGTCCAAGTACCAGATCGTCATCGAGGACATCCGCCCGGCCGGGCTCGGCGCGCTGATGGCGATGCTCGAGAAGCGCAAGGCGCAACTGCAGGCCGAAGGTCTCTTCGATCCCGCCCGCAAACAACCCTTGCCTTACCTGCCCGAGATCATCGGGGTGGTGACCTCGCCCTCGGGCGCAGTGATCCGCGACATCCTGCATCGTCTGCGCGACCGCTTTCCCCGCAAGGTGCTGATCTGGCCGGTGGCGGTGCAGGGCAAGTCCTGCGCCCCCGAGGTCGCCCGCGCCATCGAAGGCTTCAACGCGCTCAGCCCGGGTGGTGCGATGCCGCGGCCCGACCTGCTGATCGTCGCCCGCGGTGGCGGCTCGGTCGAGGACCTCTGGGGCTTCAACGAAGAGATCGTGGCGCGCGCCGCCGCCGCGTCGACCATTCCGCTGATCTCCGCCGTCGGCCACGAGACCGACACCACGCTGATCGACTATGTCTCGGACCGCCGCGCACCGACCCCCACCGCCGCCGCCGAGATCGCCGTGCCGGTGCGCATGGAACTGCTCGGCTGGACCGGCGAGGCCGGCGCCCGCATGACCCGCGCCATGGGCCAGCGCATCGAGCTGCGCGCGCAGCGCCTGCGCGATCTCTCCCGCGCCCTGCCGCGGGCCGAGACCCTGCTCGACCAGCCGCGCCAGCGCCTCGATCTGCTGGGCGAGCGCCTGCCGCGCGGCCTGATCCGCGGCACCGAGCAGCGCCGCGTCGTCCTGTCCGACGCTGCGGGCGCCCTGCGCCCCTCGCTGCTGTCGCGGGTCATCGCCCACGGCCGCGAATCCCTCGGCCGACGCACCGACCGCCTGTCGCTGCGCCCCGTCGAACGCGAGATCAAACAGGGACGCGAGCGCCTCGCCACGCTGACCCGCCGACTCGACGAGGCCGGCACCCGCCGCCTCGAGACCCCGCGGAGCACCCTCGACGGGCTCACGCGCCTGCTCGAGACGCTGAGCTACAAGGGCACGCTGCAACGCGGCTACGCGGTGGTGCGCAGCGGCGAGAACGAGATCCTTACCCGCAAATCCGCGGCCGAGGCCGCCGGTGCGCTCGAGATCGAATTCGCCGATGGCCGCCTGTCGCTCGGCGCCCCGGGCGCGGCTTCTGTCCCGGCCAGCGCCCCGACAGCTGCAGCCAAGTCCAAACCCTCCGCGTCGCGCCAGAAACGCAAGCCCACCGACACACCGGACCAAGGCAGCCTGTTCTGAGCCCGAGGGCCGGTCACGGCGCCCCTGTCTTCTCTGGTTGAAAAATACCTCGGGGGAGTCCGCGCTCGCGCGGACGGGGGCAGCGCCCCCTCAGACCCCGATCTCGGGGCCGAGGCACATCATCGGGGCCTCGTCCTGACGCGCCTCGTAGAGCACCGTGCTTTCGGGGTCGTTCTCGAACACCGCCCTGAGCCCCGAGCCCTCGCGGAAAAAGCTCCAGCATTGCGGGGTCGGTTGGTCGTCGTAGACGAAGCAGATCTGTCCTGCGTCCTCATACCAGAGGCCGTCCTTGCACTTGCCGTCAAGGAAGGACCAGCGCACGCGGCGGTCGGGGAGGTATTCCTCAACCCCGTAGGCGCTGCCGGCGAGCCCGAAATACAGCGTCTTGCCGAGGGTGTAGCGCTCGAACTCGGCGCCGCTCATCGGCTCGGCGGCGAGGCCGGGCAGGGGCAGGCACATGAGGAGGAGCAGGAGGATATGGCGCATGGTCCAACCCTGCCAGAGCTTGCGCGCCCGGGGAAGGGGCATGCGCCATCAGGTTGGCCAATCCGAGCGAAAATATCGGGTTTGACCGCGCCCGAGCCAAGCAAAAGACTCGGGATTTGAAGGCTGAGTAATTCTATCAACTATATGAATTCATTGAAGAAAAATCTTGACGGTCTGGCCGGGAGCACCTATCCAAGGCTCAACGCCAGCCAGCCACGCACCCAGCGAAACGCCCGGTCCGCAGCCCGCCAGCGATTTTCCCGATTTTGCCCCGGAAGGAGTCCAGCCATGGCCACTGCAGCCTGCAAGACCTGTGCATTCTACGAAGATCACGTCGCCAACGATGCCCACACGCTCGACGATGCGGGCCTGTGCCGCGCCAACCCGCCGGTGAGCCAGACCCAGCCCGACAGCCGCGGCCTCTGGCCGGTGGTCAATGCCACCGACTGGTGCGGCAAGTTCGCCACCGGCTTTGCGGCCGAGTGAGGCCGCAGCGCCTTTCATGACACGTCGCACGGGGCGGGCCATCACGGCCCGCCCCGTTGCGTTTCGCCTCAGGTCCTGCTCCAGCGCCGGGCGCGGGGGTCCATCAGGCGTCGCCATACCGGTGGGATGAGGGCGAGCACCGCCATGACTGGCAGCGCGTGCGGCAGGATCGGCATCGCGGCCCGGTCGATCTCGAGCCCCGGATAGGGGCGGGCGGGGCGGGCATGGTGGTCGGAATGGCGCGGGGCGTTCAGCATCAGCGCCGAGGAGGCCGGCATCGGGGCGTTCCAGCTGTGCTGCGGCCCCACCGGCTCACGCCGCCCCGGGGCCAGCTCCCGGCGCCGCAGCCCGTAGTGCTGCACGTAATCCGACAGCAGAAGCTGCGCCTGCGCGTAGGCGCAAAGCCCGAACAGCGCCAGCATCCCGGCGCCGCCCGCCAGCAACCATGCCAGGCCCAGCGACAGCACCGCGCCACCTGCATAGATCCCATAGGGATGAAGCCCCCGTCGTGACGAGGCGCGGCGGCGCAGCGCGGTCTCGGCGCGCAGTCCCTGCCGGAAGCTGCCGATCCAGGCGCGTGGCGCGAAGGCGTAGTAGCTCTGTCCCAGCGGCGCCGAATTGGGGTCGGCATCGGTGGCCGCATGCACGTGATGCACCCGCAGATGCGCCGAGACGTGGTGGCCGAAAAGCAACGAGGAATAGACCGCGATGCCCAACCGGCGCAGCCCGCGGTCCGGGCGGTGGATCAGCTCGTGGGCATTCGAGTTGCCGACCTGCCCGAGAAACAGCGACAGCGCGAAGAACAGCGCCACGCGGGCTGTCGCGTCGTGCCCGCCGCCGCCGGAGATGGCCCAGACCCCGCCATAGAGCAGTGGAAAGTGCAGCAGCCCCAGCGCAACGGCAAGCCCGTCCCCGGCGGGAAATTCCTCACCCGGATGGTCCGGGGCCGCGAGTGCGGCCAGCTTGTCCAGCGCGAACACCCCGACGGTGATCCCAAGCAGCGCCGCCAGCGCCCAGACATCGCTCCACGCCCCGTTCGAGACGATCGTCGCGCCGAGAAGCGCCGCCATTGTCAGTGTCGCGAACGCGAAACGCGCCATCTGTCGTCCTCTTAACCGTCACGCCTCAGGAATTGCTGAACACGGCGCAGGTGCAGCCGCTTTTCTTGAGCCGCGCGCAGAGCTGGAACGCCTCGCCGCGGTCGCGCCGTCCGATCCGCGCCATCCAGTAACCGCCCTTGGGGCTGGCGCGGCTCTTCTGCCAGACGAGATCGGGCTCCTCGCCCCGCACGAGCGAGGGGCAGATCCGCGTACGGTCGCGATATTGCGAGAGCGCGCGGGTTTTCGTGGTGCCATAGGCCAGCTGCACACCCCACGGCGCGAGGCGCGGTTCGGGCTCGGGATAGGCGGTGAGGCGGCGGTCCCGCGCCAGCTCGAAGCACGCCTCGGCGAAGGGCTTGCCGGGCTGCAGGCTGTAATCGTGGGCCTCGGGCGGGTCCTCGGCCCAGTCTTCCGCCGCGACACCGGTGATGATGCGCACATAGTCCACCGTTTCGCGGGGCAGGGCGGCGGCGCTGTCGGCCACCAGCGCCTCGGCCCGGCGCTCGCCGCCGTTATAGGCCACCGCCGCGAGGCCGGGATTGCCGAAGCGGCGGGCCAGTTCGCCAAGATACTCGGCGGAATATTCCATCGCTTCGGCGGGATTGTAGGGATCGACCAGCCCGCGCAGCTCGGCGGTGGAGGGGATGAACTGCGCGATCCCCTGCGCGTTGGCATGGCTCAGCGCGTTGGGATCGAAGCGGCTTTCCTGCCAGAGGAGCCGGGCGAAGAAGCCCGGGTCGAGCCCGTGACGGGCGGCAAAATGGCCGATTGCCTGGCAGGTGTCGTGCACCGCATGGCTGGGACGGATGCACTGCACCGGCCCGAAGGCACCGGCCGAGCAGAGCGTGCCGGGCTCGTCCGGTGGCGGTGTCTGATCGGCCGCGAGCGGGCCGGTCAGGAAGAAAAGGGAGAACAGGATCGCGACACGCCACATGTGGTTCACTTGGCCTCGCGGGCCTGCGCAGGTCAACTCACACTTTTCACTGACGCCCGGGCGTATTACTTGGGGAGCAGGTACAAAAGGGGTCCGCCACATGTCCTTCTTCGGCAAGCTCAAGAGCAAGCTGTTCAAGTCGTCCTCGAAGCTCGAGGAAGGGCTCGACGCCATCGTGCAGGAGGGCGGGTCGGAAGACGCGCCCGAACCGAGCGCACCGGAGCCCGCTGCGCCGCCGGCCCCGACGCCGTCCGCACCGGAGCCGACACCCTCGGCGCCGCCGGCCCCGGCGGATGTGCCGCCGCCGCCTGCCGAGACGCCGGAGCGCCCCTCCGAGACTCCGCCGGTCGCGCCCGACGAGGCCCCGTCCAAGGCGCCAGAGGAGGCCCCCGCACCGGTCGACCCGACGCCGAGCCCGCTACCCGACCCGGCAGAGACGCCGGAGCCGGGCCCCGACGTGACGCCGCCCGCCGATCCGATCCCGGCGCCGCCCTCCGAGATCCCGTCAGCCCCGCCGCTCGAGATGCCGGCGCCGCTCGATCCGACGCCGGTGGCACCGCCGCAGGAGGCGCCGACCCAGACGCCCTCCAGTGCAAAGCCCGGCCTGCTGGGCCGGCTCTTCGGCCGCGAGATGCCGAGCGCGCCGGTGGTGCGCCGGGTGCTCGACGACGACATGCTCGAAAGCCTCGAAGAGCTGCTGATCGCCTCTGACATGGGCGTCGACACCGCGCTGCGGGTCTCGGCCAACATCGCCGAAGGCCGCTACGGCAAGCGCGTCTCGACGCAGGAGATCAAGGCGGCGCTGGCCGCCGAGGTGGCGCGGGTGATGGACCCGGTGGCCAAGCCGCTGCCGCTCTATCCCAAGAAGCCTCAGGTTGTTCTGGTGGTCGGGGTGAACGGCTCCGGCAAGACCACCACCATCGGCAAGCTCGCCTCGCAGTTCCGCGCCGCCGGCAAGTCGGTGGTGATCGCCGCGGGCGACACCTTCCGCGCCGCCGCGGTCGAGCAACTTCAGGTCTGGGGCGATCGCGCCGGGGTGCCGGTGCTGACCGCGCCCGAGGGCTCGGATCCGGCAAGCCTTGCCTTCGATGCGATGACCAAGGCGCAGGCCGAGGGCGCGGACCTTCTGATGATCGACACTGCCGGACGGTTGCAGAACCGGCAGGACCTGATGGAGGAGCTGGCCAAGATCGTCCGGGTGATCCGCAAGAAGGATCCCGACGCGCCGCACAACACGCTTCTCGTGCTCGATGCCACGACCGGTCAGAACGCACTGACGCAGGTCGAGATCTTCCGGCAGGTCGCGGATGTGTCAGGTCTGGTGATGACCAAGCTCGACGGCACCGCCAAGGGCGGCGTTCTGGTGGCGCTGGCAGACAAGTTCGGCCTGCCGATCCATGCCATCGGCGTGGGCGAGCAGATCGACGATCTGGCGCCCTTCGACCCCGAGGAGTTCGCCGCCGCGCTCACCGGGCTTGAGCAGGGCTGAGCGCGGGCTGATTTCCGAACGTCTGTCGAGGGCCGCGTTAGCGGCCCTCGTCGCTCACTCGTCGCGCGCCTGCTCGGGCCAGAACCATGTCTCGAAGGCGCGCACGATCGTGAGTACCACAACGACGATCAGCGTCGTCATGGCTGCAAGCGGCATCTGCCCCGCGCCGCAGCCAAGCCCCACCGCGCCCGCGAGCCACAGCGACGCTCCGGTGGTGGTGTTGCGCACCTTGCCGCCGCTGGTGAAGATGATCCCGGCGGCAAGGAAGGCCACGCCCGCGGTCACCGCCTCGATCATCCGCAGCGGATCGTTGCGCTGCTCGTCTCCGCCGAACTCCATCGCTGCCAGTTCGCGCCCGAGGATCACGAAGAGGCAGGCGGCGACCGAGACGAGGATGTGGGTGCGCAGCCCGGCCGGCTTGCCACGCCGTTCGCGTTCGAAGCCGATGCACGCGGCCAGAAAGATCGCCGCCAGCAGACGCGCGAAGGCCACCGAGGGCGGCACCGCAGAAAAGGTGCCGGTGAATTCGTCTAGGATCTGCTCGAACATGTCCCCTCCGCTTTGACGTGTGGGCTCAACCCACGGTGAAGCGTCCGGGTTCCCATTGTGAAGGGGCGGGGCAGGGGCTATCTCTGCGGCGACAGAACCGGAGGCCGCATGAGCGCGAAACAGATCAACCCCTTCCTCAAATCGGCGCTCGAGATCGGCCCGATCATCGTCTTCTTCGCCGCCTACCTGCTGCTGAAGGACCGGGTCTTCACCATCGGCGGCACCGAATATCAGGGCTTCATCCTTGTCACCGCCGGCTTCATTCCCTTGATGCTTGTCTGCACCGCGGCGCTGTGGAAGCTCACCGGCCACCTGAGCCCGATGCAGATCGTCACCGCGGTGCTGATCGTGGTCTTCGGCGGGCTCTCGGTCTGGCTCAATGACGAGCGCTTCTTCAAGATGAAGCCCACCTTGATCTATCTGATGTTCGGCGTGGCACTTGGCGTCGGCCTGCTGCGCGGCGAGAGCTACCTGCGCAAGGTGATGGAAGGCCTGATGCCGCTGCGCCACGAGGGCTGGATGATCCTGACCAAGCGCGTCACCGCGCTTTTCTTCGGGCTGGCGCTGCTCAACGAGGTGATCTGGCGCACCATGAGCACCGAGACATGGGTCTATTTCAAGACCTTCGGGCTGACCGCGGCGGTGTTCCTGTTCTTCATGACGCAAGGCAGCCTGTTCAAGCGCTACGGGCTGGAGCAGGAGGGCGAATAGGCCCTTGCGTCTCCTCAGATCTCTGCAAATGCAAAACGGGGCCGGCAGTCTTGCCGGCCCCGTATCGTTTCAGACGTTGGCGTCCTGGAAGGCGTCTTGTCTCAGACCTTGCCGCGGGCGCTTGCCACGATGCAGAACAGCGTCACCAGCGCTGCCGCCAGCAGGTAGTAGCCGACATAGGCAATGCCGTATGTGCCCTGCAGCCAGGTCGCGATGTAGGGCGCGAGCGAGGCGCCCACGATGCCCGCGAAGTTGAAGGTGATCGACGAGCCGGTATAGCGCACACGGGTCGGGAAGGGCGCCGCCAGCGCGGTACCGATCAGGCCGTAGGTCATCCCCATCAGCGCCATCGCCAGCGTCACGAAACCAAGGATGCGGGCTTCGTTCTCGACCATCAGCACCGGCACGAGGAACGAGAAGGCTGCAATCGCCAGCGTGGTGCCGATCAGCACCTGGCGGCGGCCCAGCCGTTCGGCGGTGAGGCCGGCCACCGGGATGAACAGGCCGAAGACGATCGCACCCCAGATCTGGATCGCCAGCGCGTCGGTGAACGGGATCTGCACGACCTTGACGTTGTAGCTCAGCAGGTAAGCGGTGCTGAGATAGAACAGCACGAAGGTCGCCAGCGCCACGAAGGTGCCGAGCACGATGGAGATCTTGTGGTTGGCAAAGAGCTCGATCACCGGGACCGCCACGCGCTCCTCGTTGTCGATGGCCTTCTGGAAGTCCGGCGTCTCGGTGATCGAGAGCCGCACCCAGAGCCCGACGATGATCAGCAGGATGGAGGCGAGGAACGGGATCCGCCAGCCCCAGCTCAGCAAGGTTTCCTCGGGCATGAACTGCAGCAGCAGCCAGAACATTCCCGACGACAGGAACAGGCCCACCGGCGCGCCGAGCTGCGGGAACATGCCGTACCAGTTCTTCTTGCCCTCGGGTGCGTTCTCGGTCGCCATCAGCACCGCGCCGCCCCATTCACCGCCAAGGCCGAAGCCCTGACCGAAACGGCAGAGCGCCAACAGCGCCGGTGCCGCCACGCCGATCTGGGCATAGGTCGGCAGCAGGCCGATCACCACGGTCGAGATGCCCATGGTCAGCAGCGCCGCCACCAGCGTCGCCTTGCGGCCGATGCGGTCGCCGAAATGGCCGAACACGATGGCCCCCAGCGGACGGGCGAAGAACGCGATCGAGAAGGTGGCAAAGGAGGCCAGCAGCGCCGTCATCGGGTCGCTGTTGGAAAAGAACAGCGCCGGAAACACCAGGACTGCCGCCGTGGCATAGACGTAGAAGTCGAAAAATTCGATGGTGGTTCCCACAAGGCTCGCGAGCAGAACCTTGGCGGGAGAGTTGAGCGCCGGCTGCCCCGCGGGGGCGGCCGTTTCAAATTCGGCGGTGCTGTCAGTCATTTTCTTTCTTATCCGTTCGCGTCCGGGACATATTTCTCTTGTGCATGTTCCGTTAACGCGAACACCGGCGAGTGTTAACGCCACCTTCTCTGCTCATTTTACAGTCCCGCCATGTGTCTGCTGCATTGCCCTGGGGCGGGCGGCACAAAGAAACCCGTATACAAACGCCCGCATCTGCGTTAGATGAGCGCCTTCCTGACGCGATGCGCCCTTCTTGAGTCGGCCCGTTCCGCGTCCCACTTCCTCGCAGATCGGCCTCCCATGATTCAGACCCTTTCCGATGCGCTCGCAGAGCGTGGCTATGACACGTTGACCCCCGTTCAGGAGGCGGTCACCAACCCCGACCTTCAGACCTCCGACCTTCTGGTCTCGGCCCAGACCGGCTCCGGCAAGACCGTGGGCTTCGGCCTCGCCATCGCGCCGACCCTGCTCGACGAGGCGGGGATGCTGGGCGAGGCGAGCCTGCCGCTGGCGCTGATCGTGGCGCCCACGCGCGAGCTGGCCTTCCAGGTCAAGCGCGAGCTCGAGTGGCTTTATGCCAAGGCCGGGGCCCGCGTCGTCTCCTGCGTCGGTGGCATGGATATGCGCGACGAGCGCCGCGCGCTCGAGCGTGGCGCGCATATCGTCGTCGGTACTCCGGGGCGCCTGGTCGACCACATCCAGCGCGGCTCGTTCGACATGAGCGCGCTGCGCGCCATCGTGCTCGACGAGGCCGACGAGATGCTCGACCTCGGCTTCCGCGAGGATCTCGAGTTCATGCTGGGCGAGGCGCCGGAAGAGCGGCGCACGCTGCTGTTCTCGGCCACCGTGCCGCCGATGATCGCCACGCTGGCGCAGCACTACCAGCGCGACGCCGTGCGCGTGACCACGATCTCCGAGCGCAGCCAGCACGCCGACATCACCTATCAGGCGCTGCGCGTGGCACAGCATGATGCCGAGAACGCCATCATCAACATGCTGCGCTACCACGATGCGCAGAACGCCATCGTCTTCGCCAACACCCGCGCCACCGTGAACCGGCTGACAGCGCGCTTCAGCAACCGCGGCTTCGCGGTGGTCTGCCTCTCGGGCGAGCTCAGCCAGACCGAGCGCAGCCACGCTCTGCAGGCGATGCGGGACGGCCGCGCCAAGGTCTGCGTCGCCACCGACGTGGCCGCGCGTGGCATCGACCTGCCCAACCTCGAGCTGGTGATCCATGCCGAGCTGCCCTCGAACACCGAGGGCCTGCTGCACCGCTCCGGCCGCACAGGCCGCGCGGGGCGCAAGGGCATCTCGGCCCTCGTGGTGCCGCCGAAGCTCACCAAGAAGGCCGAGCGCCTGCTGAAATGGGCCAAGGTCACCGCGGAGTGGATCGAGGCGCCGAGCGCCGAGGAGATCCTGCGCCGCGACGAGGAGCGCCTGCTGGCCGATCCCACTTGGTCCGAGGAGATCACCGAGGACGAGGCCGGGTTCGCCGCGCGCCTGCTGGCCGAGCAGTCGCCCGAGACCGTGGCTGCCGCCTATCTGCGCCTCTACCGCGATCGCCACTCGGCGCCCGAGGAGCTCTCGGCACCGGATGCGCGCCCCGAGCGCCCCGAGCGCAAGGAGCGCGCGGCGTTCGGCCCGAGCCGGTGGGTTGCCCTGTCGGTCGGCCGCGATGACCGCGCCGAGGCGCGCTGGCTGCTGCCGCTGCTGTGCCGGGCTGGCGGGCTCGACAAGGATGCCATCGGCGCCATCCGGGTGCAGGACAGCGAAACCTTCGTGGAGCTCTCCGAGCCGGTGGTCGAGGGCTTCCTCGGCGGTCTCGGCGACGGCAGCACGCTCGAGGACGGTGTGACTGTACGCGCCGTCGAGGGCACGCCGGAATTCGCCAGCCGCCCGCCGCGCCGCGACGGCCCGCGCTCCGACGGTCCCCGCAATGACCGCCCGCGCAAGGACGGCCCGCGCAAGCCGCGCCCCGAGGGCGATGCGCCGGCGCGCAAGCGTCCCGATGGCGAGGCCTGGGGGGCCAAGGGCGGCTCTGCCAAGGGCGACAAGCCGAAGGGCAGCTTCAAGCGCGACGACCGTCCGAAGGGCGACAAGCCCAAGTTCGACAAGCCGCGCGGCGACAAGGCCTGGGGCGACAAGCCGCGTGGTGACCGTCCGAAGAGCGACAAGCCCTGGGGAGACAAGCCCCGCGGCGAGGGTGGCAAGGACTGGAAACCGAAGCGCGATGGCGAGGGCGGCGGCAAGCCCTTCAAGTCCAAGCGCCCTGGCGAGGGCCGTGACGGCCCGTCCAAGGGCTTCGGCGGCAAGCCGGGCGGGCGTCCGGCGCGTCCGGCGGCGCAGGGTGACAAGCCCAAGCGTCCGGCCAATGCCGCCGACACCTCGCAGCGCTTCGACCCGACCGGCCGCGCCTCCAAGGGCGCGCGCCCGGGAAAGCCGCGCCAGGGCGGCATGCAGCCGCCGAAGCGCGGCAAATCCTGACGCGCCAGGCGTGACGAATTGAAAGGGCCCCGTCCGGCTGGACGGGGCCCTTTGTCATTTCAGCATGTCAGGCTGGCTCAGGGCAGAAGGTGCAACCACACCCAGCTGGTGAAGAGACACAGGCCGGTGGCCAGCAGCACCGAGGACGCGGCGACGCGCTTGGCCCGGCCATACATGTTGGCAAAGACATAGGCGTTCACCCCTGGTGCCATCGCCCCGGTCATCACCGCCGAGCGCAGCGAGTCGGTCGAGAGGCCGAAGCCGTGGCCGAGCGCGAAGGTGATCGCCGGGTGCAGCGCCAGAGAGATCGCGCAGACATAGAGGATGGTCCGCAGGTCGCCCTCGGGGCGGTAGCGGAACAGCACGCCGCCGAGCGCGAAGAGCGCCGCCGGCAGGGCGGTGCGGGTGATCATGTCGAGCGCCTGCATCACCGGGGCGGGCAGGGTGACGTTGCCGAGGTTGAAGGCGACGCCGATCATGATGCCGATCACCAGCCCGTTGCGGAACATGGCGCGGCCGACGGTCAGCGGCAGATGGCGCAGTTCCGTTCCGCGGGCGCGGGCGATCTCCATCGCGGTGATGCCGAGCGCGTAGCAGAACGGCGAATGCATGGCGATGATGGCGTAATTGCCCGAGAGCGCATCCGGCCCGTAGGCGCGCTCGGTGATCGGCAGGCCGAGCAGCAGCGAGTTGGAGAACAGGCAGGCAAAGCCGATGGCGACGGAATCTTCCCAGTCGCGTCCAAAGATGTAGCGCGCCCCGAGCAGACCGGCGACGAAGCCGCTGGCGGCGCCGAGATAGAAGGAGATCAGGATCGGCGGGGAAAAGTTCGTCCCGAGGTCGAGCTGCCAGATCGCGGTGAAGAGCAGGCAGGGAATGGCGATGGTCTGGGTGAAGCCCATCAGCCCGTCGACCGCATTGTCGGGCAGGAGACCGCGCCAGCTGGCGAGGTAGCCGGCGCCGATGACCAGGAAGACCGGCAGAATGATGTCGAAAAGAGCTTGCATGTCAGTCTCTTGCGAAGAGGTTTTGCGCCGCGCTGCGCGCGTCGCCGGGGGCGCGCCGGTTTGGCGCTGCGCCCGGGTCCCGGCGGCGGGAGGGCCGGTCGGGGCGGAGTTGAGTATTTGCGACGTAGAGAAGATCTTGGCGCGACGTGAGGCGGCGAGGGTGGCGTGCTTGTCGGGACGCGCTGGTGTCCCGGCGGCGGGAGGGCCGGAGAGGGCGGATGTGAGTATTTGGGACGTAGAGAAGATCAGGACGCGGCGCGGGGAGGCGAGGGCAGCGCGGTTTGTGAGCGTGGGTGAGCGCGCTCCTGATCCGGTGGCGAGGTTTGCTGAGACGGGTCTTGTGAGGCTGCGGGCTTCGCGCGTGGTCGGCCTTAGAGCGCATAGCGCAGGACCATGCCGTCATAGGCCGGGCGGATGTGATCCGGGGTCTCGGCGGCGACGATGTCGTGGTCGAGATCGATATGCATGTTGGTGAGCACAGCCTCTTTCGGCTGCGCCTTTGCGATCCATTCCAGCGCGAGGTCAAGATGCGCGTGGGTCGGGTGCGGGGTGCGGCGCAGCGCGTCGAGGATCCAGCAGTCGAGCCCCTGAAGATGCGCCCAGCTGGCCTCGGGGATGCGGATCACGTCGGGCAGGTAGGCGACGTCGGCGATGCGGAAGCCGAGCGCGTCGATACTGCCGTGGTCGACCTCGAAGGGCGTGAGCGTGATCGGGCCGCCGGCGCCTTCGATGGTGAACGGCCCGTCGCCGATCGTGTGCATCTCGAGGATCGGCGGGTAGGGGCTGCCTTCGGGCTGCACGAAGGCGTAGCCAAACCGCGCGAAGAGCGCGTTCTGGGTGTCGCCATCGGCCCAGACTGGCAGCCGGTCGCGCCGGTTGAAGACGATCTGGCGCAGGTCGTCGAGCCCGTGCGTGTGATCGGCATGGCTGTGGGTCCAGGCCACCGCGTCGAGATGGCCGATGCCGGCGTCGAGCAGCTGCTGGCGCATGTCTGGCGTGGTGTCGATCAGCACCCGCGTGGTGCCTTGGGCACCGTCGCGCTCGACCAGCATCGAGCAGCGCCGCCGTGTGTTGCGAGGGTTGGCCGGGTCGCACTCGCCCCAGTGGCCGCCAAGGCGCGGCACGCCGCCCGAGGAGCCGCAGCCGAGAATGGTGAAACGCAACTCGCTCATGCGGTCTCCGGGGCCCAGGCAGCGGCCTTGGCGAAGAGGCGCTCGAAGTTCGCTTCGGTGGCGCGGGCGAAGTCGTCGTAAGACAGGCCGAAAGCCTCGGCGCCGACCTTGGCGGTGTGCACGGTGTAGCCGGGCTCGTTGCGCTTGCCGCGATAGGGCGGCGGCGCGAGATAGGGACTGTCGGTCTCCACGAGGATGCGCTCGAGCGGGGCGCTCGCGAAGATCTCGCGCAGCTCTTTCGACTTCGGAAACGCCGCGATGCCGGACATCGACAGGTAGAAGCCGCAATCGAGCGCCGCCTTGGCGAGCTCCGGAGAAGAGGAAAAGCAGTGCATCACGCAAGAATAGGGTTTGGCGCGGTAGGCCTCGGAGAGGATTTGCGCCATGTCATCGTCGGCGGCGCGCGCGTGGATGATCAGCGGCAGGCCGGTTTCCTGCGCCGCCTCGATATGAATGCACAGCGAGGTCTTCTGAACCTCGGCGCTCTCGGCGGTGTAGTGATAGTCGAGCCCGGTCTCGCCGATGCCGACGAATTTCGGGTGCTGCGAGAGCGCGACCAGTTCGTCCACGGACGCCAGCGGCTCTTCGGCGGCGCTCATCGGGTGGGTGCCGGCGGCGTAGAACACCGGGTCGTTGGCCTCGGCGATGGCGCGCACCTGCGGCTCGTTGCGCAGGCGGGTGCAGATCGTCACCATGCGGTGCACTCCGGCGTCGACGGCGCGGGCGATGACGTCCGGGCGCTCGGCGTCGAAATCCGGGAAGTCGAGGTGACAGTGGCTGTCGGTGATCAGGGGAGTGGTCATGGTCATGTCCTTTGCGCCGGTTGTGGGGGATGGCGCCGGCAGGGTCAAGCGGATGCGGCTGGCACGCTGGCGCTGCGGGGCGGGGCGCTCACGCGGCGGGCAGGCGGCTCAGCCCAGCACGTCGAGCGCCTGTAGCAGCGGGCCGTCCGCGGTGTCCAGCATGTTGCCGCGCAGGTGGAAGACCTCGGCCAGCCGGGCCTCGCTCAGCACCTCGAGCGGCGGGCCGTCGGCGGCGGTGCGGCCGCGATCGAGCAGGATGAGCCGGGTACAATGGCGCGCCGCCAGTGTCAGGTCGTGCAACGAGACGAGCACCGCGTGGCCCTCCTTTGCCAAGTCCTGAAAGACCCGCAGCGTGGCGATCTGCGCCGCCGGGTCGAGCCCGGCGATGGGCTCGTCGGCCATCAGCAGCGGCGCCTCCTGCGCCAGTGCGCGGGCGATCAGCACGCGGGCCTGCTCGCCGCCCGAGAGCTCGGTGGCGCGGCGCTGTGCGAAGGCGGTGAGGCCCATGCGGTCAAGGGCGCGCAGGACGGCTTCGGCGCGCAGGTCTCCGGCGCGGCTGTCATGCGGCAGGCGGCCAAGCGCCACCAGCGTCTCGACGGCTACCGGCCAGGCGATTTCGCGTGCCTGCGGCAGCCAGGCGGCGGCACGGGCGCGGTCGCGGGCGGGCAGGTCGGTGAGCGAGGAGCGGCCCTCGTGCTTCATCAGGCCGAGGGCGGCGCGCATCAAGGTGGTCTTGCCGGCGCCGTTGGGGCCGATCAGCCCGACGCATTCACCGGGCGCGATCTCCAGGCTGACGCTGTCGACAACCGGGCAGGGGCCGCGCTTGACCGTCAGCGCCTCGAGCGACAGCAGGCTCATCCGCCCCTCCGCGTCTTGTAGATCAGGTGCAGGAACAGCGGCGCGCCGATCAGCGCCATGACCACGCCGAGCTTGAGATCGCGCTCGGGCAGCACCAGACGGACGGCGATGTCGGCGGCGAGCAGCATCGCCGCGCCGCCAAGCGCCGAGGCCCAGAGCAGCCGCGAGGGACGTGCGCCGCAGAGCGGACGCAGCAGGTGCGGCACAACGAGGCCGACGAAGCCCACCGCACCGGCCACTGCCGTCGCGGCGCCTACGGCGGCGGCGGTGCCGAACAGCAGCTTCAGGCGCAGTGCTGTCATCGACACGCCAAGCGCCTGCGCCCCGTCCTCGCCCAGCGTCAGCGCGTCGAGCCCACGGCCCAGCGTCAGCAGCACCGCGGCCCCGATCGCCACCAACGGCGCGGCGAGCGCGAGGTGGGTGAGCGAGCGGTCGGCGACCGAGCCCATCATCCAGAACACGATCTCGAAGGTGGCATAGGGGTTCGACGACAGGTTCAGCGCCAGCGAGGTCAGCGCGCCCGCCAGCGCCGAGACCGCGATGCCCGCGAGGATCAGCGTCAGCGAGCCGCCGCGCGGGCCGGCGAGCAGCAGGATCAGCGCCACCGCGCCAAGTGCGAAGACCAGCGCCATCAGCGGCAGGGCGAGCGCGAAGGCCGCCGACAGGCCGGTCTGCAATGCGAGCACCGCGCCGAGCGCCGCAGAGCCAGAGACGCCGATCAGCCCTGGTTCGGCCAGCGGGTTGCGCAGGTAGCCCTGCATCGCGGCGCCCGAGAGCCCGAGAGCGGCACCCACCAGCGCGGCGAGTGCGGTGCGCGGCAGGCGGATCTCCTGCATCACCATGACATGCAGCGGATCGCCATTGCCCAGAACGCCGCCGAGCACGGCGGAGAGCGGCAGCGGCGCATATCCCAGCGACAGCGAGGCGAGCAGCAGAGCCAGCACGAGGGTCGAGAGCGCGAGGGCCAGTTTCATCGGGTGGCCTCCCAGTCGCGGCGCAGGTTGCGCATCGCTTCGACCGCATCAAGAACAAAGGGCGTGCCACAGATCCAGTTCTGCCCGTCGGGGATCTCGTGCAGGGTGCCGGTGGACCGCAGCACCGGGTGCTGCAGCAGCGCTGTGGCCTGCGCCGGGCTGTCATAGGGCTGGCCCACGAGGATCATGTCGGGCTGCGCGAGCACCAGTTCCTCGAGCGGCAGCCGGCCGCCATAGGGCAGGCCGCGCGCCTCGGAGATGTTCGCCATCCCGGCAGCGGCAAGGATCTCGCCGGTGAGCGACTGGACCCCGGCGGTCTCGTTGAAGGGCAGGTAGTAGGCCACGACCGGGCGTGTCTCGGGGGCATCGCTCAGCTCGGCGAGGCGGGCGTCGAAGTTTGAGAGCAGGGCGTCGGCCTCGGTCTCGCGCCCGAGCAGGGTGCCCATGCGCAGGATGTTGTCGCGCACATCCTCGAGGGAGTTGGCTGGGTTGAAGCGTTCGACGCGGTAGCCGAGCTGGTCGAGCATGTCGGTGGCGGCGCGGGCGGTGAAGTTGCCGGCGAGCACGAGATCGGGCTCGAGCAGGGCGATCTCCTCGGCATGGGCGTGATTGGCGGGCAGGGCACCGGCCTCGCGCGCCATCGCCGAACTGCGCGGGTCATGCGCGAGCGGCGAGACCGAGATCAGCTGGCCGGGCGCCGCGAGCAGCAGCGCGAGCTGGTCGGTGCAGACGTTGAGAGAGACGACGCGGGCCGGGCCCGCGTCGTCGGCCGCCGCCGCGCCTGCCATGAGGAGCAGGGCGGCGGCGAGCGTGGTGGGCCTAGAAGCGCGCACGGATCCCCGCGTAGTAGGCGCGGCCCGTGGTCTGGTAGTCCGGCACGATCTGGTAATCCTCGTCAAAGAGGTTCTCGATGCGGACGTAGCCCTCGAAGCCGTTGCCGAAATCGTAGCTCGCCTGCGCGTTGACCACGGTGTGATCGTCGCTTTCGTCCTGAACCGTCACGCCCCAGGTTTCGGCATAGTCGGCCTTGTGCACAACGCTGAGGCCTGCGCGCAGCTGGTCGGTGATGTCGGCATCGAGGCGCATGGCGAGATCGTAGCGCGGCACGCGTGCCAGCGGATCATCGTTGTCGTCGCGCGCATCGGTGTAGGTGTAGCTGCCCGAGAGCGTGAAGCGGTCGCCGAGCGGCACGCTCCCGGCAAGCTCGAGGCCCTTCGACACGGAGGTGCCGGAGACCTGGGCGTAGCCTGTCCCCTCGTATTGGATCAGGTCGTCGATCTCGGTGTAGAACCAGGTCGCGCCCAGCGTGGCGCCATTGGCAAAGGCATAGTCCGCGCCGATCTCGCCACCACGGCTGGTTTCCGGCTCGAGGCCGTCATTGCCGTAGGACGGGCTGTAGAGCTCGTAGAGCGACGGGGCGCGATAGCCCTTGGCGAGGGCGCCGCGCAGGGTCAGCGCCTCGGTGGCGCGCCAGGACACGGTTGCGCGACCGCTCCATTCGCCGCCGAACTCGGAGTGATCGTCGTGGCGCACGGTGACCACGGCATCGACATCCGGCGTGAAGGCCCAGGCAAGCTCGGCATAGGCGCCGGTGTTGTCGATCGACTCGCTGTTTTCCGCGGTGCCGACGCGCGAGAAGAAGGCATCATAGACCGGAGCGCTGAAATCGGCCTCTTCGAGGCTGTGTTCGGCGCCGAAGCTCAGGCTGCGGCCGGCGGCGAATTCCCATGTGCCGCTATAGGTCCACTTGTCGCGGGTCGAGCCGAAGCTGTCACTCCAGCCGGCGGCGTCGGTATCACGGTCGATCTGGTAGCGCGAGTAGGCCAGCTCGTGCGCCACGGCACCGGTCTGCAGCTGGGCATAGGCGCGCAGGCCATAGCTCTCGGTGTCGGTCGTGCCGCTCTCGGGGGCGGTCCAGTCGTTGGAGTCGTAGTCGCCCTCGGCGTCGAAGCGGAAGCCCGAAAGGCCGACGCGCAGATCCGGTGTCGCCTGGAAATAGCTGTCGAAGGCCAGCTGGGTCGCCGCAAAACCGTCATCCTCGTCGTAGCCGTCGGCCTCGACCGCCGAGAACCCGTCGGTCACGAAGCGCGTGGCGCTGAACGCGACACCGGCACGCTCGGTCGCGGCGCCATAGCTGAGGGCCGCGCTCTTGGTGTTGTAGGTGCCGGCCTCGGCGCCCACCTTCGTGGTCTGGCCGGGCTCTTCCGGCGCACGCGCGAGGTCGATCGCGACGATCCCCGCGACCGCATCGGCACCGTAGAGCGCCGACTGAGCACCTTTGAGCACCTCGACGCGGCTCACGCCGCCGGGAAGGATGTTGCCGAAGTTGAAGCTGCTCTGCGTCGACGAACTGTCGGTCACCTCGATGCCGTTGATATAGACCGGCGCATAATAGGAGGGCAGGCCGCGGATGCTGACGGCACTGCTGGTGCCGGGGCCGCCATTGGTAACGACGTTGACGCCGGGCAGCGTGTCGAGCGTATCGGCCAGCGTGGTCTCGGGGCTGTCGTCCAGATCGCGCTCGGTGAGGACCGACACCGAGGTGCCGGTGCGGCCGAGCTCGAACGGCGTGCTGTTGGCATAGAGCGTCAGCGTCGGGAGTTGGTAATACTCGGCATCCTGCGCGAGCAGGGGCGTGGTGCTCAGAGCGAGCACCGAGGCGGAGGTGAGGACATGCTTCATCCCTGTCCATCCTTTCCATGTCGGCCCTTCAGGCAGAAGGGCGGCTGTCGTGGTGTTCGCGGAAAGAGAGGACGGAGTCCGGATCCCGTGAACGGTGCGGATGTCACCACGAACGGAAAGACCGTACCCCGAAGCGCAGCCCCGCGCATGGGGAGGGTGATCACCTTGGCAGGTCTCCTGACTTGCGGGTCATCGCGCGACGCGGGCCTTCCCGGGCGTTTCGCCCAGTGGCATATGCCGGTCGCACTCACCGCTCACAGTTGCGGGGGCAGTCGCGGGTTTGCACCGCGTTCCCTATTCTCCGGACAAGGCCCGGAACCGAGGCCCGCTCCGCTTAATGCGGCGCGTCGCACCACACAAGTGCTTCCTTGGTGCCAGCCGCCGGGCGCGTGGATTCGGGGCCGCATGGGAATGGATGGCACCGCGCATGGGATTGCATGGAACTGATTTGGGAAATACTGCCCCCGCGTGGGTCAGAGCGCGCATCACGGCCGGATTTTCAGGTGATTCATCGGGTCTGGTGCGCCCGAATCTGGGTTTATCTCAGGACGCCTAAATTCTTGTGTTTAGCAACAAAACATTTTTGGGATTTTGCGGCCCGTGACATCTTCACGACAGCGTGACTATATATAGTTGTGTGCAGGTTCCCGCTTACCACATGTTTGTGAGATTTTGTCGAATAGGCCTCTACATGTTGTTTTCCACAGGGGGTGTGGACAAGAACTTGTGCCTTCTCCCGAAATTCCCCGTTGCCTCCCATGAATTCCCATGACATACCTTTAACCACGATGAGGGACGGGACAGAGGGCAAAAAACAAAGCCCCGGCAAACACCCACAATAATAAAAGAGCAGGTTCATACAGGCACCCGCCCTCATCGAAACACAGAGATCCGGCGCGCGAGCGAGCAGACATCCCCCCAGGTGGCGCGCGCAGCTGGACCAGCCCGCACAGCGGGTCAAGGCGGCGGGTTGATCGGTGGCAGCAGATCAACCCGCCGTATTTCGTTTCAAGGGGCGTGAGTAGGGACAGTGGGCCGCAGGCTGAGGTTCAGAGGCGAAAGTCGGCACAAGGTCGACAGCAAGGGCAGGGTGTCCATCCCGGCCTCTTTTCGCCGTGTGCTTGAAGCCGGTGATCCCGACTGGACCGAAGGTCTGAGCCCCAATTTCGTGATCGTCTACGGCGACCAGCGCCGCAAGTATCTCGAATGCTTCACCATCCAGGAAATCGAGGCCATCGAGGACCGCATCAGCAACATGAAGCGTGGCTCGCGCAAGCGGCGCCTGCTCGAGCGGCTGATCTCGGGCCAGTCGGTCACGTCGAGCGTTGACGACACAGGTCGGATCGTGATTCCTGTCAAGCTGCGCGACAAGATTGCGCTCGAGAACGAAGCGCAGTTCATCGGCACAGTCGACACCTTCCAGATCTGGGAGCCCGCGGCCTACGAGGCCGATCTCGAGGAGACCGAGGACGAACTGGCCGATTTTGACGGCGACCCGCTGGAACTGCTCGATGAAGACGATGAGGACGAGGAGATCTGAGATGGCACCTGCGGCGGATCAAGATAACGGCGCGCCGCATGTCCCGGTTCTCCTGCGGCCGCTTCTGAAGGCCGTGGCGCCGGTCAGCGGCACCTGGGTCGACGGCACCTTCGGGGCAGGGGGCTACGCCCGCGGTCTGCTCGAGGCCGGGGCCGACAAGGTGATCGGCATCGACCGCGATCCGCTGGCACACCAGATGGCGCAGGGCTGGATCGGCGACTATGGCGACCGGCTCGAGCTGGTCAAGGGCAATTTCGCCGACATGGACAAGGTCATCAGCGGCGCCGACGGGGTGGTGTTGGACCTTGGTGTGTCGTCGATGCAGCTCGATATCGCCGAACGCGGGTTCTCGTTCATGAAGGACGGTCCGCTCGACATGCGCATGGAGCAGTCGGGCGAGAGCGCCGCCGACCTGGTCAAGCGGCTCGACGAGACGGCGCTGGCCGACGTTCTCTATACCTATGGCGAAGAGCGCGCCTCGCGCCGCATCGCGCGGGCCATCGTGAAGGCCCGCGACCAGGAGCCGATCGAGACAACCGCGCGGCTGTCTTCGATCGTCGAGGCCTGCTTGCCGCGTCCGAAGCCCGGCCAGTCGCATCCGGCCACCCGCAGCTTCCAGGCGCTGCGCATCGCGGTGAACGACGAGTATGGCGCGCTCTGGCGCGGGCTGATGGCGGCCGAGCGGGCGCTGAAGCCCGGCGGCTGGCTCTGCGTCGTCACCTTCCATTCCGTCGAGGACCGCATGGTCAAGCGCTTCTTTCAGGCGCGCACCGGCCGCCTCGACACAGTCAGCCGCCACGCCCCGGTCACCGAGACCGAGGCGCCGCGCTTCGAACTCCTCACCCGCAAGGCCGTCGGCCCGGATGACGAGGAACTCGCCGCCAATCCGCGCGCCCGCTCGGCCCGGCTGCGGATCGGCAAACGCACCGACGCCGCGCCCGGCGAGATCGGCGCGGACAAGCTCAACATGCCTCAGCTCAAGGGGAAACGCTGATGCGGACGCTGCTCTACGTGACCACGTTCCTCGGCCTGATCGGCCTCGCCTTCTGGGCCTATCGCGAGAATTACGAGACCCAGGCAGCGCTCGACAATGTCGAGCGCCTGCACCGTGACATTGCCGACGCACGCGCGAGGCTGGCGATCCTCAAGGCGGAATGGGCCTATCTCAACCGCCCCGACCGGCTGCGGGACCTGGCCGAAATCAACTTCCCTCGGCTCGAGTTGCTGCCGATGCGGCCGGACCAGTTCGGCCGTGTCGATCAGGTCTCCTACCCGGTGACCCAGCCGCTGGTGGTGATGGAGCCGATCGACGTCTCGAGCGCGGGGGCAACGCAATGACCCGCACGCCGCTCCGCCCGCTCGCCCGCATTCTCGAGGCCCGCCAGAAGGGCGAGAACCCCGACGCCATCGAACGCGAGAACCTGCGAATCCGCCACGAGCAGATGCGCGACAAGGCGCGGGTCCGGGCCGAGGGCCGCCTGCTGGTGATGAGCGTGATGTTCCTCGTGGCCTTTGCCGTGGTCGGCGCCCGCATGGGCATGCTTGCCGCCTCCGAGCCGGCCGAGCCGCGCGCCCATGCCAGCGGCGCCTCGATCATCGCCAGCCGCGCCGACATCACCGACCGGCACGGCCGCATCCTCGCGACCAACATGGAGACCCACTCGCTCTACGCCCACCCGCAGCAGATGATCGAACCGCTGCGCGCCGCCAAGGAGCTGAAGGCGATCTTCCCGGATCTCGAAGAAGAGCGCCTGGTGAAGGATTTCACCGACCCCAAGCGCAAGTTCCTTTGGGTGAAGAAGAAGATCAGCCCCGAGCAGATGCAGGCCGTGCACGATATCGGCGAGCCGGGCCTGCTGTTCGGCCCGCGCGAGATGCGTCTCTACCCCAACGGCGCGCTGGCCTCGCACGTCATGGGCGGCGCCAGCTTCGGCCGCGAGGGCGTGGCCTCGGCAGAGGTGATCGGCACCGCCGGCATCGAGAAGTTCTTCGACGCCGAACTGCGCGACCCGGCTCGTGGCGGGGCACCGCTGGAGCTGTCCATCGACCTATCCGTGCAGGCCGCGAGCGAGCGCGTGCTCGACGCCGGGATGCGGCTGCTCAACGCCAAGGGCGCCGCTTCGGTGCTGATGGACGTCCATACCGGCGAGGTGATCTCGATCGCGTCGCTGCCGGATTTCGACCCCAACGACCGCCCGCGCCCGCCGACCTCGGGCAGCCCTTCGGACAGCCCGCTGTTCAACCGCGCTGTGCAGGGGGTCTACGAGCTGGGGTCGACCTTCAAGATCTTCGCGGCGGCACAGGCGATGGAGCTGGGCCTCGTGCGGCCCGACACCATCATCGACACCCGCCCGCCGTTCAAGGTCGGCGGCCACCGCATCGGCGAGTTCGAGGGCCACAACTACGGCGAGATCCCGGTCGAGGAGATCATCATCAAGTCCTCGAACCGCGGCACCGGCAAGATGGCGCTGGCCATCGGCATCGACCGCCAGCAGGACTTCCTCAAGAAGCTGGGCTTCTTCGAGCCGACACCGCTCGAGATCGTCGAGGCGGCGGGCGGCAAGCCGCTGCTGCCGGCGCGCTGGACCGATCTGTCCTCGGTGACGATCTCCTATGGCCACGGCCTGTCGTCCTCGCCGCTGCACCTCGCGGCGGCCTATTCGGCCATCGCCAATGGCGGCACGCTGGTGAAGCCCACGCTGCTCAAGCAGCAGGGCGCACAGTTCGGCGACCGGGTGATGTCGCCGCAGGTGGCGGCGGCCTCGCGCGACATGCTGCGCAAGGTGGTGAGCACCGGCACGGCGAGCTTCGGCGAGGTGCCGGGCTATCACGTGGGCGGCAAGACCGGCACCGCCGACAAGCCGCGCGAGCAGGGCGGCGGCTATTACAAGGACAAGGTCATCGCCACCTTCGCCGCGATGTTCCCGGCGCATGATCCGAAATACGTGCTCATCGTGACGCTGGACGAGCCGGTGGAAACCTCGGGCTCGAAGCCGCGCCGCACCGCCGGCTGGACCGCCGTTCCGGTGGCCGCCGAGATGATCGGCAGGATCGCGCCGCTTCTGGGCTTGCGTCCGGATTACGATATGGGAGAAGTGGCAGAGGTCACGCTGGTCCGGCAGTGACGCCGCCACGGGCTCCCGCCGGATCCGGACCTCTCTCAACCACCAAACGCTTCGGGGGCAGATATGAGCGGTGAGGAAAAGAGCCTGTCGGATCTCGGCCTGACGGCCCGCGGCGGCCGCGACGCCCGGGTCACGGGCATTTCGGTCGACAGCCGCGCGGTGATGCCGGGCCATCTCTTTGCGGCGATGCCGGGCACCAAGGTGCATGGCGCAACCTTCATCGACACTGCGCTGGCGCAGGGCGCCGTGGCGGTGCTGACCGATGCCGAGGGGGCGCGCCTCGCAGAGGCGGCACTGGCCGAGAGCGACGTGGCGCTGGTGATCGCCGCCGAGCCGCGCGCGGCGTTGGCCTATGCCTGCGCGCTGTTCTTCGGCGCGCAGCCGGCGACGATGGTCGCGGTGACGGGCACCAACGGCAAGACCAGCGTGGCGAGCTTCGTGCGCCGGCTCTGGCAGGAGCTGGGCTACCGCGCGGTCAATCTCGGCACCACCGGGGTCGAGGGCGATTGGCAGGCGCCGCTGCGCCACACCACGCCCGAGCCGATCACCCTGCACAAGGCACTGGCCGAGGCCGCGAGCGCCGGCGTCGAGCACGCCGCGATGGAGGCCTCTTCGCACGGGCTCGACCAGCGCCGGCTCGACGGCGTGCAGCTGGTTGCGGCGGGCTTTACCAACTTCACCCAGGACCACCTCGACTATCATGCGGACTTCGAAGAGTACTTTGCCGCGAAGGCCGGTCTTTTCGCCCGCGTGTTGTCCGAAGAGGGCACCGCGGTGGTCAATATCGACGATGCCCGCGGCATCGACATGCTCGCCATCGCCCGCGCCCGCGGGCAGGAGGTGCTGACCGTGGGCGAGAGCGAAGGCGCCGACCTGCGCCTGCTGGGCCAGCGCTTCGATGCCACCGGGCAGGAGCTGCGCCTGAGCTGGCATGGCGTGGTCGAGCAGCTCCGCCTCAACCTCATCGGCGGCTTCCAGGGTCAGAACGCGCTGGTCGCGGCGGGCCTCGTGATCGCTTGCGGCGCCGAGGCCGAGGACGTGTTCCGCGCGCTGCCCCGGCTCGAGACCGTGCATGGCCGGATGCAGCTTGCCGCCACCCGCGACAGCGGCGCGGCGGTCTATGTCGATTACGCCCACACGCCCGATGCGGTGGCCACCGCCATCAAGGCGCTGCGCCCGCATGTCATGGGCCGGCTGATCGCCATCGTCGGCGCCGGCGGCGACCGTGACGCCGGCAAGCGCCCGCTGATGGGCCGCGCCGCCGCCGAGAACGCCGATCTCGTCATCGTCACCGACGACAACCCGCGCTCCGAGGATCCGGCGGCGATCCGCGCGCAGGTGCTCGAGGGGGCGCCCGAGGCCACCGAGGTGGGCGACCGCGCCGAGGCGATCCTGCGGGGCGTCGATCTGTTGCAGCCGGGCGACGCGCTGCTGGTCTGCGGCAAGGGCCACGAGACCGGGCAGATCGTCGGCGACACGGTCTATCCCTTCGACGATGTCGAACAGGCCAGCGTGGCCGTGGCGGCGCTGGACGGGAGGGGCCTGTGACACTCTGGACGGCCAAGGACGCGGCTGCCGCCACCGGCGGGCAGGTCGCGGGCGACTGGGAGGCCAACGGCGTCTCCATCGACACCCGCACGATCGCCAAGGGCGATCTCTTCGTGGCGCTGAAGGCGGCGCGGGACGGGCATGATTTCGTGGCGCAGGCGCTGGATAACGGTGCCAGCGCCGCGCTGGTCAGCCGCATCCCGGAGGGCGTGGACCCGGCGAATCTGCTGATCGTGGATGACGTGCAGACCGGGCTCGAGGCGCTGGGCCGCGCCGCGCGGGCGCGCACGCGGGCCAGGGTCGTGGCGGTCACCGGCTCGGTCGGCAAGACCTCGACCAAGGAAATGCTGCGCGTGGTGCTCGGCGCGCAGGGCCGCGTCCACGCCGCCGAGAAGAGCTACAACAACCACTGGGGCGTGCCGCTGACACTGGCGCGGATGCCCGAGGACGTGGATTTCGCGGTCATCGAGATCGGCATGAATCACCCCGGCGAAATCGCCCCCCTGTCGCGCATGGCGCGCCCTGATGTGGCGATGATCACGATCGTGGCGCCAGCGCACCTTGCCGCGTTCGAGAGCCTCGAGGGCATCGCGCGCGAGAAGGCGGCGATCTTCGAGGGGCTGGAGCCCGGCGGCACGGCGGTGGTGAACGGCGATCTGCCAGTCTCGCCGCTGCTGGTGGCGGCCGGGGAGGCGAGAGCCGCGCATGTGCTCACCTTCGGCGAGGCCGAGGGCAACCATCACCGTGTCACCCATGTCGATATCGGCGACAGCACCACGGTGGTGCAGGGCCGGGCCTGGCGCTCGCCGGTGCTGTTCAAGGTCTCCGTGCCGGGGCGGCATTTCGCGGTCAACGGCATGGGCGTGCTGGCTGTGGCGCATGCGCTAGGGCTAGACCGGGCTCTGGCGGTCACCGCGCTGGGGCAGTGGACCGCTGGCGCCGGGCGCGGCCAGCGCGAGACCATTCTGCTCGACCCGGTGGAGACGCATCTCTCTCTCGAGCTGATCGACGACGCCTACAACGCCAACCCGGCCTCGCTCGCCGCCTCGCTCGAGGTGCTGGCGGGCGCGAAGACCCGAGACGGGGTGGGGCGCGTCTCGCATGGGCGGCGCATCGCCTATCTCGGGGACATGAAAGAGCTCGGCGCCACCGAGGCGGCATTGCACCGCGCGGTGGCGGATCTGCCGGCCATGGAACGGATCGATCTCGTGCATTGCGTTGGTCCGCTGATGCGCACCCTGTGGCAGGCGCTGCCGCAGCACAAGCGCGGCCACTGGACCGAGACCGCCGACGGCATGGCGGCGCGGGTGCGGCATGATATGGATGCGGGCGATGTCGTGCTGGTGAAGGGCTCGCTCTCCACCGGGCTCGGGCGCGTGGTTGACGCGATCCGGCGCATGGGCGTATCCCCCGCGGGCGGCAACGGGTAACGAGGACCACAGCATGCTTTACTGGCTCACAGAACTGAGCGACGGCGGCGACCTGTTCAACCTGTTCCGCTACATCACCTTCCGCGCCGGCGGCGCCTTCCTGACCGCTCTGATCTTCGGCTTCATCTTCGGACGCCCGCTGATCGACGTGCTGCGCAAGCGGCAGGGCAAGGGCCAGCCGATCCGCGACGACGGCCCCGAGGGGCATTTCGTCAAGGCTGGCACGCCCACCATGGGCGGGCTGCTGATCGTGGGGGCGCTGCTGACTTCGACGCTGCTCTGGGCGCGGCTCGACAATCCCTTCGTGTGGATGGTGCTGTTTGTGACCATGGGCTACGCCGCCATCGGCTTTGCCGACGATTACGCCAAGGTGGCCAAGCAGAACACCGCAGGTGTTTCCGGCAAGATCCGGCTTTTGCTGGGCTTTCTGATCGCCGGTCTGGCGGCGGGATGGGCCGCATGGCACCACCCGGCCGAGTTGACCGGCGAGCTGGCCTTCCCGGTGTTCAAGAACGCGCTACTGGATCTGGGGATCTTCTTCGTGCCCTTCGCGATGATCGTCATCGTGGGGGCGGCAAACGCGGTGAATCTGACCGACGGGCTCGACGGGCTCGCCATCATGCCGGTGATGATCGCCGCGGGCACGCTGGGCATCATCGCCTACGCGGTGGGCCGCACCGACTTCACCGAGTATCTCGATGTGCACTACGTGCCCGGCACCGGCGAAATCCTGATCTTCTGCGCCGGCCTGATCGGAGGCGGGCTCGGGTTCCTGTGGTACAACGCGCCGCCCGCAGCGGTGTTCATGGGCGATACCGGCTCTCTGGCGCTCGGCGGCGCGCTGGGGGCGATCGCCGTGGCCACCAAGCACGAGATCGTGCTGGCCATCGTCGGCGGGCTCTTCGTGGTCGAGGCGCTCTCGGTCATCATTCAGGTGTTCTACTTCAAGCGCACCGGCAAGCGGGTTTTCCTGATGGCGCCGATCCACCACCATTACGAGAAGAAGGGGTGGGCCGAGCCGCAGATCGTGATCCGGTTCTGGATCATTTCGCTGATCCTCGCGCTGATCGGGCTCGCCACGCTCAAGCTGCGCTGATCTGGCGGCGCGCGTCCGCGGGCCGCGCACAGGTCACGTCGACCGGGGGCGTGGCCCCGGTCTCCACGGCTCTGGCGGGCGTGACGCCTTTGCCGCGAGCGGTGCCGATTGCGCTGGTCGGCCTGCCTCCGGCGGGAGTATTTTCGACGAAGAGAAGCCAGTGGCGCAGCGCTCCTGGCTTCTTTGGTTCAAAAAATACCTCGGGGGTGAATTGGCGCACAGCGCCAAGAGGGGGCTGGCCCCCTCACGCGCCGCGCTCGAGCCGTTTGGTGCTCTGGTCATGGTGCGGCGCTTGCGGTAGCGCTGGGGCGAATGTGAGAGAGCGAGGGCAGGGCGAATGATTCCGGTAACCGGGTTCGATGGTCAGACGGTGGCGGTGCTGGGGCTCGGGCGCTCCGGCCTCTCGGCGGCGCGGGCGCTGCGCGAGGGCGGGGCGCAGGCGCTGTGCTGGGACGACAACCCCGCGGCACGAGCCGCGGCGGAGGCCGAGGGTTTCGAGACCCGCGATCTTTCCGCCCAGGGCGGTTTTGACGGCGTCGCCCGGCTGGTGGTGTCGCCCGGCATCCCGCATCTTTATCCTGCTCCGAACCCGGTCATCGCTGCGGCGTGGGAGGCGGGCGTGCCGGTCGACAATGACATCGGCCTGTTCTTCCGCTCCTTCGGCAGCGGCGCCTGGGAGATGTTCGACCAACCTCCCAAGGTGGTTGCGGTCACCGGGTCCAATGGCAAGTCGACCACCTCGGCGCTGATCCATCACATCCTGCAGAGCGCCGGGCGCGGCAGCCAGCTTGCCGGCAATATCGGCCGCGGCGTGCTTGACATCGAGCCGCCGGAGGAGGGGGGCGTGGTCGTGCTCGAGCTGTCGAGCTACCAGACCGATCTCGCCCGCGCGCTGACCCCGGACGTGGCGGTGTTCACCAATCTCTCCGCGGATCATCTCGACCGGCATGGCGGCCTCGGGGGCTACTTTGCCGCCAAGCGCCGGCTCTTTGCCGAGGGCGGCCCGGACCGCTGCGTCATCGGCGTCGACGAGGCCGAAGGCCGGTACCTGGCGAACCAGCTTGCCGAGGGGGCGGTGGATGACCGGCTCATCCGGGTCTCGGCGGCGCGCAAGCTGAGCGGACCCGGCTGGGACGTCTTTGCCCGCAAGGGCTTCCTCACCGAGTGGCGCAAGGGGCGGCAGGTGGCGTCGATCGATCTGCGGCAGGTGCGCGGGCTTCCCGGCGCACACAACCACCAGAATGCCTGCGCGGCCTACGCGGCGGCGCGCGCGCTGGGGGTGGCGCCGCGGGTGATCGAGGCGGCGTTCCACTCCTTCGAGGGGCTGCCTCACCGGTCCCAGATCGTCGCCGAGGCCGGCGGCGTGGCCTATGTCAACGACAGCAAGGCGACCAACGTGGACGCGGCGCTGAAGGCGCTGCAGGCCTTCCCTCGGATTCGCTGGATCTGCGGCGGGCTGATGAAAGAGGGCGGGCTCGAGGCGCTTGCGCCGGGTTTCGACCATGTCGCCAAGGCCTATGTCATCGGCCGTGAGGCAGCGGGCTTTGCGCTCGGGCTTGCCGGGGTCGAGGCCGAGGTCTGCACCGACATGGACACGGCCGTGGCGCGTGCCATGGCCGATGCCGAGCCGGGTGAGACGGTGCTTCTGGCGCCGGCGGCGGCGAGCTTCGACCAGTACGACAATTTCGAGCAGCGCGGCGACGACTTCGCCGCCCGCGTCAAGGCGCGGCTGGCGGGCTGAGGCTCAGGCGCCGGTGCCGATCCGGGACCGGCGCAGCGGCGCGTAGAGCCCCTTTTTGACGGCATCCCGGTGCACGGCGCCGATCTGAACCGGGATCTCGGGGAGCTCGAGGATCTGCGCGATCGCGAGGCGGTGGATGCCGCCGCTTGCCGCGCGCAGCGGAGCGCCGTTGCGGTCGATATGGATCAGGATGCCGCCATGCTCGCGGCGGAAGAAATCGGGCAGCTCGGCCTTGCTCAGAAGGCGCCCGCGGCGGCGGGTCTCTTCGAAGACCCGATCCAGCGACTCGTAGCGGTTGAGGATGTCGTCGCGGCTGGCGCATTCGTCGGGTCGCTCGCCAGCAGCGATCTTGCCCATCAGGCTGTCGAAGAGCGGGGTCTGCTCCCAGTCGACGCCATCGAGATAGCGCATACGGCAACTCACCACCTTGACGTTGCCGCCGAAGGTCGTGCGCGACAGGTCCCAGTCGCCGGCGACGACCATGCCGCTCTGGCGCCGGCGCAGGCGGGGGCCGCCCGGCATTGTCCGGCAGGTTTCCCGCACCGCCAGTGGATCGATGTAGATCGCCTCGTCCGACAGCGGCGCCTCAGCGCCGTATAGGGCCTTGTTCCACGCATCGCGGACGAGCTTGCGCGGCACCTGTGCCTTGAGGTCGCGAATCCAGTTCGTCGGGTGCAGCGTGGGATGATCGGCGAACGCCATCGGCTCGTCTCCGTAACAGACAGACGACGAAAATGTAACGTTTCGATCTCGTTTTCAAGAGGCGGCGCGGCGGGAGGCGATCTCGCGACCGCAGGCGGTGCCGGAAGACCACGCCCACTGGAAATTGTAGCCGCCAAGCCAGCCGGTCACGTCGACCGCCTCGCCGATGGCGAAGAGGCCGGGGACGGACTTGGCCTCCATGGTCTTCGACGACAGCGCCGCGGTCGAGATGCCGCCGAGCGTGACCTCGGCGGTGCGCCAGCCCTCGGTGCCCTGCGGGCGCAGGTGCCAGCCCTGAAGCGCCTCGGCCAGTTCGGCGATGCGGCGGTCCGACAGGTCGGCGAGATTGCCCGCGAGCGGCAGGCTCTCGGAGAGATGCGCCACCAGCTTCGGCGGCAGCAGGTGCCCCAGCGCGGTGGTGACGGCGCGGCGACCATTCTCACTGCGGGCGGTTTTCAGCGCCGCCGCCAGATCCTGTCCCGGCAGCAGGTCGACGGCGATGTCCTCGCCCTCGTGCCAGTAGCTCGAGACCTGCAGCATCGCCGGACCGGAGAGCCCGCGATGGGTGAACAGCATCGCCTCGTCGAACGCCGCCTGTCCGGCGCGGGCCCGCACCGGCAGCGACAGGCCCGAGAGCGCCGAGAAGCGTCCGTCGGGGAAGGTGAAGGGCACCAGCCCGGCGCGTGTCGGCACCAGCGGCAGACCGAACTGCGCGGCAATGTTGTAGGCCAGCCCGGTGGCGCCCATCTTCGGGATCGACTTGCCGCCGGTGGCGAGCACGAGGTTGCGCGCTTTCACTGTCTCCGTGCGGCCCTCGCGGGTCAGTCGCGCGATGAAGCAGCTGCCATCGTGGCTGAGCTCGGCCAGCTCGGTGGAGAGCCAGAGCTCGGCGCCCGCGGTCTCCATTTCGGCGCGCAGCATGGCGACGATCTGGGTCGCCTTGTCATCGCAGAACAGTTGGCCGAGGGTCTTTTCGTGCCACGCGATGCCGTGGCGGCTGACCAGCTCGATGAAATCCCACTGTGTGTAGCGCGCCAGCGCGGATTTGCAGAAATGCGGGTTCCCGGAGAGGAAGCGCGCCGGTTCGACCTCGAGATTGGTGAAGTTGCAGCGCCCGCCGCCGGAAATGCGGATCTTTTCGCCCGGGGCGCGGGCGTGGTCGATGACCAGCGTGCCGGGCCCGGCATGGGCGGCACACATCATGCCGGCGGCACCGGCGCCGAGGATGAGCGTTTCGATCTGCATGAGGCGCTCAGGAACACGGATCGCCGCGCCGCGCAAGGGCTTGGGGCCGTCCCCGGCTGCGCGGGCGGGCTTTGCCGGCTGCCGACACGCGCCGCAACCAGCGCTTCCCAACCGGGCCGGGCTTTGCTAAGCTTTTTCCAGAAGATCCGGGACAACCCGGACGATACAGGCAGTTTGCCGGCCCTGCGCCGGCCATCACGAGCGGTGATCCCATGACGGAAATGGTTTACGGCACGGTGTCCTCCGTGCGCGAGGGCGAACCCGTTCTGCCCAAATGGTGGCGGACGGTGGATCGCTGGGCATTGTCCTGCATTCTCATGCTCTTCGGCGTCGGCATCCTGCTGGGGCTGGCCGCGTCTCCGCCGCTGGCCGAACGCAACGGCTTTGGCCATTTCCATTACGTGCAGCGGCAGGCCTTCTTTGGCGGGCTGGCGCTGACCGCAATGCTTCTGACCTCGATGATGACGCCGGTGCAGGTGCGCCGGATCGCGGTGATCGGCTTCCTCGGCGCCTTCATCGCGCTCTTGGGGCTGCCCTTCCTCGGCACCGATTTCGGCAAGGGCGCGGTGCGCTGGTACTCGCTGGGCTTTGCCAGCGTGCAACCCTCGGAGTTCCTCAAGCCGCTCTTCGTCATCGTCGTGGCCTGGCTGATGGCCGCCAGCCAGGAGATCGGCGGCCCGCCGGGCAAGATCTGGTCTTTCGGGCTCACGGTGACCATCGTGCTGACGCTGGCGCTGCAGCCGGATTTCGGGCAGGCCTGCCTGGTGCTCTTCGGCTGGGGCGTGATGTGGTTCGTGGCAGGCGCGCCGATGCTGCTGCTGGTGGGGCTTGCCGCGCTCGTGGTGCTGGGCGGCATGGTCGCCTATAACAACTCCGAGCACTTTGCCCGCCGCATCGACGGCTTCCTCACCCCCGAGGTCGATCCCACCACCCAGCTCGGCTACGCCACCAATGCCATCCAGGAAGGCGGCTTCTTCGGCGTGGGCGTGGGCGAGGGCACGGTGAAATGGTCGCTGCCCGATGCCCATACCGATTTCATCATCGCCGTGGCGGCGGAGGAATACGGCCTGATCCTCGTGCTGGCGATCATCGCGCTCTACACCACCGTGGTGGTGCGCTCGATGATGCGCCTGATCCGCGAGCGTGATCCGTTCATCCGCCTCGCCGGGACCGGCCTTGCCGCGATGTTCGGCGTGCAGGCGATGATCAACATGGGCGTGGCGGTGCGGCTGCTGCCCGCCAAGGGCATGACGCTGCCCTTCGTGAGCTATGGCGGCTCGTCGCTGATTGCCGGGGGCATTGCGCTTGGCATGCTGCTGGCCTTCACCCGGACCCGCCCGCAAGGCGAGATCGGCGAAATCCTGCGCGGGCGCGCCCGCTAGGCTGGGTTTTCCCCGCCGCCTGTGCTCTGAGGCGGCGTCGGGCCGCAGGGGCGGCCTGCAGGCAACGAACAACAGCCGGCGCGGCGCTCAGCCGCGCTTCGGCGGACAAGAACGGGAGATCACGGGATCATGGCAGAGCAGTTCCGGCGCCCTCTACTGGTCATCGCGGCGGGCGGCACCGGCGGGCACATGTTTCCGGCGCAGGCGCTGGCGGAGATCATGCTGCGGCGCGGCTGGCGGGTGAAGCTCTCGACCGACGCGCGCGGCGCGCGCTACACCGGCGGCTTCCCCCATTCCACCGAGATCGAGCAGGTGAGCTCGGCCACCTTCGCCCGGGGCGGGGCGCTGTCCAAGCTCGGCGTACCGTTCCGCATTGCGGGCGGCGTGCTGTCGATGATGCGGCGCTTCCGTCGCGACCGGCCCGACGTGGTGGTGGGGTTCGGAGGCTACCCCTCGATTCCGGCGCTGGGGGCGGCGCACCTGATGAAGCTGCCGCGGATGATCCATGAGCAGAACGGCGTGCTGGGCCGCGTCAACGAGATCTTTGCCAAGAAGGTCGACTGCGTCTGCTGCGGCACCTGGCCCACCAAGCTGCCCGAAGGCATCGAGGGCGTGCACACCGGCAACCCGGTCCGCATGGCGGTGCAGGAGCGCGGCGGCGCGGGCTACATCGTGCCCGGTGACTACCCGATGTCGCTGTTGGTGATCGGCGGCAGCCAGGGCGCGCGCATCCTGTCGGACATCGTGCCGCCCGCCATCGAGCGCCTGCCGATGGAGATCCTGCGCCACCTCCGCGTCAGTCATCAGGCGCGCGACGAGGATGGCGAGCGGGTCGCGGAGTTCTACCACCAGCACGGCATCGACGCCGACGTGCAGCCGTTCTTCACCGACATTCCCGCCCGCATGTCCGAAGCGCAGCTGGTGATCTCGCGCTCGGGCGCTTCGTCGTTGGCGGATATCTCGGTGATCGGGCGGCCCTCGATCCTCGTGCCTTACGCGGTGGCGGCGGGCGACCATCAGACGGTGAACGCGCAGGGGCTCGTGGATGCGGGCGCCGCGATCCGCATGCCCGAGAGCAAGCTCAGTGTCGACAGCATGGCCGAGGCCATCGCCGCCGTGCTCGGCAATCCCGAGGGCGCGCTGCAGATGTCGCGCGCGGCGCTGTCGGTGGCGAAACCGAACGCGGCAGAGCATCTCGCGGTTCTGGTGGAGCATCTCGCGGGATTGGGACAGGAACAGGCAGCAGAGGACGGGCAGGCATGAAACACGAACGCGCAGACGCAGGGGGCATGATGAACGCCGCAACCAAACTTCCCGGCGATGTCGGGGCGATCCATTTCGTCGGCATCGGCGGCATCGGCATGTCGGGCATCGCGGAAGTGCTGCTCAACCATGGCTACACCGTGCAGGGCTCGGACCTGAAGGCCTCGAAGATCACCGAACGGCTGGAGAGCCTCGGCGCGCATGTATTCGAGGGCCAGCGGGCCGAGAATCTCGAGGCCGCCGAGGTGGTGGTGATCTCCTCGGCGATCAAGCCCGGCAACCCCGAGCTCGACGAGGCGCGGCGGCGTGGCCTGCCGGTGGTGCGCCGGGCCGAGATGCTGGCCGAGCTCATGCGGCTGAAATCGAACGTCGCGGTGGCCGGCACGCATGGCAAGACGACCACCACGACGATGGTGGCGACGCTGCTCGATGCGGGCCAGCTCGACCCCACTGTGATCAACGGTGGCATTATCCACGCCTACGGCTCCAACGCCCGCGTCGGACTTGGGGAGTGGATGGTGGTCGAGGCCGACGAGAGCGACGGCACTTTCAACCGCCTGCCGGCGACCATCGCCATCGTCACCAATATCGACCCCGAGCACATGGAGCACTGGGGCTCGATCGAGAACCTGCGCGACGGCTTCTACCAGTTCGTCTCGAACATCCCGTTCTACGGTCTGGCGGTGTGCTGCACCGACCATGCCGAGGTGCAGGCGCTGGTGGGTCGGGTCAGCGATCGTCGGGTGACCACCTACGGTTTCAACGCCCAGGCCGACGTGCGCGCCGTCAACCTGCGCTACGAGAAGGGCATCGCCCATTTCGACATCCTGCTGCAGGGCGAGGACAGCAAGATCGAGGAGTGCACCCTGCCGATGCCGGGCGATCACAACGTGTCGAACGCGCTGGCCGCCGTGGCGGTGGCGCGCCATCTCGGCATGACGCGCGAAGAGATCCGCGCGGCGCTCGCGGCCTTTGGTGGCGTCAACCGCCGCTTCACCCGCGTGGGAGAGGTCAACGGGGTGACGGTGATCGACGATTACGGCCACCACCCGGTTGAGATCGCCGCGGTGCTCAAGGCTGCGCGCCAGGCCAGCGAGGGCCGGGTCATCGCGGTGCACCAGCCGCACCGCTATTCGCGCCTGCACACGCTGTTCGACGATTTCTGCGCCTGCTTCAACGAGGCAGACGTGGTCGCAATCGGCGATGTCTACGGCGCTGGCGAGGACCCGATCGAGGGCGCCAGCCGCGACGATCTCGTCGCCGGGCTGATCCGCCACGGCCATCGCCATGCCCGCGCCATCCACGACGAGGACGATCTCGAGCGGCTGGTGCGCGAGCAGGCGCGCCCGGGCGACATGGTGGTCTGCCTCGGCGCCGGCACGATCTCGAGCTGGGCCAACAACCTGCCGGATCGTCTGAGCCGCGAGGCCTGAGCCGGCGAAGATTTTTCGGACGAAAAATCTTGTCCGACCCTGCGCCTGACAGGAATTTTCGTACGAAAATTCCTGTTTCTTCCGCTTGCGGGGGGGAGTCCGCCGGGGCAGTCTGCCAGCGACGTCACCGCGAAAGGACCGCCCCATGCCCGTCTCGCTGATGCTGGCCTGCGCCTGGGGCATCGCGGCCAATCTCGCCGCCCTGCTGCCCTCGCGCGACAACCACTGGACCCGCGCCTATCTGCTGATCGCCAGCGGCCTGCCGATCCTCGGCTACGTGGTCTGGGAGAGCGGCCCGTGGGTCGGGCTGGTTGTCTTGCTCGCGATGATGAGCGTGTTGCGCTGGCCGGTGCTCTACCTCTGGCGATGGCTGCGCCGGCGGTCTCGTCCCGGCGCATGACAAAGGGGGCACACGGCCCCCTCTGGTGATCTTGGTTCTGCGAGCGTCGCTCAGTCGGCGGCGCAATCCGAGATGCGGGTCGCCAGATCCCCGATCAGAGCAGGGTAGAATCCCGCACCGGGCTCGAGCGCCATGCCGAGAGGGTCGAGCTCGGCGACTTTCACCTCCGTGCCCTCGGTGACCGCATCGATCAGCCGCGAATCGAACTGCGGCTCGGCGAAGACACAGGTGGCACCGGTTTCGGCAATGGCATCGCGCAGCTCCGAGAGGCGCGCAGGGCTCGGCGCGGTGGCGTCCGAGAGCTGGATGGCGCCGAGAACGTTGAGGCCGAAAGTGTCCTCGAAATACTGGTAGGCGTCGTGGAACACCACGAACCGGCTGTCCCGAGCGGCGTCCAGCTGCGCGCGCGCCGTGGTGACGGCGGCATCGATCTCCGCTTGCGCCGCCTCGGCATTGGCACGGTAGGCGCCGGCATTCTCACGGTCGGCCTCGGCCAGTGCGTCGGCGATCACGCCGAGCCAGGCGCGGGCATTGGCGGGCGAAAGCCAGACATGCGGATCTTCGGGGCCGTGATCGTGGCCATGGGCGGCCGCGGCGTGATCGTCGTCGTCGTGATGCGCGTCAGAATGGCCTTCATGATCGTGATCATCATGGTCATGATCGTCGTGGTCGTGGTCGTGGTCGTGGTCGTGGTCGTGGTCGTGGTCTTCGTGCGCATGCTCTTCATGCGCGTGCCCGTCGTCCGCATGGTCATGATCGTGCTCGAACAATGCCCCGTCGCGGGTGGCGAGATGCGCGGTGACCTCGGCGTCGAACAGCGCCAGCTCGGCAGCGCTGCCGGCGATGGCGTCGATCTTGCGGCCGATGCCCGGCGACAGTTCGGCGCCGATCCAGACCACCAGATCCGCATCCTGAAGGTTGCGGGCCTCGGACGGGCTCAGCGCGTGATCATGCGGCGAGGCCCCTTGCGGCACCAGCAGTTCGGGCGTCCCCAGATCGCCCATCACCGAAGCCACCAGTCCCTGCACGGGGGCGATGTCGGTGACCACCTTGGGCACCTCGGCGCAAAGCGGGCTGGCCAGGAAGAGCGCGGGGAGGAGCGGTTTCAGCATCGTCTTCATCTCGTTATAGTATAACATCGCGGGCTTGATACTGGCCACGCTATAACATATCAAGCCCATAATTGATGGAGGCCGCCATGGACGCGCTCGGGTTCACCCACCACGATCACCAGCATTGCATCTCGCAGGCGATGAGCGCCGCCGAGGAAACCTGCGCCGAGCAGGGGCTCCAGCTCACCCCGCAGCGCCGCAGGGTGCTCGAGATCCTGCTCGAGAAGCATCGCGCCATGGGCGCCTACGAACTGCTCGACGTGCTGCGTGCCGAGGGGATCGGCGCGCAGCCGCCGACGGTCTACCGGGCGCTGGATTTCCTCGTGGGCAACGGCTTTGCACACAAGATCGAGCGGCTGAACGCCTTTGTCGCCTGCGCCCATCCCGGCGAGCGCCACGCCCCCGCCTTCCTGATCTGCTCGGACTGTGGCGCGGTGGCCGAGATGCCTTCGCGCGAGATCGCGCAGGCGGTGCGCAAGGCTGCCGGCACGCTCGATTTCGAGGTGGCGCGCATGGTGATCGAGGCCGAGGGTCGCTGCCCAGACTGCCGGACGGCCGCGGCATGAACCTGATCGAGGCGCAGCGTCTCGAGGTGACGCTCGGCAGCCACAAGGTGCTGAGCCATGTCGACTTTCACGTCGCGCCGGGCGAGATCGTCACCATCGTGGGCCCGAACGGGTCGGGCAAGTCGACCCTCTTGCGGACGCTGTTGGGCGCGCTGCGCCCGGATGCAGGCAAGGTGACCCGCAAGCCGGGCCTGCGGCTGGGCTACGTGCCGCAGAAGCTGATGATGGATCCGACCCTGCCGATGAACGTGATGCGCTTCCTGTCGCTGCCGAAGCGCGTACCGGCGGCCGAGCGGCAGGCGGCGCTCGACGAGGCAGGGGCGGGCACGCTCGGCGAGCGGCCGATGTCCGGGCTCTCGGGCGGGCAGTTCCAGCGCGTGCTGCTGGCGCGCGCGCTGCTCGAAAAGCCCGACCTGTTGCTGCTCGACGAGCCGACGCAGGGGCTCGACCAGCCCGGCTCAGCGGCGTTCTATAGGCAGGTCGAACATATCCGCGAGCATCTGGGCTGTGCCGTGGTGATGGTCAGCCACGAGTTGCACGTGGTGATGAGCGCCTCGGACCGGGTGGTGTGCCTGAACGGCCATGTCTGCTGTCAGGGCCACCCGGAGGTGGTGGCGCAGGCGGCGGAGTACCGGGCGCTTTTCGGCACCGGCACCGCCGGCGCGCTGGCGCTCTATCGGCATGAGCACAGCCATCGCCATGATGCGGCCTGCGATCACGATCACGATCATGGTCACGCGCACGATCACGGCCACGCGCATACCCGTTCGGAGGCAAGCTGAATGCTCGACGATTTTCTCGTGCGTGCCGCGCTGGCGGGGCTGGGCCTTGCCCTCGCGGCGGCGCCGCTGGGCTGTTTCGTGGCGTGGCGGCGCATGGCCTATTTCGGCGATGCCACCGCCCATGCGGCCATCCTCGGCGTGGCGCTGTCGCTTGCCCTGTCGCTGCCGGTGGTCATCGGCACGATGGTCGTGGCGCTGCTGATGGCCTTTCTGGTGGGCTCGCTCACCGACCGGGGGCTGGCGATGGACACGGTGCTGGGGGTGCTGGCCCATAGCGCGCTGGCCCTGGGCCTCGTGGCGGTGACCTTCGTTCCCGGGGTGCGACTCGATCTCTCGGCCTATCTTTTCGGCGACATCCTCGCGGTGACCAAGGTCGACCTTGCGGTGATCTGGGCCGGGGCGGGCGCGGTGATCGCGCTGATCGCCTGGCGTTGGCAGGCGCTGCTGACGGCCACGGTCTCGCCGGATCTGGCCTATGCCAGCGGGCTCGACCCGCGGCGCGAGCAGCGCATCCTGACGCTGGCGCTGGCGCTCACCGTGGCGGTCGCGATCAAGGTGGTGGGGGCGCTGCTGGTCAGCGCCATGCTGCTGATTCCCGCCGCCGCCGCCCGGCCGCTGGCGCGCAGCCCGGAGGGCATGGCGCTGATCGCCGCCGGCATCGGCGCAATGGCGGCGCTGTCCGGGCTGTGGGGGGCATTCCTGCTCGACACGCCGGCGGGCCCGTCGATGATCAGCGCCGCGGCCCTGCTTTTTGCCGCCACCAGCGCGGTGCGTCTTCTGAAGAAATAAGCGCGGCGCCCTCCGGGGCGTCGCAACGATTCGCGGCACACCGCGCGCGACAGAGCCCGTCGATCAGGGACGCGGCAACCCGCGATCAGGCACCAAAATCTTGGAGGGGGAGGGTGGTACCGCCTTCCCGGTTCGAACGGGAGACCTCTTGATCCACAATCAAGCGCTCTAACCTACTGAGCTAAGGCGGCACGTTGGGGGGAAATACCGTCGGCTCCGGAGGATTGCAAGTCAAAATCCGGACCTTGTTCCGGCGATCAGAGTGGGCGCTCCCAGACCTGCTCGACCAAGGCCTGGCCGTAGTTCCGGATCGGTGTCGAACGCGTGCAGGCAAAGCCGTTCCGGGCATAGAGCGCACAGGCCGCGCGGTGGCTTTCATGGGTGCCGAGAACAATCTGGCGATAGCCATGCCCGCGTGCGAAGCCCATGCAGGTCTCGAGCAGGCGTCGGCCTTGGCCAGTGCCGCGCGCCTCCGGTTCCAGCAGAAACAGGCGCAGCCGCGCGGTGCGGTCGTCCTCGCGAACGCAGAAGATGCTGCCGAGCCGACGCGCCCCGGCGCGCAGGATCCAGCCGCGCTCGCACGTGGGGTCGTGAGCCGTCTCGAAATCCCGCAGAACCGCATCGACCACGACCGGGAAGCTGGCATCGAAGCCGTTCTCGGCGGCGTAGAGGCGGCCATGGGCCTCGACCAGCCAATCATGATCGGCGCTGGTATAGGGGGTGATCTCGGGTAGGGTCATGGCGGTCATGGCGCCACGGTTCCACCGCGCGGCTTGCAAATCAAGCCCGCCGGGGCTACCTCGCAGGGATGCCGCGCGGGGTTGCGCGGCCAGACGAGGACGAGGCCATGGGTATCAACACCGAACGCGACATCGAAGCCAACCTGCAGATCGGTCCGACGGATCAGGCCATGGTCCGGATCTTCGTGGCCGCGGGAGACGCCGAGATCCCGATGGATTTCGAACCCGAAGAGGCCGAGGAAATCGCAGAAGAGATCCGCGCCGCCGCCGCCGCCGCGCGCAAGATGAAGGGCCGCCGCTAAGGCCTTGAAATGCAGCCGGCCTAGCCAATCCGGCCATCCAGCATCGCGCCGGGATCGCGCAACGTCTGCAGCCGGCGTGCCGCGTGGATCGCGAAACGCCGGGTGAGCGCGTTGCGTCGGGCGCCAGCGAGCTTGCTCTCGGGGCCCATGCGCAGGATTTCCGCGTCGTAGGCATCGGCGATGATCAGCCCGGTGCCCTCGGGCAGCAGATCGGTCGGAAACGCCTCGTCCACCGCCCAGAAATAGCGGTCGCACCAGTCGAGATAGCCCTGCCACTTGCCGTCCGACATGAAATCGGCGCGGCTGCTCTTGCACTCGATCACCCAGATCTCGCCCTTCGGTCCCAGCGCCATCACGTCGACGCGCTTGCCGCGCTCGGGCACGAACTCTTCGACCACGGCGAAGTTATGCGCCCCCGAGAGGTGACGGCACACGCCGCGCGCCAGAAGCTGGCCGGGCATCAGGACGGGATCGGACTGAAGGGTCATGGCGCAAGTATGAACAATCCGTGAACAAACGCAAGCATCTGCCCCGTCACTCTTCCTTGAGCGCTGGAAGCCCCTAACTTCTTACAAATGTGCTTACGGGAGACCCGCGTATGAGTGACGAGAGGATGAGCGACGAGACGGGGATGCCCCGCCATCAGGCGCGGCGCGTGCGCCATGCCCGCGAATTGCAGGACCACCTGAACTGGCTCGACACGTTCTCGGGCACCGCGCTCGGCGTGCTGGCGGTGGCGTCCGGGATCTACACCTATCTCGGCGTGTCCTCGCTGCTCGACGACAACGGCGCGATGACGGTGTTTGCCGCCATCGCTTACTCCGTCGCCGTCTCGGTCGGGATCTTCGTGTTCTGGTCCTACCTGATGCGACTGTTCCCGGCGGTGCGCACGGCGCGGGCGCGGATCGGCCTGCTGGGCGCGATGGGTTTGGGAAGCCTCGCCATCGTGGCCATGTCCTCGTGGCTCAATGCCGCGGCGCTGGCGGGTTCGGCAGCCATCGAGCAGCATCTCGCCAAGACCGTGCAGGATTACCAGTCCTCGCTCGAGCGCACCCATGAGATCGCGCTTTCGGCGCAGGCGCTGGAGCGTGACGTGTCGCGGGTGCGCCAGAGCTTCGAGGATCTCTCCGAGCAGGAGGCTCAGGGCACGCTCTCGGGGCTTGCCGGGCGCGGTGCGGTGTTCCGGGTGCTGCGGCAGAAGGCGGCGGAGCTGTCGGCGCTCGAGACCCAGATCGCGGGCCAGACGCCGCTGGTGCAATCCGCCTTTACCGAAGGCAACACTATCCTGTCGCAGATGCGGGCGCTGACGGTCGAGCCCGGCCCGGTCGAGGCGCGCTCGGTCGAATTCTCCGAGGCGGCGGTGCAGCTGCAGGGGCTGATCGCGCAGCTGCGGCAGCTCTCGGTGGCACCGCTGGTGGAGCGCGCGGCGCAGGATCTCTCGGCGTCCGTGGTGCTGCCAGAGCTCGACGGCAGCACGGAAGAAATCCGCGGCAACCAGACCGCCACCATCGACTCGGTGCTCGAGGCGCTGGCCAGCCGGGCGGCGACGCTGGAACAGGCAGCGCGCGAGGTCATGGCGATGACGCCCGCGGCGGAGGTGACCTACACGCCGGTCTCGGCGGCGGATGCGGTGATCCTCTACGCCCGCAACTTCGTGCCCTCCTGGGCCGGGGCCATCGCCATCGACCTGTTGCCGGCGGTGCTGGTGCTGATCCTCGCCGTGACGCAGGCGGCGATCCGCGAGAACCGCGAGGATGCCGCCATCGAGGACACCATGACGCTCAGCGAGCTGCGCTCGGCGCTCTCGGCGCTGCGCGACGTGGAAACCGACATGTCGCGGATGCCTGAGGTGCGCGACCGGGCAGGGGATCCGCCCGGCGATCTGCCAGAGAGCACCGCACGGCCGGTCTCGCCCGCGGCGGAGGAGGCTGAGTCGCCAGACCCATCGCCCACTCGTCGCGAAGCGGATGTGGCGCGGCTCAAGGGCGCGGGCAGCTGATGCGCGGGCTGACGGTCGGGCGGGTGCTGACCGGCATCCTCGCCTTCCAGATCACCATCGGCGCCTTCCTCGTTCTGGGCGACATGCGCGCCAACGGCTTTCGCCTGCCCAGCATGACCCCCGCGGCGCCGCGCCTGTCCGAGCCGGTGCGCCCGGGCGATCAGCGCCGGGTCTTCGATCCGTCGCGTCAGCGTCCACCGCTCGACCCGGCGCGCGATGCCGGTGAGTTGCCCGAGCGGCTCACGCTGACGGAGACCGGCACCGGCGGGGAATGGCGGCTCGAGGGGGCCATCGCGCCGGGCGATGGCGCGCGCGTGATCGGGCTGATCGAGGCGGCCGATCCGGCGGTCGAGACGCTGGTTCTGCAAAGCCCCGGCGGCTCGGTGGGCGATGCGCTCGAGCTTGGCCGGCACCTGCGCGAGGCCGGTATCGGGACGCGGATGTTGCGCGGCGAAATCTGCTATTCGGCCTGCCCCTATCTGCTTGCGGGCGGTGCGCGCCGCGACATCGAGGAGGGCGCCTCGGTGGGCGTGCACCAGCACTACTTCGGCAAGAGCACCATTCTCCCGGCCTTCGTGGCGGTCGAGGACATCCAGCGCGGGCAGGGCGAAGTGATGATCTATCTCGAGGAGATGGGCATCGACCCGCTGGTGATGAGCCACGCGCTGACCACGCCCTCGGACGAGATCTACCTGCTGCTGCCGGAAGAGCTGGAGCGTTACAATTTCGTGACGGTCGAAGAAGGCTGAATTCGCAGCAAGCCCTTGCCGAACCGGCTGGTCGCGACTATCTCGCGCTCAGGCGGGTTCTGCCCTTCTCGTTCATGGTTGCATTCCGGTGGCCTTAAGCAATTCCGAGGGAGTTGGCTCTGTCCGGGCCCTGGTCCGGTTACCTGACGCCCACCTGTATATACAGGTCCTCGGGAATGAGATAACCCCACGGTTGGTGTGGTTCCCGCCGCTTTCCCTCCGAGCTCACCTGATCGACAGGCGCGATGTGCCTGCCTGCTCGCTATTGGCGGACGGGAAACCGGCCTGTTCCAAGTTCGGTTGCTCGCGTGTCGCCCACAAGGCCTGAAGGGCTTTTCCCTCAAAGCGTTGCGGCGCGATCCTCATGCTGTTCAGCGGGGCGATCTCAGGTCTTTTCGTCGTCCGACGACCGGTTGATCTCGGGGTCGTTGTAGTCGTTGGGATCGTAATCCACGGGATCGTAGGCTTCTTCGTGCTCGGGGATCCCGGTGACATGCGTGGTGCCGGTTTCTTCATTGTAGACCAGCCCGTAGCTGGCGCGGCCCTCGGTGCGGTATCTCAGATATTCGTGGATGCATGCGTAGAGGAAGGCCAGTGCGAAGGGCACGATGATCAGGAAGGCAATCGTCTGAGCTTGCAAGGAGGAGGTCCTCTTCGTTGTGATCGGTCGATTGTCGGCTGCGGTCGCCGCACCGTGCGGGCCGCGGCCGGCGGCATCCGAGGACGCGCGCACCGGCACCGTAGGATGAAACAACGTTACCAAACTGTCATTGTTCCTGTCTAAGCCCAAGGCCATATGGCCAGAACAGACAAAAGCGCCCCATGGGGCGCTTTTTCCGTCTCCAGATAACGGGACCGTGACGTTTAGGCTCAGTGACGGCGACGCGTCAGCTGGTTGCGGGGCGCCTGATCCACCGGCACGCGTACCGGCTGGTAGTCGAGCACCATGTCGCGCTTGCCACCGGACGGGGGCGTGCCGTTGTCCTGCATGCGCATCACCGAGATGGCGAACTGGACACCGGCAAAGACCAGCCCGTTGAACAGCCAGAGCAGGAAGACGGCCAGCAGACCGGCCTCGGTATGGGTGACGAGATGGTAGAGATTCGCGACGTTCTGCCAGAGCAGGATGCCGACGAATACGGTCGACAGGCCGAAGCCGGCAAGGATCTGAAGGATGTACAGACGGATCAAACGGGGCATTGCGAAGTCTCCTTCCTCTTGAAGGCAAGGTATCTCACATCGGTCCGATGGCAAGCGCAAAGCGCCTCTCGAGACCGTTACATCTCTAATGTGGAATGCATTGGCCGGTTTTGCAAGCAGTGCGTCACAGGAGGGCAGGCTTGCGCTGCGGTGTTAAGATTCTTTTCGAAACATGCGACGGAAACTGGCCTTTGCATCGTGTTAGACCAGTTGAGCAGAACTCGAGACAATCGAACGAGAGGTTTCATGCACCGAGCTTGCGTCTATCGCCCGTCATGGCTTGCAGGATTTGCCATGGCGACAGTCATCTTGTCGTCTTGGGGAGGAGACAGCAGCGCACAACAGGCCGGAGGCGCCCAGGGGAGAGGGGCGACCGAGGTCGGGGTCATCACGCTGGAGCGCGAGCCGGTGCCCTTCACCACCACCGTGCCGGGCCGCGCCGTGGCCTACCAGCAGGTGGATATCCGGCCGCGGGTCGGGGGGATGATCTCGGAGATCGTCTACGAGTCGGGTCGCCCTGTCGCGGCGGGCGACGTGCTCTTTCGCATCGAGGACGACACCTACCGCGCCGATGTCGCCTCGGCGCAGGCCGCCGTCGATCTGGCGCAGGCCTCGGTCGATGCGGCGCAGGAGACGGTGACCCGCTACGAGAACCTGCTCGGTACCGGCGTCACCGCCGAGGATATGGCCACCGCGCGCGTCTCCCTGAAGCAGGCCGAGGCCGATCGCAGCTCGGCGCAGGCGGCTCTCGAGGTGGCGCGGCTCGATCTCGAACGCACCGAGATCACCTCGCCGATCTCGGGCTACGCCACGGTGCCGACCGTCTCGGTGGGGGCGTTGGTGACCGAGAACCAGACCGACGCGCTTACCACGGTCACTCGGCTCGATCCGATCTATGTCGATGTGGCCGAATCGAGCCGCCGCGTCGGAGAGATCCGCAACCGTTTCGACACCGGCTCGTTGCAGCGCGGCGACCGGCTCGAGATCAATCTCGAGCTCGAGACCGGCGACACCTATTCCGGTGAGGGCGAAATGGTGTCGCCCGGCACCACTGTCTCGACCACCACCGGCACCACCGAGATGCGCCTGCGCTTCGAAAATGCCGAGCGCCGCATCATGCCGGGCCAGTACCTGCGGGTCGACATCACGATCGGCACGATTCAGGCGGTGCTGGTGCCGCAAGGCGCCACCTCGCGCGCCTCGAACGGCGAGTTGACCGCCTTCGTGGCCGTGGACGGCCTTGCGGAGGAGCGTGTGCTCGAGGATCAGGGCAGCTACCGCAATGCCTGGGTGGTGACCGAGGGTGTGGAGGCCGGCGAGAGCCTGATCGTCGACGGGCTCAGCAACCTGCAGGACGGCGCGGCGGTGAGCACGCTGCCGGTGACGATCTCGGAGGACGGGGTCGTGACCGAGGTCCAGGACAGCGCGGACGAGGGCTGAGACAGTGGGAACGTTCTTTATTCGCCGCCCGGTCTTTGCCTGGGTGCTGGCGCTCATGACCATGCTCGCCGGAGCGTGGTCCTTCCTCTCCCTGCCGGTGTCGCAGTATCCCGACATCGCCCCCACCACCGTGCGCGTCTCGGCCAGCTATCCCGGCGCCACCGCCGAGGCGGTCGAGAACTCCGTCACCCGGGTGATCGAGGATTCGATGACCGGGCTCGAGGGCATGATCTACATGACCGCGCGCTCCTCCCAGGGCTCGGCCTCGTTGTCGCTGACCTTCGATGACAGCGTCGATCCGATCGATGCTCAGAACGAGGTGCAAACCAAGGTCAGCCAGGTCGAGAGCCAGCTGCCCTCGGCGGTGCAGAGCCAGGGTGTCAGCATCCGCCGCTCGACCTCGTCGATCCTGATGGTCGGTGCGCTGGTCTCGACCGATGGCGCGCATTCGACGCTCGAACTGGGCGACATCCTGAGCGAGACCGTCGAGGGGCCGATTCAGCGTACCGACGGCGTGGGCGGCATCAACGTCTTCGGCTCGGGCTATGCCATGCGCATCTGGCTCAAGCCGCTGGCGCTGGCGCGCTACCAGCTGACCCCGTCGGATGTGGTCGCGGCGGTCCAGAACCAGAACACCACCGTCTCTGTCGGCTCGCTGGGTGAGCAACCCACGGTCCAGGGGCAGCAATTCACCGCCACCATCACCGCGCAGAGCCAGCTCACCGGCGTCGAGCAGTTCGAGCGGATTCTGCTCAAGACCGAGGAGGATGGCGGCGCCGTACGGCTGGCCGACGTGGCCGATGTGGAGATCGGGCAGGAGAGCTACGGCGGCGACTCGCGCTTCAACGGTCTCAACGCCGCGGGCTTCGGGGTCAACCTCGAGACCGGCGCCAATGCCGTCGACACCGCCAATGCGGTCAAGGCGACGATGGCGCGGCTCGAGAACACGCTGCCCGAGGGCGTCGCGTTCCGCATCTCCTACGACACCTCGCCCTTCGTAGAGCTGTCGATCGAACAGGTTTATCACACCCTGATCGAGGCGGTGGTGCTGGTCTTCCTCGTGCTGATTGTCTTCCTGCAAAGCTGGCGCGCCACGCTGATCCCGCTGATCGCAGTGCCCGTGGTGCTTTCGGGCACTTTCGCGGTGCTCTATGCCACCGGCTTCACCATCAACACGCTGACCATGTTCGCCATGGTGCTGGCCATCGGCCTTCTGGTCGACGATGCCATCGTGGTGGTCGAAAACGTCGAGCGCATCATGGACGAGGAGGGGCTTTCGGCCCGGGAGGCCACCAAGAAGAGCATGGGGCAGATCACCTCGGCCCTTCTCGGCATCAACGTGGTGCTGGCGGCGGTGTTCCTGCCGATGGCGTTTTTCGGCGGCTCTACCGGTGTGATCTACCGGCAGTTCTCTATCACCATGGTGACGGCGATGACCCTGTCGCTTCTGGTGGCGATCATCCTGTCGCCGCCGATGTCGGCCAAGCTGCTGCGCCCGCGCGACGAGATGATCCGCTTCGCACCGGCGCGCTGGTTCAACCGCAGCCTCGACCGCGTCACCAATGCCTATGGCCGGGGCGTCGAGGCGAGCCTGCGCGCACCGGTTCTGATGCTGGGCGTGCTGGCGCTGGTGCTGGGTGGCGCGTGGTGGCTGAACCAGCGGCTCGAGAGCTCGTTCATCCCGACCGAGGATCAGGGCGTCCTGATCACCATGGTGTCGCTCTCGGAAGGGGCGACCTCGCAGCAGACCCTGGAAACCGTCAAGGAGGTCGAGACCTATCTGCTTGAAGAGGAGGGCGAGGCGGTCGAGGCGACCTTCGCGGCGCTGGGCTTCGGCTTCGGCGGCAGCGGGCAGAACAGCGCGATGGTCTTCGTGAAGCTGCGCGACTTCGAGGCGCGTCAGGACGATCCCGCGCTCTCTGCCGCCAATGTCTCGGCCCGCGCCAACGCGCGCTTTGCCGGGCACCGGGCGGGGCGGGTGATGATCATGCAGCCTCCCGCGATCCCGGGCCTCGGCAACACCGGCGGCTTCTCGATGTATCTCATCGACCAGGCCGGCAACGGCGCCGAGGCGCTCAAGACCGCGGCGGAGCAGCTGGTGGCGCTGGGCGAGGAGAACGCGCTGGTGACCAATGTTGATGCCCGCGGCACCGAGGAGGACAGCGCGCTGCGAATCGACATCGACCAGGAAAAGGCCGAGAGCTTCGGCGTCTCGCTGTCGGCGGTGAACAGCATGCTGTCGGTGATCTTCGCCGGCTCCGACGTGAACGATTTCGTCCTCGGCGCCTCGCTGCGCCCGGTGATCGTGCAGGCCGCGCCCGAGCACCGGATGCAGCCCGAGGACATCATGAAGTGGTACGCGATCAACGCCAGCGGAGAGATGGTGCCGTTTTCGGCCTTCATGACCACCGACTGGGAGCCCGTCGCACCGTCTCTGCAACGCTACGGCGGCACCGCGGCGCTGGAGATCTCCGGTTCGGCGGCGAACGGCGTCAGCTCCGGGGCGGCGATGGATGCGATGGAGGAGATGGTCGCCGGCCTTGATGGCGGCTACGGCAGCGCCTGGACCGGAATCAGCTACCAGGAGCGGCAGTCCGGCGATCAGGCGCCGTATCTCTACGCCATCTCGGCGCTGGTGATTTTCCTCGCCCTCGCCGCTCTCTACGAGAGCTGGTCGATTCCGTTCTCGGTGATGCTCGCTGTGCCGGTCGGGGTTCTTGGGGCGTTGCTTGCGGCCTGGGCCTTTGGCCAGTCCAACGATGTCTACTTCAAGGTAGGCATGTTGACGACCATCGGTCTGGCGGCGCGAAACGCCATCCTGATCGTCGAATTCGCCGAGGAATTGCGTCGCGAGGGCCGCTCGATCACCGAGGCCGCGGTCGAGGCGGCCCGCCTGCGCCTCAGGCCGATCCTGATGACCGCGCTGACCTTCATCCTTGGCGTCGTCCCGCTCGCCACGGCCAGCGGGGCAGGGGCCGCGGCCCAGAACGCCATCGGCACCGGGGTGATTGGTGGCATGATTGCCTCAACTTTCGTCGGGATTTTCTTGGTCCCTGCCTTTTATGCTTTAATCATGCAAATACTGTCGGCAACGCGTTCCAGAGTATCGAGCAGATGACCCCGAAAAAAACAGCCCTACTTTCCCTTACATTGGGACTCGCGGCCTGCACCGTCGGGCCCGAGTATCAAGCCCCGAGCCAAACCCTCGCCGTGGCCTTTGCCGAAGGCAGCGCCCAGCCGATCGGGCAGGCGGCCCAGCAGTACTGGTGGCGTGCCTTCAACGACAACATGCTGAACGAGCTGGTGCAGACCGGTCTCGACCAGAACCTCGACATCCAGACTGCGGTCGCGCGGGTGGCGGAAGCACAGGCCGTGGCCCGGGCGACGGGCCTTCCGAGCCTGGTGAGCGGCAACCTCTCTGCACAGCGGAGCATTTCCGGCAACGAGGTCGTCGACAACACCGCGACCAACTCGGGGTCGTTCAACCCTGCGATCGTGCTCGACCTGTTTGGCGGCGAGCGGCGCTCGCGCGAAGCGGCGCTCGCTGCGCTGCAATCGGCAGAGCTGAGCGTCGGCACTGCCCGGCTGGCCTACCTCTCGTCGCTGGTGACCAACTATATCGACATGCGCTACTTCCAGAACGCGCTCGCGATCAACCGTCAGACGATCGAGACCCGGCGCGAGACCCTGTCGCTGGTGCAGAGCCAGCGCGAGGCGGGGGCGGCCACCGCACTCGACGAGGCGCAGGCGCAGGCCAGCCTCGATGCCGACCTCGCGTCGCTGCCGGGGCTGGAGTCCGGGTTCTACTCGGCCACCTACGCCATCGCGACGCTTCTGGCGCAGCCGGTGCAGAGCATCGAGGACCGCCTCGAGCGTGGTGCCGCGCAGCCGCGTCCCGCTTCGGGCGCAGATGTCGGCGTACCTGCGGACCTGGTGCGCAACCGCCCCGACGTGCGCGCCGCCGAGCGCAACCTCGCCGCCGCCACCGCCGAGATCGGCATTGCCGAGGCGGCGCTTTACCCGTCGCTGACGCTGGGCGGCACGATCACCCGTACCGAGGGCTTCAACTCCTGGACCTTTGGCCCGTCGGTGGTTCTGCCGGTGCTGAACCAGCCGGCGCTGCGCGCCCAGCGTGACCAGCAGGCCGCGCAGGCCGAGCAGTCGGAGTTGCAGTGGCGTTCCTCGGTGCTTGACGCCGTGGAAGAGGTGCAAAGCGCCCAGACCAGCTATCTGCGCAACCGTCGCGCCGTGGCGGGCTACCAGCGCAGCGTCGCTTCGAACGAGCGCGTGGTCGAGCTGTCGCGCGAAACCTATCGCGGCGGCACCACGACCCTGCTCGACTTGCTGACCGTGCAGCGCGCGCTCTCGAGCGCACGCCTGACGCTGGCCTCGAGCGTGCGCGATCTCGCCACCAGCTGGGCGTCGCTTCAGGTGGCTGCCGGCAAGGGCTGGTCGGTTCCGACCGCCGCGTCGAGCGCCACGCCGACCGTCGCCGGCGACAGCTGAGCCGTACCGGCCCGCCCGTTGCAAGGCGGACGGGGAAGCTGAAAAGCATTGGGCCGCGCCCGGGGATCCCGGACGCGGCCCTTTTCATGTGCGCTTCAGACGCGTGGGCGCTTAGAAGCGGTAGTTCAGGCCCACAGTCGCGGTGGTTGCGCCGATCTCGAGGTCGTCATCGTCGAAATCGCTGAACTCGTTGTACTTCACGTCGCCGCTGAGGGTGACGTTGTCGGCCACGTAGGTCTCGGCCCCGACGCCCACGTAGTAGCCGTTGGAATCGCCGGCATCGAGGCTGCCACCATCGGTCATAGCGCGGGCATAGCCGCCCTGGCCGTAGACCATGGTCGTGCCGAGGTCATAGCCGACGCGGCCACCGACGCGCGCCATGCTCTCGAGGTCACCTGCCTCGCCGAGGTCGATATCGGCGCCTTCGTATTCCACGCCGGCACCGGCGATCCAGTTGCCGAAATCGTGGTCGTAATAGGCGTTGAGGCCGTAAACCGCGCCGTCGGAGGTCTCCTCTTCGGGGCCGTCAGGATCGGCATAGCCGTAGCCCAGCTGAACACCGACCGAAGGACCGGTCCAGTCGCCGGTGACCGGCGACGCGACAGGGGCGACGGGCGCCACCGGCGCGGGCTCGACCGGGGTCTGATCGAGAGAACCCGCGAAGGCCGGGGTGGCGAGGAAGGGGACGAGGATGAGCGGTTTGAAGGTCATGTCTTCTGCTCCATTGCTTTTGTGTCTCGCGCCGATCCGGGGGAGGTCCGGTGCGGCGACTGGGGACATAACCACGGGGCGGGCGATCCGCTCCACACGCACCGGTCACATGATTTTGCTGTTGCGGAACAGCGACGGATTTGCGGATTTTTCGACATGTTTGCAGGAACATGCCGGCGCGTGAGCGGTCTCCGGCAAGGATTGGCTCAACGCACGCAACGTCAACGGAACCTTTCCTTGCGGGGCGGTCCGACGGTGCCGGGAGCGGCGTCCCTCGCGCGTGGGGTCGCAGGTCGAAACGTCAAGCCGGGTGCGCGGGGCGCCGCCAGCGCGAAGGGCCGGTTCCGGCAAGACCTCGCTGTCTATCATGTCGCGCGTGCGTTCCCCCTTTGAAGCGTCGGGGCAGGCTGCATAGCTCTGGGAAGACGGCGCGGGATGCCCCTGCGCCCGACGACACAGACAACCGGAACCCCCGGAAGGAGACGTCATGAAACTCAACGGTATGCTTCTCAAGTCCACCGTCATTGCTGCCCTCGTCGCCGCGCCCGTCGCGCCGGTGATGGCCCAGACGATGCAGGACGATCCTGCCGCCACCGAGGCGCCGGCTCAGGCCGCGCCCGACACCATGCCCGAGACCCCGTCGACAGGCTTCAGCGAGGACGAGCTGACCTCCTTCGTCGATGCGGCGATGGAAGTGCAGGCGGTGCAGCAGGACTACATGGCCCAGATCGAGGCCGCGCCCGAGGATGCCGAGCGCCAGGCGCTGGTGCAGGAGGCACAGCAGGAGATGGCCAACGCGGTCGAGGAGACTGAGGGCATGGACGTGCAGACCTACAACGAGATCGGTCAGGCCGCCCAGACCAACCCCGAACTCAACGAGCGCATCCTCGCGATGCTGCAGACCCGCCAGCAGGGCGGCGCAGAGACCATGACGGAATGATCCGGGACTGACAGTCTGACAAACGGGAAAGCCGCCCCTCGGGGCGGCTTTTTCATTGGTTTCACACAACATCGTTTGTGAAGCCGCGCGATCGCCATCGTGGGGGGCGGGCCAGCGATTGGGCCTTGGCCTGCGGTCTTTATTCCGCGCGCACGACGTTCAGCCGTTCGCCCATGCTTGAGGACGATTGCTCCTGTCGCCAAAAAAAAAAGGGGCGCCCGTGGGCACCCCTTCGCAAATCCAAACCGAGGCCGAAGACCTCAGCTGTCCATCTTCAGCGCCGAGATGAACGCTTCCTGCGGGATCTCGACCTTGCCGAACTGGCGCATCTTCTTCTTGCCGGCCTTCTGCTTCTCGAGAAGCTTCTTCTTCCGGCTGGCGTCGCCGCCGTAGCACTTGGCCGTCACGTCCTTGCGCATCGCAGACAGCGTCTCGCGCGCGATGACCTTGCCGCCGATCGCCGCCTGGATCGGGATCTTGAACATGTGGCGCGGGATCAGCTCCTTGAGCTTTTCGCACATCGCCCGACCGCGCATCTCGGCGCGCTCGCGGTGAACCATCATCGCCAGCGCATCGACCGGCTCGTCGTTCACCAGAATCGACATCTTCACGAGGTTGTCCTCGCGGTAGCCGATCATCTCGTAATCGAAGGACGCATAGCCCTTGGTCACCGATTTCAGGCGGTCGTAGAAGTCGAACACCACCTCGTTGAGCGGCAGGTCATAGACCGTCATCGCCCGGCCGCCGACATAGGTCAGATCGAGCTGCAGGCCCCGGCGCTCCTGGCAGAGCTTGAGCACGTCGCCGAGATACTCGTCCGGCACCATGATGGTGGCCTTGATGCGCGGCTCTTCGATATGGTCCACGGTCGACATGTCGGGCATGTCGGCGGGGTTGTGCAGGTCGCGGCGCTCCCCGTCCTTGGTGTAGAGGTGATAGATCACCGACGGCGCGGTGGTGATCAGCTCGATGTTGTACTCGCGCTCGAGCCGGTCGCGGATCACCTCGAGGTGCAGAAGCCCGAGGAAGCCGCAGCGGAAGCCGAAGCCGAGCGCCGCCGAGGTCTCCATCTCGAAGGTGAAGGAGGCGTCGTTGAGCGCCAGCTTCTCGATGGCGTCGCGCATGTCCTCGAAGTCGTTGGCATCGACCGGGAACAGGCCGCAGAACACCACCGGCACCGACGGCTTGAAGCCCGGCAGCGGCTCGGCGCATTGCTTCTTCTCGTGGGTGATGGTGTCGCCGACGCGGGTGTCGCGGACCTGCTTGATCGAGGCGTTGAGATAGCCGATCTCGCCGGGTCCGAGCTCTTTCACGTTGGTCATCGCCGGGCGGTAGACGCCGACATCGTCGACATCGTAGGTGCCGCCGGTCTTCATCATGCGGATGCGGTCGCCCTTTTTCAGCACGCCGTCGATGATGCGAACGATACAGATCACGCCGAGATACTGGTCGTATTTCGAATCCACCAGCATCGCCTTGAGCGGCTTGTCGCGGTCGCCCTCGGTGGGCGCGGGCAGGCGCTTGACGATGGCCTCGAGCACGTCGGGGATGCCGACGCCGGTCTTGGCCGAGATCAGGCAGGCATCCTGGCTGTCGATGCCGATGACGTCCTCGATCTGCTCCTTGACGCGGTCGGGCTCGGCCGCGGGCAGGTCGACCTTGTTGAGCACCGGCACGATCTCGTGATCGGCGTCGATGGCGGTATAGACATTGGCCAGGGTCTGGGCCTCGACGCCCTGGGTCGCGTCGACCACCAGCAGCGAGCCCTCGACCGCGTGCATCGAGCGCGCGACCTCGTAGGCGAAGTCGACGTGGCCGGGCGTGTCGATCAGGTTCAGCACGTAGGTCTGCCCGTCCTGCGCCGGGTATTCGATGCGGACGGTGTTGGCCTTGATGGTGATGCCGCGTTCCCGCTCGATATCCATCGAGTCGAGAAGCTGCTCCTGCATGTCGCGTTCGGCGACGGTGCCGGTGAGCTGGATCAGCCGGTCGGCCAGGGTGGATTTCCCGTGGTCGATATGGGCAACGATGGAGAAGTTACGGATATGCGCGAGATCGGTCATGATTTGCTGGATATGCGGGTGTTTCGCTGGCCGGTCAAGGTGAGTTGTGGGCCTTGGGCGGGTCTTTTGGCGCTGCCCCGCCACAGACTGAAGCAGGGCGCGCCCGCCGGCCGGGTCGACAGCGCTTCTGACGGGCTGGTGAATTGAAACCGTGCACGGTTTCGGGCATCTTGTCGCAAAAGCTCCCGACAGAGCAGGGCGACAAGCCCGGGGGAGCGCCGAGCGGAAAAGGTGACAGGCGGATGAAAGCGATTTCCTGTGTTTTGGCGCTGGCCCTCGTGGCCGGTTGTGGTGGCGGCGGCGGATCGTCCAACGATTATCGCGTGGTGCGGATGGCCAGCGGACCGGTGAGCAATGCGTGCAACAGCTCGCAGCGCAGCGCCCGCAATCCCCAGCTGTGCGGCTGTATCCAGGCGGCGGCGGATGTCGAACTGAGCGGCAGCGATCAGCGCCGCATGGTGCGCTTCTACGACGATCCCCACGAGGCACAGGAGGTGCGCCAGTCGGACCGCGCCCGCGACGAGGAATTCTGGAAGCGCTACAGCGCCTTCGTGAACCGCGCCGAGAGCATGTGCACCGGGCTCTGATCCACGGACAGCTTACTCTGGGAGGCGCCCCCCAGCGGGGAGGCGCCGCAGCAGCTTATGCACGGGCCCGGCGTTGGTCGATCAACGTCGAGCATGCCGCGCACGTCTGACAGGCCGGGCTGGCTGCGGCTTTGGTCCTGGGGCGTCGCGCGCGCTTGAACGTCTTGGCTCGGATCCTACGCCCCAGCCGCCGCCCGCGGGCTGCGGGCGCGCCCGAGTGGCAGTCGTGCCTCGGCGGCGCGGGCGTGGCCCTCCATGCCCTCTGCCTGGGCGATGCCGGCGCTGGCCCCTGCGAGATCCGGCAGGGCCTGTTCCTCGACCCGCTGCCAGGTCACGCATTTCAGGAACTTGTGCACCGAGAGCCCGCCGGTATAGCGCGCCGCACGGCCGGTGGGTAGCACGTGGTTCGGCCCGGCCGCCTTGTCGCCGAAGGCCACCGTGGTCTCGGCCCCGAGGAACAGCGAGCCATAGGCGCGCAGCCGCCCGCGCCACCAGTCGGGATCGGCGGCCTGCACGTGCAGGTGCTCGGGCGCATAGAGATCCGCCTGCGCCGCCATCGCCTCGCGGCTTTCGGCCAGCATGACCTCGCCGAGCGCCGCCCAGGCCTCGGCGGCGGCGCTGCGGTTGGGCTCGGGCAGGGTGGCGATGATGCGGGGCACCTCGCGCAGCACCGCCTCGGCGAGCGGCCTGTGGGTCGTGACCAGCCAGACCGGGGAATTGCCGCCATGCTCTGCCTGGCTGACTAGATCGAGCGCCACCGTCTGCGCGGAGGCGGTGGCGTCGGCGAGGATCATCGAATCCGTGGGGCCCGCCACCATGTCGATGCCGATCGGGCCGAAGAGCTGGCGCTTGGCCTCGGCCACAAAGGCATTGCCGGGCCCGACGAGGATGTCGGCCTCGGGCAGGTCGAAAAGCCCCAGCGCCATCGCCGCGATCCCCTGCACCCCGCCCATGGCGAGCACCCGGTCCACGCCGGCCACGTGCATGGCGTGCAGGATCGCCGGGTGCGGGCCCTCGGCGCCGGGCGGCGTGCAGGCGATCACATTCTCGACCCCGGCGGCGCGGGCGGTGGTCAGGCTCATCAGCGCCGAGGCGATATGGGCGTAGCGCCCGCCGGGCACGTAGGCCCCGGCGCAGCCCAGCGGGATCAGCGTCTGTCCGGCGAAGAGCCCGGGGCGCAGCTCGGTCTCGAACTCGGTGATCGAGGCGCGCTGTGCCTCGGCGAAGGCGCGGATATTGGCGTGGGCATAGGCGATGTCCTCGACCAGCGTCACCGGCAGCCGGCGCTGCGCCGTGACCAGCGCCTCCGGCGTGATCTCGGGGGGGCGGTCAGTTCCGTCGAGGCGGCGGGCATAGTCCCGCGCGGCATCCTCGCGCCCTGTGCGCAGCCGGGCGAGCATGATCGCCACGGTGTCGGAAATGTCGGCGGCGCTCTGCGGCGGCAGGCCGGGGGCGGGTTTCAGCTGCTGGATCTGGGAGGCTTGGGACATGACGGCAACGCTTGACCTTGAGGGGAGGGAGTTTCACAAAAGGTGAATATCTGGGGCGCGGTCCGGCCGCGTCGGGGCGGGAGAGAACCGATGGTGATGAAGGGCGTGACGCTGCGCGGGCTCGAGGTGTTCGAGGCGCTGGCGGCGACCGGCTCGGTGGCGCAGGCAGCCGAGATGACCGGGCTGAGCCAGCCCGCCGTGAGCCAGCAGATGCGCAACCTCGAGAGCGCGCTCGGCGCCGATCTGGTCGATCACGGCCGCCGCCCGATGCGGCTGACGCAGGCCGGGCGCTCGTTTCTGTTGCGCACCCAGTCGGTGCTGAGCCAGCTGCGGCTGGCGCAGAACGAGCTGACGGTCATGGACCTGACCCATCTCAGCACACTGAACCTCGGGGTGATCGACGATTTCGACAACGACCTGACCCCGAAGCTGGTCACCATCCTTGCCGAGAGCATGACGCGCTGCCGCTTCAAGCTGGTCACCGCGCCGAGCCACGAGATCGCGGAGGCGATGGGCGAGCGCAAGCTCCACATCGCCATCGCCGCCAGCGCCGGCGGAGTCACCGACGGCGTCGTCGAGTACCCGCTGGTGCGCGATCCCTTCATCCTCGTCTGTGCCCGGGGCGCGCTGGCCGAGGCGGGCGGCGCGGATGCGCTGATGGGCGGGCTGCCGATGCTGCGCTACGATCGTGACCAGCTCATCGGGCGGCAGATCGAGGCGCATCTGAAACGCCAGAAGCTCGATTTCCCCGAGCGCTTCGAGATCGGCGCGCATCTGTCGCTGATGACGCTGGTGGCGCGCGGTGTCGGCTGGGGCATCACGACGCCCTTGGGCTACATGCGGGCCGGGCGCTTCCATGACCAGATGGAGGCGCACCCGCTGCCCTTCAGCCCGTTCGCGCGCACCATCTCGCTGTTTGCTGCTGCCGACTGGAGCGACCGGGTGCCGCGCGACGTGGCGCGCACCATGCGCAAGCTGGTCTCGGAGCTGGTGATCGCACCGGCCTTGCGCCAGTTGCCGTGGCTCGAAGACGATCTGCGCGTTCTGGTCGGAGAGTAGCGCGGGTGGCATCGGGACTCCTTTCTCTCGGGAGAAAGGGCGCATACGCCGAACGGATCAACCCTTGCGCGTGCGCATTTGAGAAACGGCCCGCACAGTTTCGGTTTTCCTGAAACTGTTAGTCCGTGGCTGCCAGATAGGCGCGCACCGCCGCCTCGAATTCGCGCGGTTTCTCGGCATGCAGCCAATGGCCGGCGCCGGGGATCTTGGCAAAGCGCGACTCGGGGAACAGCGCCTTGATGCGGGGGCGGTGCTCGGGTGTCACGTAGTCGCTCTCGCCACCGGACAGGAACAGGGTGGGGCCGTCGAAGCGGCCCTCGACCTCCGGGAAGCCGATGATCTTGGGCATCTCCTCGGCCAGCAGGTCGAGGTTCAGCTTCCAGCGCTTTTCCTTGATGTCGAGCGACTGGGTGAAGAACGAGCGCAGCGTCGGCTCGGGCACGTGTCGGGCAAGCTGGTCATTGGCATCCGAACGCTTTTCGACCGCGTCGAGATCCACCGCGCGCATCGCCTCGATATACTGGATTTGGCTGTGATCGTAGGCCACCGGCGCGATGTCGGCGAGGATCAGGCGGTTGACCAGCTCGGGCCGGGTCAGGGCCAGCACCATCGCCGCCTTGCCGCCCATCGAGTGACCAAGCACGTCGGCCTTGCCGCCATGCGCCTCGATCACCTCGGCCAGATCGCCGGCCATGTCCTCGTAGCCGTGGCGCTCGGTCCAGGGCGAGTCGCCGTGATTGCGCTGGTCGACCGCGATCACCTGCCGCTCGTCCGAGAGCCGCTTGGCGATGACGCCCCAGTTGCGCCCCGAGCCGTAGAGGCCGTGAACGATGAGAAGCGGCGGTTTCGCACCTTCGGTGCCGTGCAAGATGGTGTTCAGCATGGCCCGTTTCTAGGAGAGCGGCGGGGCAAAGGGAATGCCCGTGTTGCCGATCCGCGCGGTTTGCCCGGCTCCGTGCCCGCGCCCCCTTGCGCCGCCGTGCCAAATCAGGAGATCTGTGGCCCATGTCGATGGATGGCGCACAGGAAACCAAGGCCGCGGTGGGGCGGCTCGACCGGCTCTTCGAGAGCCGGCTCAAGCTCACCCGGGGCGATTTCGACGCCCGTGCCGCCAAGGCGCGGCGGCGTCTGCCGCACAAGCTGCGCAAGGATCTGACCCGGATTCTCGAGGCGCGGCGCTTTGCCGACCACCCCAAGCTCGCGCGCACCCTCGACGCGCCGTCGATCCGCGCCGCGGCGGGGCGGCTCGAGCGTCATCTCAATGCGATCGATCTCGCCGATCAGCGCAAGGGGCGGATCCTCGGCGTCCTCGCCAGCATCATGGCGGGGATCATCGTCGTGGTCGCTCTGGTGGTGATCGTGCTGCGCTGGCGCGGCTTTATCTGAGCGCACGGCAAGGCGACGGGTCAGTCCGGCAGCGCTGTTCCGTTGAGCCGCAGAAACAGGCTTTCCTCGTCATCGTTGCGGAAGAACGGCACCGAGGCGGGCGGACCGACCTCGTGGGCGCGGGCGGCGATCTCGGCCAGCACCACCTCGGTGATGAACGGCATGTCGAAATTGCGCAGCGCGTCGAGCCCGATCCATTGCAGGTGGCTGAGTTCGTCCGAAGCGGCGGAGAAATCGTCTGGATCGGTGGCCAGCGCCTCGGCGTCGACGAGGAAGAACCGCGCGTCGAAGCGCCGGGGACGGCCCGGAGGCGTGATGGCGCGGAACACGAACTGAAGCCCCGAGGCATCGGGCACGTGGCCGGTGGCTGCGAAGCTGCGCCAGTCGGCGGGCGGCTCGGCCCAGTCTCCGCGCGCGCCGAGAATCAGCCCGGTCTCTTCCCAGAGCTCGCGAATCGCCGCGACGGCCAGCGGATGGGCGAGGCCCGCCGGGCTGTCCTCGCCGAGCCGGGTTTCGCAGAGCGCGGGCAGGGGGCGGCTCAGCGGCACCTGCGCATCCTCGGCATCCACGGCGCCGCCGGGGAACACGAACTTGTTCGGCATGAAGGCTGCCTTGGCGCCACGCTGGCCCATGAGAATGCGCGGAGCAGTGGCACGGTCGCGCATCACGATCACCGTCGCCGCGTTGCGGATTGCCGTCTTGTCCTGGGTCATCTGGTCTCCTGCCGGTGTGGCCGACCGTGCCTCGGGTCTAGAACCCGTACATCCGGCGGGCCCATTGGAAGCCCACGATCGCCCCTTTCAGTCTGGGCAGAAGATAGAGGGACAAGCCGATGCAGCCAATGGAGAATATGGTGATCAGGATCAGCGGCTCGGGACGCCACGTCACGAAGACGATGTGCAGCGCCGGGGCCATGATGTGGCCGACGATCAGGATCGTGAGATAGGCCGGGCCGTCATCGGCACGGTTGTGGTGCAGCTCCTGGCGGCAGACGGGGCAGTGGTCCCGCACCTTGAGATAGCTGCGCAAGAGCGGCCCCGAGCCGCAATTCGGGCAGCGCCCGCGAAAGCCGCGCCAGACCGCGGGCCAGGCGTCGCGCTCTTCGCCGGCATCGGCGCTGGTGTCGGGCGCACCATCCAGCGGCGCGGCGGCCGGGTCGGTGGTCCTGACGTCCGAGGGCGGCTCTGCGGCGTCCTCACGGGTCGTGGTCGTGTCTTGCATCGGTTTCCCTCGCTCCTCCCGCGAAGCGTGACGAAAGCTCTACGCTAACAGAAGTGCGCAGACTGTCCTTGCGGCGCCATGTCGCAAAGCAGTGTGGAGCGTGCACCTTTGCGCTGCAACCCGTGCCGTGGGACGGGAAGGGCGACCCGCCATGACAAAACGCCCGGCCGAGGGGCTCGACCGGGCGCTTCGTATGGTTTTTGAGATGCCAGAGGGACGATCAGCCCTCAGGCATCAGCACGGTGTCGATGGCGTGGATCACGCCGTTCGAGGCTTCCACATCCGGCATCACGATGGTGGCGTCGTTGACCATCGGTTCGCTCGAAAGATCGAATGTGACGTCACCGCCTTCGATCGTGGTGGCAGTCATGCCATCGTCGAGATCTCCCGACATCACCGCACCCTCAATCACGTGGTAGGTCAGGATGTCGACCAGCTGGTCTTTGTTCTCGGGCATCAGCAGTTCGTCGAGGGTGCCCTGGGGCAGCGCCTCGAAGGCTGCATCGGTCGGGGCGAGCACGGTGAAGGGGCCTTCTCCCGAGAGGGTCTCGGCAAGGCCAGCGGCCTCGACGGCGGCCAGCAGCGTGGTGAAGTCGCCGGCCTCTTCCGCGACGGCAGGGATGGTTTCCATGTGGTGATCGGCAAGAACCGGGCTGGCAAGAACGGCTGCAGTGGCGGCGGTGGCGAAGAACATCTTCATCGTGAGTTTCCTTTCAATTGCGCCCGTCAGGGACCATCCCCGGGGCTTGCCAAAAGACATAGTCGCCACAGAATTTCGACTACGCCGGATTATGAAATGCTCCGTTGCAGCTTAAAGCGCGATTTTGATGGAACCCGGAGGGAGCCGCTATGGACAGCACCGAACTGAAGATCTTCATTGCCACTGCCGAGGAGGGCAGCTTTGCTGGCGCCGGACGGAAGCTGCAGATATCGCCAGCCTCGGTGACCCGTGCCATCGCCGCGCTTGAGGCGCGGCTTGAGGTGCGGCTCTTCACCCGGACCACCCGGCAGTGCCGACTGACCCTCGACGGCGAGCGCTTTCTTGAGCGCTGCGCGCCATTGGTGAGCGAGCTCGAGGACGCAGAGGACGAGATCCGCACCGGCCGCCTTGGTCCGAACGGAGCGCTGCGGGTGGCGGCGCCACTGTCCTTCGGCCGCCGCCAGATCGCGCCACTGGTCACCGCCTTTCGAAGGAAATACCCCCAGATCTCGGTGCAACTCACGCTCTCCGACGAAAGCGATGACTTGCTATGGCGCGAATACGATTGCGCACTGCGAGTCGGTCGCCCGACCAAGGGCGAATTCATCACGCGCCGCCTGCTCAAGGCGCGGCGCGTGGTCTGCGCCGCTCCACTTTACCTCGAGAACCGTGCCGCACCGCAGGTGCCCGACGATCTCGCAGAGCATCGCGGCATCGTGCTGATACGCGACGGCCAATTGCTCGATCAGTGGATGTTCGAGATCGATGGCGTGATGCGCTCGGTGAGCGTGCCGGCGACGCTGGCAAGCAACAGCGGCGAGGTCACGCAGAGCTGGGCGCTGCATGGCGAGGGAGTGGTGCTAAAATCAATCTGGGATGTGCAGGAGGATCTCGCAGAGGGCCGGCTGATGGAGCTGCTGCCGGATTACAGCGTCGACAATGCCGACATATTTCTTGTCTACCCGGCGCGTCGCTATGTGCCTTCGCGGACCCGTAGCTTCATCGACTTCCTCGCCGAAGCCTTCGCCGGGCCGGCGGGCCGCATCGGCTGAAGCGCACCGAGGGCATCGCTCTGGGGGCGCGAAAATCATTGGCCGTGAAAAATCTGCGACGGGATCTCTGCGCCAGCGCGTGAAAGGAACAGATCGGCGGCCGATGGGGCGCCGGCGACCCGCGATAACAGGAGATCGCAGAAAATGACACGCATGAGCAAACTTCTTACCGGTGCCGCGCTTGCGGTGATGGGGTCCGCAAGCCTGGCGATGGCCTTCCAGGGCCAGCCCGGTCAGCAGGGGGGCGCGCGCGAGGCTCGGGCACCGATGATGCTCGAGATGTTCCGCAGCCTCGACGCCGATGGTGATGGTGTCGTGACCGCCGAGGAACTGTCCGCAGTTGGCCCCGCCGCGGCCTTCGCCGAGGCCGATGCCAATGGCGACGGCATGCTTGATGGCGACGAGCTGGCGGCCTTCCGCGCGGCGCAGGAGCGTGCCCGCGAAGAGCGGCGGCAGCAGCGCATGGTCGAGCGCCTCGACACCGACGGCGACGGCATGCTGAGCCTTGAAGAGATCGAGGCGGGCTCCCGGCGCGGACCGCAGCAGATGTTCGATCGTCTCGATGCAGACGGCAATGGCGAGGTGAGCCTCGAGGAGCTGGCCGAGGCGCAGCAGCGGATGCTGCAGAAGATGCAGGAGCGTCGCTCGGAGATGCGCGATCGCGGCGGTCGCGACGGCAAGCATCAGATGCGCGCCGGCGGCTATGGCGGCAAGCACCAGCACCAGATGCATCAGGGCGGCGGACGCGGTGGCCCGGACGGCCAGGCGCCGATGCGTCCGGGGGCACAGATGCCAGAAGCCGCGCCCGAGGCGCAGGACTGACACGGCAGGCGGCGGCCCCGTGCCGCCGCCGCGCCCGTTGCGTTGCGGCCCGGGTCGGGCTAGCGCAATTGGATGGACCGGATGCCATATGACGCGATGAGCGACACCAGTGACGAGGACCTGCTCGCGGCCTATGCGGCCGGCGAGCCTGCCGCGGCGCGGGCGCTTGCGCTGCGTCTGGGGCCCAAGGCCTTCGGCGTGGCGATGCGCATGCTGAAGGACCGGGCCGAGGCCGAGGACGTGGCACAGGAGGCGCTGCTGCGCCTTTGGCGCGCGGCGCCGGGCTGGCGCGCGGGCGAGGCAAAGGTCTCGACCTGGCTTTACCGTGTGGTGTCGAACCTGTGCATCGACCGGATCCGCAAGGCGCGCGGCGGCCATGTCGATCTCGACGCGGTGGCCGAGCCTCCCGATCCGGCGCGCTCGGCCGAGCAGGAACTGCAGGAGACGGCGCGCGGCGCGGCGCTTCAGGCAGCGCTCGACACGCTGCCCGAGCGGCAGAGACAGGCGGTGATCCTGCGCCATCTCGAGGGGCTTTCGAACCCCGAGATCGCCGAGATCATGGACATAGGCGTGCGCGCGGTCGAAAGTCTGACCGCGCGGGGCCGCAAGGCGTTGGAGGGCCTGCTCGGGGCCCGACGCGCAGAGCTGGGATATGACGATGAGTGACAAGCGCAAGGCAGAGGAAGCGGGGCTGGGCCCCTGGTTCGACGCGGGGCGCGCCGAGGCGCCGGCGCCGTCGGGCGACTGGCTGGCGCGCATGGAGGCGTTGGCGCTCGAGGAGCAGCCCGCGCCGCAGGCGCCTGCGGTCGCCGTCAGCCCCGAGCGCTCGCGCCGCGGCGTCCGGCTGCGCGATCTGATGTCGGCGCTGGGCGGATGGCCCGCAGTGGCCGGACTGGCGGCGGCCTGTGCCGCCGGGGTCTGGTTCGGGGCGGTCTCGCCGACGGGGCTGACCGAGTGGACCGCCGCGACAGCCACCGCCGCCGCCTCTGACAGTTACACCACCTTCGAACCGGCAAGCGGGTTCGATGTCGCGATGCTGGGACTCTGAGCCATGACCGAAGACGCCAAGACCCCGAAGATGACCGCCGGGATGCGCATCCTGCTCTTTGCCTCGCTGGCCGCCAACCTGGCTGTTGTTGGCGTGGTTGCGGGGCTCTATTTCAACCGCCCCGACATGGAGCGTGGCGGGCCGCCGCGCGGGCGCGATTTCGTGTTCCCTTACACCCATGCGCTCGACGAGGATCAGCGCCGCGAGCTTGGTCGCAGCCTGCGCGGCCGGATCGAGCGGCAGCGCGACACCCGGGGCGATTTCCTCGCCGAGTACCGGACCGCGATCGAGACATTGCGGACCGAGCCCTTCGATCCGGCGGCCTTTGCCGCCACGCTTGACCGGCAGGGGGCCCGTGCCGAGCGGCGGCAGGAAGAGGGGCAGCGGATGCTGGTCGAGTATGTCGCGGGGCTCTCGCCGGAGCAGCGCGCGGTCTACGCCCAGCGGCTCGAAGACAAGATCAGCGAGATCGGCAAGCGCATCCGCAAGAACAAGCCCTGAGACGTGGGCAAGGTCACCGCGCGGCCCCGACCGCCCGGCACGTGGTGTCGTGCGGGTCGGCCCACGCCATGACCCTGTCGCGCCCCGCATCCTTGGCGGCATAGAGCGCCCGGTCGGCCCGCTCCAGCAGCGCGTCTGCCCCGGGCGCCGCACCGCTCCCGGACAGGGCAAGACCGATGCTCAGGGTGACCGGCAGCCGCGTGGGCGTGCCGGGTAGGGCGAAACGGCGGGCCGCCACCGACGCGCGCAGCCGCTGCGCCACGGCATGGGCGGTTTCGGCGGTGGCATCCGGCAGGGTGACGAGGAACTCCTCTCCGCCGATGCGGGCCACCAGATCGGACGGTCGCAGGATGCTGTTCAGGCGGCGCGCCACCTCGCGCAGAACGACGTCGCCGGCCGCGTGGCCGAAGCGATCGTTCACCTGCTTGAAGTGGTCGAGATCGGCCAGCAGAAGCGCGAAGCCACGGCTTCGCTCGGTTGCCCGCTCCAGCAGGCGTGCGACGTGCGGCAGCGCGTAGCGGCGGTTGTAGAGCCCGGTCAGAGGGTCGATGAGGGCCGCCTGCGCCCCGTCACGAAGGTTGGCCCGTTGCCGGTCGCGGTTGCGTTTTCGTGCAATCTGACGCGGCAGGCGCAACGCCAGCTCGTCGGGATCGAGCGCCCCCATGAGCACGTCGTCGGCGCCGAGATCGAGCGCCGCCGCAGCTTGCCTTGGCCGGGAGGCGCAGCCGACATAGAGCAGGGCGGCGTTGCGGGCGCTGGGACTGGCGCGCAGCTGCGTCAGCAGCGCCAGCCCGCCATGCGGCTGGTTGCCGGTCTCGACGATGATGAAGGCCTCGGGCGGCGAGGCGGTGGCGCGTAGCGCCTCGGAGGCGGCAAGCAGCTCGATCCGGTCCGGGACAAGGCTCCGCAAGCGTTCGAGCATCGGGGGGATACCGTGCTCTGCCGATATCTCGATCAGGGCCACGCGCGCCGGGGACTGGATCGCGGCGCCGGCGGCCTCGGCCAGTCCCAGCGCCAGCCGGGTGTCGTCGCGCAGGGTCAGTTCGGCATCGGCGGCGCGCGCCCGCAGTCGGTTGCGCAGACCTGCCAGAAGCAGGCTCCGATCGACCGGCGCGCTCAGCACGTCATCGGCACCGGCGGCGAGCAGGGCGAGACGCTCGGGGCGCGTGAGCGCGCCACCAAGCAGGATGAGCGGCATGTCCCCGCCACCCGCGAGCGCCTGCGCCCGGGCGCAGAACCGCGTCGGATCCAGATCGGGCAGGGCCGTCGACGCGATCACGAGGTCGGGCCGCTCGCGACGCATCGCGCGCAGGGCTTCGGCGCCGCTGCCGGTGACGATCACGTCATAGAACGCCCGGTCCAGCGCCGCCGCCAGCGAGATGCGATGGGTCGCGAGACCATCGGCGATAAGCACCTTTCCCGTCATTGCAGCCTTTTCCACCATGCGCTACGCAGGCACCGGGGCGCCCGCGTCCTGTGGCGGGAAGTCTTCCCGTACAATGGTTAATAATCTCTTTCGGATTTTAGGCGTCCCCATGGCACTTTCCCGCGACAGCGCTGAACTGGTCGGGCTTCAGGCCGTGGCCTGGCTGGCCACCAATGACGAGCTTCTGCCGGTTTTTCTCGGCGCGACCGGGGCCTCGCAAGAAGACTTCCGCGAGGCGCTGGAGGATCCGGTCTTCCAAGTCGCGGTTCTCGATTTCATCCTGATGGACGACGCTTGGATCTCCGGCTTCTGCGACGCGCAGTCGCTGTCCTACGAGACCCCGCGCATGGCCCGGGCCATGCTGCCGGGCGGTGGCGAGGTGAACTGGACATGAGGCTGCGCGCGGATGCGGTGCTGTTCGACAAGGATGGCACGCTGTTCGAGTTCGGAGCCACGTGGAATGCCTGGGGCCGTGAGGCGCTGCAGCACCTGTCCGAGGGCTGCGAGGCGACGCTCTTGGCGCTTGCCGAGGCCGCGCGCTTCGATCTCGAGACCCAGAGCTTCCGGGCCGACAGCCCCGTGGTGGCCGGAACCAACCGCGAGGCCGCGGCCTGTCTCGCGTCGGTGCTGCCAGGGCGCAGTGCATCGGAGGTCGAGGCCTATCTCGAAATCAGCGGCGCCGAGGCGCCTTTGGTAGAGGCCGCGCCATTGGTGCCTCTGATGGCGCAGCTCGAGGCGCTCGGGCTGGCGCTGGGCGTTATGACCAATGACGCCGAGAGCGTCGCGCATGCGCATCTTGGTCATGCGGGGATCCGCGGCGTGTTCGATTTCATCGCCGGCTTCGACAGCGGCTTTGGCGCCAAGCCGGACCCTGCGCCTCTGCTCGCGTTTGCGGACCGGCTGGGGCTCGCGCCGGGCCGCATCGTCATGGTCGGAGACAGCCCGCACGACCTCACCGCGGGGCGGGCTGCCGGGATGCAGACCGTGGCCGTGCTGACCGGTCCGATCGGCGCCGACCGGCTCGCACCGCTTGCCGATGCCGTGCTGCCGGATGTCGGCCATCTGCCGGGCTGGTTGACGGCGATCTGAGCCGCGCCCTGGGCCGGAGCTTCGCAGGGGCTGTGCCAGGAATCTCCGGCAAATTCTAATTGTTGTGCCAATATTAATATCCCCCTCCGACACTGCCTGAAACGACAGGCAAGCGAAGAGAGCGGATAAAGCGGATGCACGGGCTTCTGGCGCGGACACTTCAGTGTTTCCTGCAGGATACCTACGGGCTGGGCACTTGGGCCGAGATCGCCCGTCGCGCCGATCTCGACAGCCCCGATTTCGAGGCGATGCTCGATTACGAGCCGGCCACGGTCGAGCGGGTGCTGGCCGCCGCGGTGCAGCGCCTCGACAAGCCCGGTGAGGCGATCCTCGAGGATATCGGCACCTATCTCATCAGCCACCACAACAACGAGGGTTTGCGCCGGCTGATGCGCTATGGCGGGCTCGACTTCATCGATTTCCTGCATTCGCTCGAGGATCTGCCGGGCCGGGCGCGGCTCGCCGTGGCGGACCTCGATCTTCCCGAGCTCGAACTCTGTGACCGGGAGGGTGGCGGGTTCGACCTGATCTGCCGGGCGGGCAGCACCCATCCGCGCGGCCTCGGCCACGTGCTGGTGGGCGTGCTGCGGGCGATGGCCGACGATTACGGCGCGCTGGTGATCCTTGGACATTCGGGCGCGAGCGCAGGTCGCGAGCGGATCGAGATCACCGTGGTGCAGACCGATTTCGCGGCCGGGCGGAGTTTCGACCTCGGTGGCGCGCCGCCTTCGCCGGTTGAGGGACAGTGAGCCTCCCGCCCGAGACGATGGCGACCCTGATGCCGCTTCACATGGCGATCGGGGCCGATGGACAGGTCGTGTCGCTTGGCCCGACGCTGGCCAAGGTGCTCGGCCCAGGGGCGGGCGAGGGGGCGGCCTTCACCCAGTTGGTCGAGATTTACCGTCCGCGCGCGGTGGCCACGTTGCCCGTGCTGCTGTCGCTTGCGGGGCGTAAGTTGCAGCTTCGCCTTCGCGGTCGGGCGGGGCTTGCCATGAAGGGGCTGGCGATGCCCGACGGACGCGGCGGCGCGGTGCTCAATCTCTCCTTCGGAATCGGCGTGGTCGAGGCGGTGCGCCGGCATGCGCTCACGAGCAGTGATTTTGCGGCCACCGATCTTGCCATCGACATGCTCTACCTGGTCGAGGCCAAGAGCGCGGCGATGGAATCGTCGCGCACGCTCAACCGGCGGCTTCAGGGGGCCATGCAGGCCGCCGAGCAGCGGGCCTTCACCGATCCCCTGACCGGTCTCGGCAACCGGCGGGCGATGGATCAGCTCCTGCAGCGGCTGATCCGCGGCGGTGAGCGGTTCGCCGTGCTGCATCTCGACCTCGATCACTTCAAACAGGTCAACGACAGCCGCGGCCATGCCGCCGGCGACCGGGTCCTGCAGGCGGTCGCGCGGACGATGCTGGATCTCACGCGCAAGAATGATCTGGTGGCGCGGATCGGCGGGGACGAGTTCGTCATCCTGCCGCTGGGCCTGACCGATCACGAGCGGCTGTCGGATCTGGCGCGCCAGCTGATTGCACGAATCGAAGAGCCGGTTCCGATCGAGGATGGCGCCTGCCAGGTCTCGGCGAGCATCGGAATCGCTTTGCACGATCCGGACAATCCGTCGCCTGCGGGAGTCGCCGGGCTCTTGGCGCAGGCGGATTCAGCGCTTTACGCGGCCAAACGCGAGGGCCGCAGCCGTCACGCCTTTCACCGCGCCGAGGCCGCCTGAGGGCTGTCCCGACGTAAGGCGAAAAAGAGATGAACTTTTTGCATTCTGAGGTCTTGCGCCCCCCGAACACCTACAGTAATACCGCCGCCACGGTTGGGGTGTAGCCAAGTGGTAAGGCAACGGTTTTTGGTACCGCGTACCGCAGGTTCGAATCCTGCCACCCCAGCCAGTACTTCCTAAGTATGACGTTCGCCGAAGATTGGAACCTATCCGGTTCTACTTGGCACCTTGCTCGGGCAAGACTGGTATCTGCTGAGATTTCGAACGTTTCGCCGTCCGCAATTCCTCTGAACTGACAGGCATTTGCGCCCGTATGATCTCGTCCCTAAACTGAGGGACGACGAACACGGAGGGCACAGGTATGGCCAACTGGTATTCGGCCGACCTGCACTTCGGCCACCACCGCATCATCGACTTCTGCAGGCGCCCCTTCGCCTCAACCGCGGAGATGAACGCGGCCCTGATCGCCAACTTCCAGGGCTGTGTCGCGCACGATGATGACCTCTGGATCTTGGGAGATTTCGCCTTCGGTCGCGCTGATGATACGGCACAGTTTGAGAGCTGGTTTCACAGCCTGCCCGGCCGCAAGCATCTGATCATTGGCAACCACGACGACGAAGCAGTAATCTCGCTCCCTTGGGCCAGCACCGAGTACATGGCCGAGATACAAGACGGAGATCATAGCCTCGTCCTGTGCCACTATCCGATGATCACCTGGAACGGCGCACGTAGAGGCGCCCTGCAGCTGTTCGGCCACGTCCACGACCAATGGGCAGGCTCGCGAAACAGCATAAATGTCGGCGTCGACCAGTGGGATTTTCGACCAATCCAGATTGGAGAAATAGCAAAGCGGGCAGCCCGTATGCCGGTTAACAAGCATTGGGCAGATGTCGAACATGGAAACGAGCTTCCGTAGACCAATTGAGCGGGTGGCATCTCGGACCAGCTGGTTGAGCGATCGCATGGTGAGCAAGAGCTCGGAGGTTCGATCTCGCAAGGGCAGCTCGCATCCGTGTTGAAAAGCACCATATAGTTCTGCCTTTCTCGTCAGAGGATTTGCCTCTGCCGCGCAGACCGGTGCTGTTTTCCTTACGAAAATCCATGCTGCTTTGATCCCTGGCTCAGGCCATGTCGATCCCGTCGCAGCCCCTCCCCTGTCAAACCCGAGGATGGTGTCAATCGGCAGCCAATCGTGACCCCCTATCGGCATCCAAAAATGACCCCCTTGGAGCGCCCGGGTAGCTGGCCCGATGCGGTGTAGCCCTCACACAGCGCAGCCGTATCGGGCCAGC